>DATDEX010000434.1:0-28652 GCA_036522895.1 Candidatus Eiseniibacteriota bacterium | reverse complement strand
CGGTGGCGCCCCGGGCGCCGCGGCTGGCGAGGCGGGTGCCCCGGGCGGCGACCGGGGTGGCCCAGGTGGCGGCCGGATGGGACTGCCGCCCGACATGGTGGTCGAAGTCGGCGACAGCGAGCTCACCGTGAGCGTGCGCGGTCTCCCCGTGCGCAAGCTCGAGTTCGGGGACACGAAGGCAGCTCCGGCGACCGCGGCGGCACCCGATCAGGTCCCGAGCCTGCCCGCGCGCTGGGAAGGCGCGCGCATCGTCTCCGAGATGGACACCCGGCGCGGGGGCAAGCTGCGCGAGACCTGGGAGTTGAGCGAGGACGGCAAGCAGCTCGTGATCCGCACCGCGCTCCCCGCCCTGGGCGATCGCCCCGGCGTGGAGTTCAAGCGAGTGTACGACCGGGTGGAGCAGGAGTAGGTCACCCGGTTGGGCAGGGTGGCTGGAGCGCCGGGGGGCGCTCCGCCACCGCATCCTCCCGGGGTGCGATCGCCGCCGCGCCTACAGCGCCTGGAGCACCGCGCACTTCAAGTAATGCGTCTCCGGCACCGCGAGGAGGCGCGGGTGGTCGGCGGCCTCGCCGGCCCAGTCGAGGACGCGCATCGGGCGCTTGGCGGCGCGCGCCGACTCGAGCAGCACCTGGCGGAACATGTCGTCGTCCAGGTGGTGGCTGCAGGAGCAGCTCACGAGGATGCCGTCCTCCTCGAGCAGGTTCATGGCGAGCCGGTTGTGCTCCCGGTACGCCCGCGCCCCGGCGGCCACGGCGCGGCGCGACTTGATGAGCGCCGGCGGATCCAGCACGACGATGCCGAAGCGCTTGCCCTCGCGCTCGAGCCGGCGGAGCGCGTCGAACGCGTCCATTCTCAGGATCTGCACCTGCGCGCTCAAGCCGTTCCGCTCGACGTTCGCCCGTGCCATGGCCAGCGCGGGCTCGGAGGAGTCCACGGCCAGCACGCTCTCGGCGCCGCCGCGCGCGAGGTGCATGGCCCACTCGCCCTGGTAGCAGAACACGTCGAGCGCGGTGCGGCCCTGCGCGCGCGCCTCCGCGCGGCGCCGGTTCTCGCGCTGGTCGAGGAAGAGCCCGGTCTTCTGGCCGTGGAGGAGGTCGGCCTCGAGGAGGAATCCGCCCACCCGCACCGGGACGCGCTCGGGCACCTCGCCCCACCAGATCTCGCGGCGCTGCTCGAGCCCCTCGAGCGCGCGGAGCGGCGAGTCGGCCACCAGCACCGCGCCCGCGGGCGCGAAGACCTTCTCCAGCGCCGCGCGGAGCTCCGGAAGCCGCTGCTCCATGCCGAGCGTGAGCACCTGCGCGGCCAGGTAGTCGCCGTAGCGGTCCACGACGAGCCCGGGGAGCTGGTCGGACTCGCCGTAGACGAGCCGCACCGCCGGTTCGCCGGGATAGACCGAGTCGCGCAGCCGCCTGGCGCGCTCGAAGCGCTTGACGAAGAACGCGGTGTCGATCTCGTCCCGACCGCGGGTCAGCAAGCGGGCGCAGATCAGGCTGTGGCGGTTGACGTACGCCCGACCGAGGAACGCGCCCCGGTGGTCGTTCACGTCCACGAGCCCGCCGTCCGCCACCTCGCCGAGCCAGCTCTCCACCTCGTTGCTGAAGATCCAGGGGTGGCCACCGCGGACGCGGCGGTCCTCGCCGCGCCGGAGCACCAGTTTCGGCGTCGTGACCACCGTGCTCATCGCGGCGCCTGGCTCGCGAGCATGTGACCGATCATGCGATAGGTCAGGCGGGCGGCGAGAAAGTCCGACGCCACGCTGCCCGCGATCGGCGCCAGCTCGACCACGTCGAAACCGACGATGCGCTTGCGCGCCGCCACGGCGCCGATCAGGTCGCAGGCCTCGTACCAGTCGAGACCGCCGGGCTCGGGCGTGCCGGTCCCCGGCAGGCAGCCGGGATCCAGCGCGTCGAGGTCGAACGTGACGAACACGTCGTCCGTGAGCGCGTCCAGGATCGGCGTGGCGGAGCCCCGGAGCCTCCGGAACGCGCGCACGCTCCAGATCGGCGCCGGGTGCGCCTCG
The DNA here is from genome assembly GCA_036522895.1 of Candidatus Eiseniibacteriota bacterium. Taxonomy (GTDB): domain Bacteria; phylum Eisenbacteria; class RBG-16-71-46; order RBG-16-71-46; family RBG-16-71-46; genus JAIOPA01. Next base: position 26,632 of record DATDEX010000434.1, on the reverse strand, counting down.
AGGTGCCGCGCCTCCTCCTCCGAGAGCGAGCGGATGCCCACCGAGGCCGCCGGGCAGAGCTCCCGGATCCGCCGCATCACGCAGGCGTGCGAGTCCGGCGAGTCGAGGTAGTGGTCGCGCATGTCGGCGTGCGCGTCGAGCTGGAGCACGGAGAGTTTCGGGTGGCGCTTGAGCGCTGCCCGGACGGCGCCGGCGGTGAGGCTGTGCTCGCCGCCCAACATGACCGGGAGCTTCCCGGCGGCGAAGATCCAGTCGAATGCCCGCTCCACCCGGTTCGCCATCTCACCCGGGCCGAGCGCGGTGGGCTCCAGCTCGGGCAGGGTGTGGATGCCGGCCCGAGAGATCGCGCCCAGCTCGTCGTCCCACGTCTCCATGTTGCGCGAGGCGGCCAGGATGGCCTGCGGGCCCCAGCGCGCGCCGCCCTGGTAGGAGGTGCTGAAGTCGTACGGCACGGGCAGGATCGCGACCCGGCTCGATTCCAGGGCCGACTGCTCGGGCTCGAGCCCTGCGAAGTTGTACGGCAGGCCCCAGGCGGGCGAATCGCTCATGGCGGACTCCTCAGGGTCGGAAAGGGTCCGCAGATTGCAGGCAGCGCCGCGAAAGCACAAGGCCCCGGCCGATTCAGCGGCCGGGGCCCGCGATTCGGGTCGGGCTCAGGCGGTTCGGGCGGCCGGGCGACCGACGCGCCGGCGCTGCGTCCGCACTTCCGTGGCGGCCCCGTTGATGTCCTTCGGGAACTCCGTCCCGCGGTCGAGGATGTTGCACTCCACCTTGGACATCCCGAACGTCCGCTTGAGGTAATCCTCGGCGAACTCGGTGTCGAACGCCTTGCACGAGAAGATGTCCACACTCACGTACTTCTTGTCGGGGAACGTGTGGATGCTGATGTGGCTCTCGGCGATCAGGACGAAACCCGACAGGCCCCAGTCTTCGGGCTTCAGGCCGCTGTACTTGAACACGTAGGGCGGCATGATCTTGGTCATGCCGATGCGCGCGGGAAGTTCTTCCAAAATCCGGTAGATGAGATTCAGATCCGTCAGCTTCTCCTTGTCGCACCCGTACCCATCGAGCATGAGGTGAGGCCCGAATCCGGTCATCTCGTCAGCCACCTCCAGGAAGCCCGCGCCAGGCGCGGTGTTTTGGTTTGGTCCGAATCGTCATGCGCATTCACCGATCGGGATCGTTTTCCCCAAACTCGTCGAAGTCGTCTTCCCCGACCTGCAGGTCGTCGTCCTCGACGAAGTCCTCGTCGAAATCGTCGTCGTCACCGAACTCGTCGTCGTCGAGGTCGTCCTCTTCGAACTCCTCGTCGTCCTCGAGCTCGTCGTCTCCAATGGCTTCGACATCCTGTTCGCCGAAGACGTCGAACTCTTCGTCCCCGTCGCCCTTCTTGCGCTTCATGTCCACTCCTCGTGAGCCGGAGCGCCCCGACGCGCGGATCGCACCACGTCTTGGATGCACGAACCGCCGCCACGTTGCACGTGGCGCCGGCCGCACGCTTCCTTTAGAAAGCACGCGCAGTATACGAAGCACCTCCGGGGGGTCAATGGAAAATGCACCCCTCGCCGAGGCGATGCTGCGGGCCCTTCCCGGGCGGCTGCCGCGCTCGGCTCCGCGTTCGTCCCACGCCGCGTGCGCCGCCGGCCGCCGCTCAGCGCACGTATCGGCGGCTCGGCGCGCGCGAACGAGCGAAAATCGCCGGCTGCCGGCACCTCCGCTGCTCGTCGGGTCGGATCACCCCGCGCGGGCACCCGGGCGAGCGGCAGGCGGCAAGAGGCGGGACGCGCCGCGCTCGAGAGGAAGCGCCCGAGGCCCCGCCGCGCCGACGACCGCCGAGCGGGCCCGGACCGCTTCGAGAGAGACGCCATTCGCTCGCCGCGGCGAGCGGCGGCGAAATGGCGGGGTTGACGGGACTCGAACCCGCGACCTCCTGCGTGACAGGCAGGCGTTCTAACCAGCTGAACTACAACCCCGCACCCACGGCGCCGCGCGCCGGAGCAGCCGGAACGCCAAGGGACGCGGCACAATAGCCGCCGCCCCCAAGGGTGTCAAAGGGAGCGCCACGCGCGGAGCCGAGGAACGACCGGGCGTCTATGTCCGATCCGCCGCGGCGACCAGTCTCCGGAGGTCGCCACACGGCTGCTCCTCCCGTCCCGTGGAGGTGCGCCTTTTCGCCGCCTTAGTTTGAGGGGTGGACTCGAGAGGGAGATCGGGTCCGGGATTGAACGGACCGCTCGGGGCGCGCCCCGATCCAGGGATGGAACGCCCGCCGCGACACTGCGTGCCGGGACGCGGCCGCCCGAACGGCTCCTCCCTCCTTCATACGCGGGAGCTCGGCTCCCGCAAGGATGAGGTCCCCATGCAAGTCGCTTTGGTCCGCTCCGCCGCGGCACGGCGCAGCTTGAGTGCACTCCATGTCGCCGTGTGCGTCACACTCGCCGTCTCCTGCGCTGGCCTGGCGATCGCCGGCCAGCCGCAGCCGCTCGATCCGCTCTCGATCCCCAGGTTCGTGGAGCCGCTCCCGATGCCGTTGCGCGTGCCGGTCACGAGCACGACCCCGGCGGCCCCGCTCGAGATCTCGCTCAACGAGTTCCAGCAGCAGCTCCTGCCCGCATCCTTCTACGCGACGCTTCCGGCGCCCTACCGGTCCGGTGCCTGGCTCTGGTGCTACAAGGCCGCGGGTTTTCCGCAGACATTCCCCGGTCCGACGCTCGAGGCGCGCGTCGGGGTGCCTGCGTCGATCCGTTACGTGAACAACCTGACCGGGCCCGGCGGCAGCGCGCCCGTGCTCCAGAGCATGATCACGGTGGATCAGACGCTCCACTGGGCCGATCCACTGGGCCAGGCGGGCTCGATGAAGGCCTACGCGGGCCCGGTGCCGGCGGTGACACACCTGCATGGCGGTGAAGTACCGTCGGCCTACGACGGCGGACCGAACGGGTGGTGGACGCCGGGCCTGGCGCTCAAGGGCACGGGCTTCGTCTCCGACACGTACACGTACCCGAACCGGCAGGAAGCCACGACGCTCTGGTACCACGATCACACGCTCGGTGCGACGCGCACGAACGTGTACGCGGGGCTCGCAGGGTTCTACCTGCTGCGCGACCCGGCGAAGGAGCCGGCAGACCTGCCGGGAGGACCGCTCGATCCGCCGGCCGACGTCTACGGCAACCCGTACGAGCGCGAGATCGTGATCCAGGACCGCATGTTCGACCAGCACGGCCAGCTCTTCTGGCCGGCCGAGGGCGTGAACCCCGACGTGCACCCGTTCTGGGGGCCGGAGTTCTTCGGCGACTTCATCATGGTGAACGGCAAGACCTGGCCGTTCCTCCAGGTCGAGCCACGGCGCTATCGGTTCCGCTTCCTCGACGGCTCGAACGCCCGCTTCTACGACATGCGCGCGGTCGACGCCGCGACCGGCTCGCCCGGGCCCACCTTCTGGCAGATCGGTTCGGACGGCGGCCTGCTGGAGACCCCGGTCGCGCTGAACGCGCCGCCGATCAAGAGTTCGCTGAGCCTCAAGATGGCGCCGGGCGAACGCGCCGACCTGATCGTGGACTTCTCTGGATGGGCGGGCCGAACGTTCAACCTCGTGAATGCCGCGGCGGCGCCGTTCCCCGCGGGTGACGCACCGGACCCCCACACGACCGGCCTCATCATGCAGTTCCGCGTCGGCACCACGGTCACCGGCGGCCGGGACGCGAGCTTGAACCCCGCGCGGGTTCGCTCGCTGCGTGCACCGATCGAGCGGCCCACCCCGGGCAGCGTGACCCGCGCGCTCACGCTCAACGAGCTCGAAGGGCCGGGCGGACCGCTCGAGATGTTCGTCAACAACACCATGTGGGACATGGGCCCGACCGAGAACGTGAAGCTGGGCGACACCGAAGTGTGGGAGATCATCAACCTCACCGCGGACACGCACCCGATCCACCTGCACCTGATCCAGTACCAGCTCCTGAGCCGGCAGGCATTCGACGTGGAGGGCTACCTGGCGGTCTACGGCGAGCCGGAGCCCGGCAAGGGGCCGCCGCTCGCCTACGGCGTGCCGAGCGCGGCCACCGGGATGAAGCTCGGAGGCAACCCGGACGTGACGCCGTTCCTGATCGGCAAGAGCGAGAAGCCGGAAGCCAACGAGCGCGGCTGGAAGGACACGTTCCGCATGAACACGGGCGAGGTGACCCGCGTGCTCGTGCGGGCGGCCCCGCAGGCCGCGAACGCGCTCGCCGGCCAGCGGGTCACCGCCGGCATGAACCTGTTCCCGTTCGACCCGAGCGCCGCGCTCGGCGTGGCGAACGACGGGTTCGGCTTCCCCGGCGGCCCGGGTTACGTCTGGCATTGCCACATCGTGGACCACGAGGACAACGAGATGATGCGGCAGTTCATGCTCGTGCAGCCGGCACCGACGATCGCCAGCGCGCTCTCGTCACCGGACGCCGCTCGTGAACCCGTCCTCGCGGGCGTCGCGCTCGGCAGGGCCGAGCCCACGCCCTGCACCGGCAATGCGCGGATCGCGTTCACGCTTCCCGAGGCTGGCGAGGTGGAGCTGGTCGTCTTCGATCTCGCCGGTCGCGCCGTGGCGCGGCTCGCGGCGGGTCGCTTTGGCCCGGGCGAGCACGTGGTGCGGTGGGCGGGCGTCGACGATGCCGGGCGGGCGCTCCCGAGCGGGACCTACCTCTACCGGCTGCTCGCGGCGGACCAGCGGCTCGTCCGCAGGCTGGTGCTCATCCGCTGACGGAAAGTCACGGCATGGCGGCGGATTTGGGGGGGAGCCGCGGTGCCTGAGCGAAGCCCCGCCCGATGTCCGGGCGGGGCTTCGTGCTGCTCGCGGCGGCGGCCGGGCCGGACGAGGACGGGCAGTACATCGGAGCTGCGTGGCCCATGCCGGGGCGGCAACGGGCTGACTAGTAAATGCGTCTCAGTGCCGCGCCCGGGTAGTAGTGCGCGAGGATCGCCTCGCCGCGCGAGCCCTGCCGCGCCATCGCGAGCGCGCCCGTCTGGCAGAGCCCCACGCCGTGCCCGGAGCCCGCGCCGCTCGCCACGACGGCCAGCGCCCGGTGCGTGTCGGGATCGCGGCGCACCGCGATCTTGAACAGGTTCGAGCGCAGGATCGCGCCCGGGTTGCCCCCTCGCCGGAGCACCTGGCGCAGCACGTGCGCGTGGATCCGCACGAGCCCGGTCGTGGTCTCCACCTCGAGCCACCAGACGCGACCGGAGCGCGACCGCTCCATCACCCGCACATCCACGAGCTCGCCCACGCCGCCGGGCGGGAGCGCCACGCCGAACTGGGGCGCGAAGCGCGTGAGGTTGGCGGCGAAGTCGTGCGCGCTCCACTCCTCGCGCCAGCGGTAATGGGGCGAGCTCGCGCAGTAATCCCCCGCGGTGCCGGCGTCGGCGTGGCTCGTGAGGTAGTCGTACGTCGACGTCGGCCAGGCCTCCCACGCTTCCGCGGAGATCCCGCCGCACGTGGAGCAGTAGTTGGCGCGGATCGGCGCGCCGCCCGAGAGCCCGACCAGCCCCCGCGTGCTCTCGACGCACCGCGTCGCGAGCGGCTTCTCGGCCTCCGCGGCGCTGTAGAGCTGGTCCTCGACCGTGCCGAAGAGGTCGAAGCCCTCGCTCGCGCGCCGGGCGCGATAGAAGAGCGTGTAGCTCCGGGCGGCGACCGCCTGGGCTCTGCCGGCCTCGAGGAGCGAGTCCGAGAGCGCCCCGATCTCGCCGGGGACGACGCCCAGCAGGTAGCGCTCGAGCGGAAGCCGGGTGGCCACCGTGAGGCGTCCGCGCGGGTTGAGGAAGATCTTGAAGCGGCCGCGCCAGTGGCCGCCGTTCCACTGGAGGAGCGGGGCTTCGCCGCGCGCGAGCGTGCCCGAGCCGACCCACAGCGTGTCCCCGGTGTGGAGCACGAGCATGGGCACCGCGCGCGGGCGGTCGCGCGGCGTCACGAGCAACTGGTTCCCCGAGACGCGAAACGCCAGGGGCCCGAGGGTGGAGCGCACGCCCGGCCGGTCGTGACTCTGCACCTCGAGCACCTGCGAGCCCTGGAAGCCGACGCTCGTGCTGTCCAGATCCCATGCGAGCCCGATCTCGAACGACGGCTCGCCGAGCCCGATCGGGACCGGGGCCGGGGTCGGTGCCGGGACCGGGATCTCGTTCGCGGGCGCCGTGGTTGCCGGAACGCCGCCCCCGGTCGCGTGCGGGGGCACGGCCGGCGACTGGGTGACGGGCGGAATGGCGCAGCCGCTCAGGATCGCGGCGAGCGCGACGAGGCCCGCCGCGAGTGCCCGGACCTCCCGGGCGGCTCCCCGCGGGCGATCGACGCGACGGTCGCCGACGCCGCGCCGCGCGCTCACGCCTTGCTCCCGTTCGGCGAGCTGCCGGGCGTGATGCTCCCGAGCACGACGGCGTGGCGCGCGCCGGTCGCTCCGGGCACGTTGCCCGGCGCGCCGCACAACGTGAGGTGCGCGAGGAACGCGAACGCCAGCGCCTCCTTGATCCCCGGTGAGACGCCCAGCTCGTCCAGGCGCCCGACCCGGATGCCATCGAGCCGGCGGCGGAGCGCCATCATGAGCGTCACGTTTCGCACGCCCCCACCGCTCACGTAGAGCGCGTCCACCTTCCCGCGCGGGTTCAGGAACTCGCCGATCGCGCGCTCGATCGAGGCCGCGGTCAGCTCCACCGCCGTGGCGAGCGTGTCCTCGAGCGACAGGCCCATGGCCTCGCCCAAGTCGGCGAGGCGCTCGGCGTAGCGCTCGCCGAAGCTCTCGCGCCCGGTCGAGCGCGGCGGCGCCGCGGCGAAGAACGGGTCGGCGAGCAGCTCCTCGAGCAGGCCCTCGTGCGCGCGGCCCGAGGCCGCGAGCCCGCCGGATTCATCGTGGCGCGCGAGCCCGCGCGTGCCGGCACGCACGAGGCCGTCCAGCACGGCGTTGCCGGGGCCGGTGTCGAAGGCCAGCACGTCGGCGAGCGCCCCCCCCTTCTTCAACCACGTCACGTTCGCCATGCCGCCCAGGTTCAGGAGCACGCGCGACTCCCGGTCGGAGCGGAAGAGCCAGAAGTCGGCGATCGGCACGAGCGGCGCGCCCTCGCCGCCCGCGGCGGTGTCGCGGCGGCGAAAGTCGCTCACGACGCACACGCCCGTCCGCTCGGCGAGCGTCGCGGCCGAGCCCAGCTGGAGCGTCAGCGCCCGCCCGCCGCCCGCCGAGCGTGGCAGGTGCCGCACGGTCTGGCCGTGCGAGCCGATGGCGCAGACGTCTTGGAGCTTCACCCCCCCCTGCTCCACCACCTCGCGCACCGCGTCGGCGTAGGCCTCGGCCAGCTCGCCGTCGAGTCGCATGAGCCGCTCGGGCTCGATCGAGTCGGCCGCCGCCACCGCCAGCACCTCGGCGCGGAGCTCGTCCTCGAGCGGGCTCTCCAGCTCGGCGAGCACCTCGTGCGTGGCGGCGAGCCCTTCGCCCTTCAACCGCACGAGCACCGCGTCCACCGCGTCGGCGGACGTGCCGGTCATGAGGCCGACGATCAGCCGCTCGGAGCGCTCACGGTAGTCGCGGATGGGGGTCAGCGCGTCGCGGGCCATGCGGGGACTCCTGGGCGAGGGTTTCCGGCGTGCTGCGAGCGCACCACCGTCCGGGTGGCGGCACGACGAGAGGATGGCACGACTTCCGTGACGCGCACAGACTACCTCGATCCGAGATGGGTGGTGATGAACGTGTCCACGAGAGCGGCCATCCGCGCCGCCGAGCGGCGGCCCCCGAGCGCGTCGTCCCAGAGCGCGTGGAGCGTGTCCTCGAGGGCGATGCGCTGGCGGAAGTTGGGCAGGAAGCGCGCGGTGTCGTACTGGTGGAACACGATCTGCTGCTCGGGCCGGGCGCGATACCAGGCCGTGGTGTCCGCTCCCAGGTTCGCGGGCTGGACGCTCCGGAGCGCCGTGGCCAGGGCGTGGGCATTCTCGGGCCGCACGAGGAAGCGCGCCAGCTTCAATGCGTCCTCCTTGCGCCGCGAACCGGTGAAGCTCACGAGCACCTCGCCGTCCGCGACCGAGGCGTGGGTGCCGCGATCCTCCGCGGGGCGAGGCGCGAGCGTCACCCCGTAGCGGAGCGCGGGCGCGGAATCCGCGATGTGGGCGGGGAGCGCGGAGCTGGCGAGGAGCACCCCGAGGCGGCCCGCCAGAAACTCGCGTTCGAGCGAGTCCGGGCTCGCGAGCAGGCTGAACGGCCGGAGCGACAACAGGAACTCGAGCGATTGGACCGTCTCGAGCGAGCCGAAGCGTGACGAGTCGAGCCCGGCGGCCAGGAACTCGCCGCCGTTTCCCCACACGAACGGCATGATCCGCTCGAGCGCGGCGCCCGAGTCGCCCGCCGGGAATCCGTAGCCGTGCACGCCGCCCCGCAGGCGCTGAACGCGCACCGCCGACGCGCGGAGGTCTTCCCACGTGTCGGGCGCGCGCGCGCTGTCCAGGCCCGCGCGGGCGAAGAGCGCCTTGTTGTAGTAGAGCACCTGCGCGCGCACGAGCCAGGGCAGCCCGTAAATCGCGTCCCCCAGCATGCACATGTCCCAGCCGCGGAGCCCGGATCGCAGGTCCGCGACGCCGGCGCTCCAGTCCGAGAGCGTGTTCCCGGCCATGAACGGCGGGAGCTGCGAGCTGTGGAGCTGGCAGAGGTCGGGAACGCCGCCCGTCTTGATCGCGGCCGTGACGCTGTCGGCGCCGCTCCGCCAGGGAATCTGGCGGAGGCTCACCAGGATGCCGGGGTTCTCCGTCTCGAACCGCCGCGCGAGCGGCTGGATCGCCTCGACGGGCCAGGACACCCAGGCCACGATTTCTTGGCGCTGGCGCGCGCCTTTCCTGGCGCACGAGAGGGTCAGCAGAGAGACGAGCGCGAGGACGGCGGCGGCGGTCAGGCGGGCGGCGGTCAGGCGGGCGGCCTCGCCGAGGGTGCGTCGGGCGTGCCGCCCCCGCCAAATCATGCGGCCGGCCCCGCCTCGAGCGCGCGGCGGACGAACCCGTCCGCCTCGGTCAGGCGGCGCTCGGCCTCGGCGCGCGAGACGCCGGCCTTCATCATCACGATCGCCACCTTCACGCTCTTGCCCGCGGCGTCGATGGCGTGGCTCGCCGTGGTGTAGTCGCAGCCGGTCGCGGTCATCACGGTGCGACGGCCGCGCTCGACCAGCTTCTGGCTGTTCGCCAGCAGGTCCACCATCATGTTCTCGTAGACCTTGCCGATCCGCACGAACGAGGCGGTCGAGAGCATGTTGCACACGAGCTTCTGGGCCGTGCCCGCCTTCATGCGCGTGCTGCCCATGAGCACCTCGGGGCCGACGACCGGGCAGATGGCCACGTCCACGTCGAGCGTGAACTCCTCGCGCGGCGTGCAGGTGACGTACACCGTGCGCGCGCCGAGCGAGCGGGCGCGCGCGATGGCGCTCACCACGTACGGCGTGCGCCGGCTCGCCGCGAGCCCCACGACCGTGTCCTCCGGTCCGACCTCGAGGTCGTCCATCGCCTGAGCGCCCTGATCGGCGCGATCCTCGGCGCCTTCGACGGCGCGGACGACCGCGGTGTAGCCGCCGGCGATGACGCCCACGACCTGGTCGGGCTCGGAGCCGAACGTGGGCGGGCACTCGGAGGCGTCGAGGACGCCCAGCCGTCCGCTCGTGCCGGCGCCCACGTAGACGAGCCGGCCGCCGGACTTGAACGACGCCACGATGTAGTCGACCGCCCGCGCGATGTGCGGAAGCTCCTTCGCGACCGCATCGGGGACCGTCCTGTCCTCGGCGCTGATGCGCGCGAGCAACTCCGTCACCTCGAGCGTATCGAGGTCCATCGTGCGCGGGTTTCGTTGCTCGGTCGCGAGTCTCGCGAACTCCTCGAAACGGGCGCGATCGTCCATGACGCTCCTGCGTTTGGGTACGAATCCGAGGCAGGATGCCACGCGCGGGAAAGCCGCGGCAAGCGGGGACCTGTCGGTGCGGCGATGCGATTGGTGCGGGAATCCCCCGGCCATTTTCCCGTACGATTCGCGCCACGATGGGCTCGCGCTTCGCCGTGGCACGCGCGTCAGCCTGCCGTTACGCTGCAGCCGCCTCCCATGTCCCGCCCCATCCCGAAGGAGCCGCGCGATGCCGACGACGTCTTCCCAAGCGATCCACGACACCGCGCTCGCCGGGTTCACGCTCGCGGCGGGCTTTCACACCGCGGCGACCGCGTGTGGCTTGAAGCCCAGCGGCAATCTGGATCTCGGGCTCGTGTGGAGCGACGTGCCCTGCAGCGCGGCGGGCGTGTTCACCACGAATCGTGTGCAGGCGGCCCCCGTGGTGCTCGACCGCGACACGCTCGCCGCGGCGGCGGGGCACGTGCGCGCGGTGCTCTACAACTCGGGCTGCGCGAATGCCGTGACCGGCGAGCGGGGATTCGCGGACGCCAAACGCATGCGCGCGCTGGGTGCGACGGCGGTCGGCGCGCTCGAGGAGGAAGTGCTCGTGCTCTCGACCGGCGTGATCGGCCGGTTCCTCGACATGGAGAAGCTCGAGCGCGGCGTGGCCGCGTTGCGCTCGCCCTCGGCGCTCCGCGCACCCGGCGACGCCGCGCGCGCGATCATGACTACCGACACGCGCGTGAAGATCGCCTCGGTCGAGATCCCGCTCGCGGGCCGGCGGGTGCGCGTGGCCGGCTTCGCCAAGGGTGCGGGCATGATCCACCCCAACATGGCCACGATGCTCGCCGTGATCACGACCGACGCACGGCTCGAGCCCGCACGACTCGACCGCGCGCTCCGGGCGGCGGTCTCGAAGAGCTTCAACCGCATCAGCGTGGACGGCGACATGAGCACGAACGACACCGTGCTCGTGCTGGCGTCGGGTGCCGCGGCGGCGAGCGTGGACGACGCCGGCGAGGCCGCGTTCACCGCCGCGCTCACCGACGCGTGCGCCTCGCTCGCGCGGCAGATCGCCCGCGACGGTGAGGGCGCGACGCGGCTCGTGGAGCTGCGCGTGACCGGCGGTACCACCGAGGCGCAGGCGCACCGCGTGGGCGACACGATCGCCTGCTCGCCGCTCGTGAAGACCGCCATTCACGGGAACGACCCCAACTGGGGCCGGATCCTCGCCGCCGCGGGCTACAGCGGGGAGTCGATCGAGCCGGAGCGCGTGCGGCTCTGGTTCGGCGAGCACGATGTGCTCCAGTTGCTCGAGCGCGGGCTCCCGGTGCCGTTCGACGCCGCACGCGCCTCGGCGTTGCTCGCGGAGGATCCGGCCATCGTGCATCTCGACCTGGGGCTCGGGACCTCGTCGGCAGTCGTATGGACCTGCGATCTTTCCGCGGAGTACGTGCGCGTGAACGCGGATTACACGACGTAGGATGAGGGGCCGTGCGGCGGAAGCTGCCACCGCGAGCGTTCGCACGTCGGGCTGGCCTGAAGCACCCGCTTGCCGGAATCGCTCGCGCCCCCGGTGGACTTGGGAAGGGCTACATCACAGCAGTCGCCGGCTCGCGGCGATTGCCGTGTTCGCCGCCGTAGTGCTCGCACTCGCCGGCTGCCGCGGCCATGGCACGGCTCAGCCCATCCCGCCCGGATGGGTTCGGTATCGCGTCGATGATCTGTTCACGATCGATCTACCGGCAGACGCTCACCGCGATCCGAGACCCGGCATTCGCATCGATTGGTATCCTGGAGATGATGACCGGAGCGGGGACATCCTGGGCACGGCATGGGGGCTCCGGTGGTGCTGGTGGCGAGAGGCCCGCGGCGCGAAGATCATGTTTCGGACTCGCGAGGGTCGGCCCGCTCGCGGCGTCCACGTGATGGTCGGAGGACCGGACTCCTTGGGCCGCACGCTCGTCATCACGGAGCGCTACTTCTTGGATGGGCCACGATTGCTCAGTGTCGGGATGCGCCGCACAGAACGCTCCGACTCGACTCTCGACCGGCGGATCGTGAACTCGGTGCGCTTTCCACCGGCCGATGACGACAGCGGCGTCGTGCTGCCGCCCTCGGGGAGATGACATGGCCTACGACGAAGGTCTGGCTCAGAGATTGCGAGAGCTGCTCGAGTCGCGGCGTGGGATCACCGAGAAGAAGATGTTCGGCGGGCTTTGCTTCATGCTCCATGGCCACATGTTCCTCGGGATCTCCCAGAACAGGCTCATGGCGCGCGTGGGCCCCGAGTACTACGCCGAGGCGCTGCGGCAGCCGCATGCCCGCGAGATGGACTTCACTGGAAAGCCGATGAAGGGCTACGTGTTCGTGGGGCCCGGCGGGTTCGACTCCGACGCCGAGCTTTCGGCCTGGGTCGAGCGGACGCTCGCGTTCGTTTCGACGCTGCCAGCGAAGTGACGCGCGCCGAGGATCGAGGCAAGTCGGGCTCACGTTCGCGGTCGCCACGGCACCGGAGGCCGCAGCCGGCGCGGGCGGGTTCTTCGCGAGTTGCGACTACCGGGAGGTCGGCCGCACGAGCTATCGAGGGGTGGCGCTCATTTACTATGAGCTGCGGCTGTAAGCGTTCGGGCGCGCAGGCTTCGGGCGGCTCGAGAGATGTTCGCCTGGTTCCTCAGGTAGCGGCCATAACTCGTTGATTGCGAACCCACTCGAACGTCCTCGATCTTCCCTTCGGTAGCGCTCCCCGCTCGGATCGAAGGCGATGCGAGCGGGCGGACAAGAGCGCGGCGGATTGAGTCGCGAGTGGGTGCCGGGTCCTGTCGAGCGCGTGATCGGAGCGAGTGAATTTCCGCGCTCGGAAAGATAACCGCTTGACGCTCTGCCGCGACGAATGTGTCTCGATCCGCGGCTCATCACCGAAGCGCGTCCCAGCATTCCCGTCGCCGGCTCTCGTCGCTTCGCGCGGCCCAGCCGCGAAAAACTTCGTCTCAGCCCTGGCGATGCGCTCATGCCGCGTGCACGGGTGCCGAGAATGTTCGTGATAGGAATGAGCCTGCCCCCGCGACTGACCCCAGACGCGGAGACCCGGCATGAACTCCTACTCGCTGTCGCATGTCTCGAATGACGCGCTGCTTCGTGACCTCGCCACCAGCGTCAAGCAGGACCGCGCGACCACCGCCACGATGCTGGCCCAGATCGCCGAGGTCGACGAGCGAAAGCTCTTCGCCGGCGCAGGGTACGAGTCGATGTTCTTGTACTGCGTTCGCGAGCTGCACATGTCGGAGGACACCGCGTTTCGGCGCATCCGGGTCGCTCGCACCGCGCGGCAGTTCCCGGCGATCTTCAGCCTGCTCGCCGACGGGCGGCTGAATCTCACGTCGGTGCTGCTGCTCACCCCGCACCTGACCGCGGAGACGGTGGACGAGCTCCTCGCGGCGGCCACGCACAAGACCAAGCCGGAGATCGAGCGGTTACTTGCCGAGAGATTCCCTCGACCGGATCTCCCGACGCTCGTGCAGGTGCTCGCGCCCGCGGGCACGAGCAACGGGCTGGCGGCTCGGCCGGACGCGCCGATGATGGAGCCACATTTACTCGCGTGCATGGAGCCACTGGCTCCAGAGCCAGTTGTCCCATCGAGCGGGCCGAGTTCGGGGGCGACGATGGGGCCACTTCCCGCGCACGCAAAGCTCACCCAGCTCTCCGCCGACCGGGTCGGGGTGCAGTTCTCGATGCGCCGCACCGCGTACGAGCAACTGCGTTACGCGCAGGCGTTGCTGGGCCACGCGGTGCCGTCGGCGGACATCGGGGAGGTGTTCGAGCGCGGCCTGGACTCACTGGTCGACGAGCTCGAGCGGCACAAGTTCGCGAAGTGCGCCCGGTCGGGTCCACGGAGAAGCGCGGCGCATGGCCGCTACATCCCGGCTGAGATCCGGCGGGCGGTCTGGGAGCGCGACGGCGGGCGATGCAGCTTCGTAAGCGAGCACGGTAGGCGCTGCGAGGCGCGCACCCGGCTCGAGTACGACCACGTGGACCCGGTGGCGCGGGGCGGCGAGACATCGGTGAACGGCCTGCGGCTACGCTGTCGTACCCATAATCAGTACGAGGCGGAGCGCACGTTTGGCTCGGGATTCATGGACGCGAAGCGCGAAGCAGCGAGACTCAGGGCGGTTGAAGCGAAGGCTCGTAAGCAGGCAGCAGCCGATGAACGGGCCCGAGAGCTGGCGGCGGCCAAGGCCCGGAAGAAGATGGAAGCCGATGAGCAGGCCCGAGAGCTGGCAGCAACGAAGGCTCGCGCGAGAGCAGAGGCCTCGGCACGAGCCCGCGCCGCAGCAGGGGACGATGACGAGACAAGCGTCATCCCGTGGCTCCGCACGCTCGGGTGTACGCTCGAACGGGCCCGCCACGGCGCCGAGCTGTGCGCGCACATGGGCGACGCACCGCTCGAGGATCGGCTCAAGGTGGCGCTCCGAGGCCTATCCGCACACCTCGGGCGTCGGCTTTCGCCAGGAGCGACGGGCCCCGCGTAACGGTATCCGTCGTCGGGTCTCACGCGCTGATGGCGCATGACCGGCGTCAGTTCGAAGCCTGAAGCCTCGAACCTCCCCCGGCCGACACCGTGACCTCACGCGGGGATGTCGGCTCGATCGGGCTTCTCTCCGACGGCGTCCGGCTTGCTACCCCCGCTTCTCGATCGCCACCCTCAGCCGCTCGAAGTCACGCTCGTCGTTATAGACCTGCGCTGCCAGACGAATCCAGACCTGGCCTTTGAACGCGTGAATCTGCGTCTCGATCTTTTCGTCGTAGAGCAGCGCGGATTTGAGCGCTTCGGCCGCGGCCGGCGTCGTGCCGAAGCGCGCGGGGAGCGGGATCGTGACCATGCTCCCGTACATGCTCTCGGGCGCGGGGATCGCGACGTCCCAGCGACCGGCGAGCGCGCGAGCGCTGCCGTAAGCGAGCCGGTGGTTCCACGCGCGCATGGCGTCGAGCCCGAGCTCCTGCATGAACGCGATCCCGTCGGGCGCGGCGAGCCATGGCGAGGGGTCGCGCGTTCCGAGCAGGTCGAACTCCGCGCTCATGCCGAGCCCGAAGCCCCACGAGATGACCGTGGGGTGCAGCTCGCCCTGGCGCTCGGACGCCGCCCACAGGATCGCGGACGAGCGCGGCGCCATCGCCCACTTGTGTAAGTTCCCAGTGTAAAAATCCGCGCCGAGCGCCGGGATGTCGAGCGGCAGCATCCCGGGGGCGTGTGCGCCGTCGACGAGCGTCGCGACGCCGCGCGCGCGACAGCGCGACGCAATCTCCGCAATCGGCAGTACGAGCCCGCTGCCGGAGGTGACGTGGTCCACGATCAGCATGCGCGTGCGCTCGCCGAGCGCGGCCTCGATCGCCGCGACGGCGGACTCGGGCGTGATCCCCGGGAACGGCAGCTCCACGGCGCGCACACTTCCGCCGGCGCGCTCGGCCACGTACCTCGCCGCATTGGTCACCGCGCCGTAGCCGTGGTCGGTGACGAGGATCTCGTCGCCCGGACCGAAATTCGCCGAGCGCAGCACGGCGTTACAGCCGGTGGTCGCGTTGTCCACGAACGCCAGGTCCTCGGGGCGCGTGCCGAGGAACGTCGCCACCGCGGCGGCCGCGGTGCGCATTCGCGGCGGCATGCGCATGGGCACCTGCTCTACGTCGGCGAGCTCGCGCAGCAGGTAGCGCGCCGGCTGGCGCTCGATCTCGTCGCGAATCGCCTGCTGCGCGGCGAGCACCCGGCGCGGCGGCGCGCCGACCGTGCCGTGGTTCACGTAGACGAAGCCGGGATCGAGCGCCCAGTGCTGGAGCATCGCGCGGCCGAAGGCGGGTTCGCGGCGCGCGGGCGAAGCCGCGGCGGGAAGATCGTTGGTGCGGGTCATGTTCTCGTGCTCCGGCGGGTGGGATTGGGGCAGGCGTGCGCCGGCGACGTTAGCACAGCGGCGCGCGCCGTCCGCCCGCGCATGCCGGGTGCACGCCGAAGGACGTTCGGCCGATCGCCGCGGCATGCTCGCCGCGGCACGCGAGGCGATCAGCGCTCGCGAACTCCGTTCTTCATCACCAGCCGCACGCGTCGGAGCGCGCTCACCTCGCGCGTCGGATCGCCCTCCACCGCGATCACGTCGGCCAGGTAACCGGCGGCCACGCGGCCCAGCCGGTCGTCGAGGTGGAACACGCGAGCGTTGCCGCTCGTTGCCGACTTGAGCGCGGCGAGCGGCGTCATGCCGTACTCGACCATGAGCTCCAGCTCGCGGACATTGTCGCCGTGCGTGAACACGCCCACGTCCCCACCGAAGCAGATGGTGACGCCCGCCGCGAGCGCCGCGCGAAAGCTCGCGTGCTTGGCCACGAGCCGCGGCGGCAGCTCACCACGGCCCTTCACCCAACCGTTGAAGTAGGTGGCGTATGCCTCCCCGGCCGCGAGCGTCGGGCACAGCGCGACGTCGTGCTGCTTCATGATCCGGAACACCTCGGGCGTGCCCTCGTCGCCGTGCTCGACCGTCTCCACCCCGGCGAGCGTCGCGCGGCGCATCCCTTCCGCCGTGTGAGCGTGGGCCGACACCGGGCGGCTCGCTCCCCTTGCGGTCTCGACCAGGACGCGCAGCTCGTCCAGCGAGAACGTCGGAAGCTGCTGACCGCCGGGACCCCAGCCGTAGTCGGCGTAGACCTTCACCCAGTCGGCGCCGTGACCGATCTGGCTCCGCACGACGCGCGTGATCTCCTCCGCACCGCTCGCCTCCTCGGCGCCCTGCGGTGGCTCGAACGCGTAGCGCGTGCGCTGCGGGCCGTAGCTCCCGGTCGCGACGATGGCCCGCGTCACCACCAGCATGCGGGGCCCGGGCACGATGCCCTGCTCGATCGCATGCTTCAGTTGCACGTCGTAGTCCTCCGCTCCCTCGGTCCCGAGATCGCGGACCGTCGTGACACCGGCGCGGAGCGTCGCCGCCGCGTGCGCCACCGCCTCGGCCATGCGGAACCCGAGCGGCTCCTTCAAGACCTGGTCGTCCCAGAGCGTCTCGTTATAAGGATGAAGAAACAGATGCGAGTGCCCCTCGATGAGGCCCGGCAGGAGCGTCGTTCCCGGGAGCGCGACGTGCTCCGCCCCGGCCGGCGCCGTGACCGCGCCCGCGGGCCCGACCGCCTCGATGCGCGCGCCGCGCACGACCACCACCCAGCCGCGATGCGGCGCATCGCCGATGCCGTCCCAGACGGACTCCGGCTCGAGCACGATGGCGCGAGCCGTCGCGGTGCTGACCGGGGCCGTCTGTGCGGAGGCAACCGGGACCGGAAGCACGAGGAGAAGTGGCAAGAGCCGGCGCGCGAGCGAGCGGACCATGGCGAGGACCTTTCCGGGAGAGGACAGTGAAGACGTCGGGTGCGGGCCCGCGAACGCGCGATGTCGAAAGTCCGCCGCGGGCGGCGGCGGGTCAGTTACGCGGCCGCGAGCGAAAGCCGCGCCCGGCGTCGCAGCGTAACGCCTGCACGGAGAACGCTCCAGATCGTCGTTCGCGTGGCCCGCGCGACGGGGGACGTCGCCTCGTTCGCGTGTCCCGGTCAGCAAGTGAGTCGCGAGCGCACACGCATTCACTCGCCAGCGTTCGGCGGGAACCAGCCCGAGCGAAAATATTTCTGATCGCGCGCTGATCTTTCTGCTGCATTCGTCCATCGCGAGGTTATGCTTCGCGCACCCCAGGGCCGCGCATGGCATTCGAACGGATAGGAATCGCGATGAAGGAGGTCAGCGAATGCGCGTTCGCTTCCTGCTGCTCTTGCTGCTCGCATCGGCGTTGAGCTCGTCCGCCGCCCGCGCCGACACGACGACCGCCAGCGCAACCGGGTTCTGCCCGGGGCCGCAGGGCGTCTCATTCCAGGTGACGATCAACTTCACTCCCACCGGGCCGGGCGCGGCGACGGTGAAGTTCACGCTCGAGAACACGTCGGGTGTGTATCCCGTGCAGAATCCTTCGCTCGGCAACCCGGTGCTGACGGGCTTCTTCTTCAATGTCCCGCCGGGCACGGGGGTCGTGTTCACCGAAGGCAGGATCCTCGCCGGATCGACGCTCGTGAGCAACGGCGGAACCATCAACAGCATTCCGGTCCCCGCGGGCTGCGCGGTGCTCGGCACCGACCTCGTGAGGACCACCTGGTACGCGCTCGTCGCCGGGCAGGCCACCGGGCAGTACGGAATCTTCACGAGCGGACTGACCACGGCGGAGGGCCTCAAGGCCGGGCTCGTGGATCCCGACGTCTACGTCGCGTGCGTGGCGCAGGGCGCGGTGTTCGCGCCCATCTTCGTCGCGGGACGGGTGCAGTTCACGATCCAGCTCACGAACCTGCCGGCCTCGTTCACCTCCGCGCAAACTTTCCTAGGGCTCTGCTCCACCGTTTCCGGCCAGCAGCAGCCCTCTTCGATCGCGGGCAAGTTCCAGGCGACCGGGCACAACGGCGCCGACAGTTGCTTCATCGGCAGGGATTGCAACTCCACCTCCGCGCACACGTCGACCTGGGGCACGGTCAAGACGTTCTATCGTTGAGATCCCCGAGCACGGCCACGACGTCACCGACCACCTGCACTTAGATCCCCGAGCACGGCCACGACGTCACCGACCACCTCCATTCGAGGTGGTCGGTTCGTTTGGGGCGTGCCGCCGACCAAGGCGACGCAGCCGCTCGCACGGGCGGGGGATCTCCGCGGGCTCGCCCGCCTTCCGGGAAAAATCTGACCCCGTACAGAGCGCACTGCCAACGCGTTGTGGGACTGCTCCACGCGTCGCTCAACTCCTCCTCAAGCCCGGCGCGCGAGCCTATGGGCGGTTCGGCGCGGACGCCGGTCACTCTCAACCCCGGCCACGCCATGCCATGGGATCAACGAGGAGGTCACCGAATGCGCATTCGCATACTCTCTTTCTTGCTGGTCGCTCTGCCGTGCATCCTCGCCAGCAGCGTTCGCGCGGACACCACGACCGCGACCGTGAGCGGCTTCTGCCCGGGCCCGCAGGCCACGTCGTTCGATCTCACGATCGACTTCACGCCGACGAGCGCCACCTCGGCCACGGTGCGCTTCACGGCGCTCAACACCTCCGGCGTCTACCCGTTCCAGAATCCATCGCAGGGCAACCCGATCCTCACCGGGTTCTTCTTCAACATCCCGGGTGGAGCGTCGATCAGCTACACCGACGGGCGGCTCCTCGCGGGATCGACGCTCGTGAGCAACGGTGCGAGCATCAACGGCGTGCCGACGCCCGCCGGCTGCACGCAGCTCGTGACCGATCTTCCCGAGACGAGCTGGTACACCCTCGTCGCCGGTGCGGCCACGGGGCAGTACGGGATCTTCACGAGCGGGCTCAGCACCGCCGAGGGCATCAAGGCGGGCCTCGTGGATCCCAACGTCTACGTGGCGTGTGTGGCCCAGGGCGACGTGTTCTCGCCCGTCGTCGTGGCGGGTCGCGTGCGTTTCACGGTCCAGCTCTCGAACCTTCCGACCTCGTTCAACTCGGCCGCCGCGTTCCTCACGCTCTGTTCCACCGTGAACGGCCAGCAGCAGCCCTCGTCGCTCGCCGGGCACATGCAGGGGACGGGGCAGAACGGCGCGAACAGCTGCTTCATTGCCAAGAGCTGCCTCCCGACCTCGACGCAAGGGACCACGTGGGGGACGCTCAAGAGCTTCTACCGGTGACCGCACGCCGGCGGCGCGTTGGGGGGCCATCCCCGTGGCCCCTCGCGCGCCGCACGTAGTCATGGGGCCGCAAGCAGTCTCGAAAAGGAGTGCCCCGTGCGAACGATGCCCCTGATCCCCGCGATGCCCTCGTGGCCCAGCGCGAGCGCCGAGCTGCTGGAGGAACTCGCCGCCTATTTCCGCCCGGTTGGGGTCCTCTACGAGCACTCACTTGACCCGGGAGCCCGCGCTCCCGAGGCTCCCTCCCCCATGCCCGAACTCCCCGAAGTCGAGACCGTGCGCCGCATGCTCGCGAGCGCCGTTCAAGGCCGCCGCATCGCGCGCGCGAATGTTTCGCGCAAGCGCCTGCGCACGTCGTCGCTCGCCGCGCTCCCCGCGCAGCTCGTGGGGCGCACGTTCGCGACGCCACGGCGCGTGGGCAAGTTCCTGCTCCTCGACCTCGACGCGGGCCTCACGCTCCTCTCGCACCTCGGCATGAGCGGCCGCTGGCTCTACTGGCCCGCGGCACGCACGCCCGACGACGCGCTCGAGCACGTGCACCTGAAGCTCGAGTTCGAGGACGGCGCCTCGCTCTGGTACCAGGACATCCGCCGCTTCGGGATGCTGCGCGTCGTGCGCACGGTCGAGCTGCCCCGCGACGCCTCGCTCGAGCTCTTGGGCCCCGATCCGCTCGCCGTGCCGCGGGACGGCAACGCTCTGCGCGCGGCGGCGAGTGGCGCCCGCACGTCGATCAAGGTGTGGCTTCTCGATCAGCGACGCATCGCCGGGCTCGGGAACATCTACGCGAGCGAAGTGCTGTTCCGCGCGCGCATCGACCCGCGCCGGCGCGCGGGTGCGCTCGACGCGCGCGAGTGGGCGCGTCTCGCCGCCGAGATCCCGGCCGTGCTCGAAGAGAGCATCGCGCGCATGGGGACGACGTTCTCGACCTATCGGACGCTCTGGAACGAGCCGGGCCAGTACGGCGAGGCGCTGCTCGTCTACGACCGCGAGGCCGACCCCTGCCGCGCGTGCGGGAGCCCGATCCGCCGCATCGTCCAGGCCGGGCGGGCGACGTTCTTCTGCCCCGTCTGCCAGCGCCGCGAGCGCGCCGCGCCGGCGCCGGCGAAGGAAATTCGCGCCCGGCGCGCGGTCGCGCGGCGCCCCTTGTCCAATCGCTGACGGCAGGATTGCTGAATCCTGTCATCTCTCCGTGCCCATCAGAGCATCATCAGGGGCACGATGAGCAGTGCATCCCAGCCCTCCGTGGGCTCGAATCCAGCGCCTTTCGCGGGGCCGGGCGGGGTCAAGGTTTCCGTTGAACCCACACGTCCCGGGGCCGTAACCTGTGGCGTTTCGAGCAGCCCCCCTTTGCCCGCCGCGAGCCGCACCTCGACGCGCCGGGCCCCTGACGACACGGAGCCCACCACCATGATGTTCAGCACGCTCGGCCTGCCCGCGCCCCTGGTCCAGGCGGCGCGCGCCGCGGGCCTGAACGAACCCACGCCCATCCAGGCCAAGGCCATCCCGGTCATCCTGCAGGGGAACGACCTGATCGGGAACGCCCCGAGCGGCTCGGGGAAGACCGGCGCGTTCCTGCTCCCGGCATTCGCCCGGCTGCTCGACGGACCCCAGAAGCTGCGCGCTCTCGTGCTCACCCCGACCCGCGAGCATGCCGCGCAGGTCGAGGCGCACGCGCGTGACTTCGCGCGCTTCACCGAGCTGCGGATCGGGCTCATGCACAGCGCCGCCCCGATCGCCGTTCAGGAGCGCGTGCTGCGCGATCCCGGCATGGACGTGCTGGTGGCGACGGTGGACCGGCTGCTCGAACTCCACGCCCGGAAGGCGCTCGTGTTCGACGATGTCGAGATCCTGGTGCTGGACGAGGCCGACCGCATGGTCGACGTGGGGCAGGCCGGCGAGATCCGGAAGCTCCTGAAGCTCCTGCCCGAGACGCGGCAGACGCTGCTCTTCTCGGCCACGATGCCGGCCGAGTTGAACCGCCTCGCGAAGGAGGCGCTGATCGAGCCCGTGCGCGTGGACTTCACCACCCCGCAGCCCGCGCCCGGGATCACCCACGCCATCTACCCGGTGCCGAACTACTTGAAGATCGAGCTCCTCGACCGGCTGCTGTCGCGCTCGGGCGAGGTGCGGAGCACGATCGTGTTCACGCGCCAGCGCGAGGGCGCCGACCGGCTCGCCCGCCAGCTCGAGCGCCGCGGCTACGCGGTGGCGACGCTGCACGAGCGGAAGAGCCAGACCGAGCGCGAGCGCGCGATGGAGGACCTGAAGCGCGGCCGCCTGCAGATCGTGGTGACGACCGACCAGGCCGCGCGCGGGCTCGAGCTGGGCGGCGTGGCGCACGTGGTGAACTTCGATGTGCCGCCCTCGCCCGAGGACTACGTGCACCGGATCGGCCGCGCCGGCCGGCCCGACGCGCAGGGCGACGCGTTCACGCTCATGTCCCCCGAGGAGCAGCGCCACCTCGCCGGGATCGAACGGTTCGTGGGTCGCGCCGTGCCGCGCGTGCTGCTGCCCGACTTCAACTACGGCTTGAAGCCGAACCAGCTCCAGCAGCAGGCGATCTACGACGACGAGCAGGCGCGTGCGCGCCGCGCGGCGATGGCCAAGATGGGCTTCGCCGTGGTGCGCCAGATGCCGACCACCGCGCACGGCGGCTTCCGCCCCGTGAACGCGCAGGGGAAGCCGCTGTCGAAGCCGGCGACGAAGGTCGCCGCGAAGGTCGCCGCCAAGACGCCCATGAAGGTCGCGGCGCGCATGGCGATGCCGATGCTCAAGCCCAAGCCGAAGACGGCGGCGAAGCCGGTGCCCAAGCTCGTGGCCAAGTCCGCCCCGAAGGCACGCCTCGTGCCCACCGTGCGCGTGATCGGCACCGCGCGGGTCGCCACGGCGGCGCGTGCGGCGACCACGGCGCGGGGCGCGACGACGGTTCGCGTGGCGGCGCGGCACAAGCCGAAGTCGGGCGCGGGCGTGAAGGTCGCGAAGAAGTCGACGCATAACAAGAAGTAAGATTCTTCGCCAACACTCGGGCGCGCGGAGGGGACACCTTCGCGCGCCCGGTCGTTTTCGGGCGTTGTCCGTCTCGCGGGCTGCCCGCGCTTCCCACCGCGACCTCACCCCGCGTGCGCCGCCAGCTTCCCGCGCACGAGCGCGAACGCCGCTGCAGCACCCGCGGCGTCGGCCGCGGCCACCGTGACGAGGTCCGCGCTTCCGCCGCCCTTCCCGCGCGCCGCCGCCAGGAGCTCCGGCACCAGCGTGCGCAGGTCGAGTGTGGCATCGGACCTGGCGCGGCCCACCACGAGCGTCGGGTCGGGGGCGCTGGCGGCCGACACCACCCACGGCGCGCCGGCCTCGAGGCACTGGAGCGCGAAGAGCCGGACTTCTTCACGGCTTCGCTTATCGCTCAGCACCGCGACCGCGCGCGGCGGCGCGCCCACGGCGGCACGCGCCTCGTCCGCGATCAAACGCGCCGAGAGCGCCGCGAGCTTCTTCCGCAGCTCGTCGCGCTCCTCGAGCGCGCGCTCGAGATGGGCGATCAGCTCGCGGTCGCTCGCGCTCCGTCGCTTCGCCGCCTCGAGCAGCGCCTCGGTGCGCCAGGCGTGATCGCGGAGCGCACGGCCGCCACAGAGGAACGCGAAGCGCACGTTCCCGCGGAGTTTCTCCCAGCCCACGATCTTGATGGCACCCACCTCGCCGGTGCGGTGCGTGTGCGTGCCGCCGCACGCCGACCAGTCCCACTCCGGCACCTCCACGACGCGGATGCGGCCCGTCACCTTGGGCGGCTTCCGGAGCGGGAATTTGCCGATGCCTTCGGCGTCGGTCCAGTGGAGCACGAGCGCGCGGTCGTCCCACAGCACCTGGTTCGCGGCCGCTTCCACCGCCTCGACCGTCCGCCAGTCGACGTCGGGGAGCCCCACCTCGATCACGCTCCGCTCGGCGCCGAGCGTGCTGCTCAGCGTGGGCGCCTTGCGCAACCGCTCGAACGCGGCGGACAGGATGTGCTGGCCGGTGTGCTGCTGCATGTGGTCGAAGCGTCGCGCCCAATCGAGCTCGCAGGCGAGCGCCTGGCCCGACGGCGGTGTATCCACCACGTGCCAGACCCGCTGGTCGTCGTCCACCTGCACGTCGAGCACGCGCGCGCCGGCGATCGTGCCCTGGTCGGCCAGCTGCCCGCCGCTCTCGGGGTAGAACCAGGTCTCGGCGAGCTCCACCGCCGGCCGACCGGCGTGCTCGCCGACCGCCGCGACGTCGCCCGCGAACCGCCTCGTGTAGCTGTCGTCGTAGTAGCGACGCTCGGAGGCCATGCGGTTCACGAGCCCCGGGTCGAGCCGCGCGGCAGGCCCCAGCGCTTGAGCATCCGCCAGAGCGTCGTGCGCGAGACACCGAGCTGCTTGGCGGCCGCGGTGGCGTTGTCGTTGTGGCGGGCGAGCACGCGCAGCACGTGCTCGCGCGTCACCTCGTCGAGCGAGCGCGCTTCGGGGTCGCGTGCGCTCCCACGGCCGCGCGGATCGAGCATGCCGGCCTCGAACGTACCGCCGTCCCGGCCCGCCCCGGCGTTGCGTGTGAGCAGGCGCGGCGTCCGCACGGAGGCCGGCAGGTCGTTCGGGCCCAGCACGTCACCCTCGGTCACCGCCACCGTGTGCTCGATCGCGTTCTCCAGCTCGCGCACGTTCCCCGGCCACCCGTAGTGCGCGAGCAGCGCCACCGCCTCGGGCGAGAAGCGGAGCCCCTTGCGGCCGGTGCGGCGCGCCGCGCGCTCGAGGAAGTACGACGCCAGGAGCCCGATGTCGTCCGGCCGCTCGCGCAGCGGCGGCAGCTCGATCTGCACCACGTTCAGCCGGTAGTAGAGATCGCCGCGGAAGCGGCCGTCCGCCACGAGCGCCTGGAGGTCGCGGTGCGTGGCCGCGACGACGCGCACGTCGACCAGCCGCGGCGTGTTCTCGCCGAGCCGGCGCACCTCGTTGTTCTCGAGCGTGCGCAGGAGCTTGACCTGGGTGCCGAGCGGCATGTCGCCGATCTCGTCCAGGAACAGCGTGCCGCCGTGCGCTTCCTCCACGAGCCCCTTGCGGTCCGTATTCGCTCCGGTGAAAGCGCCCTTCACGTAGCCGAAGAGCTCGCTCTCCATGAGCGAATCGGGGAGCGCGCCGATGTTGACGGGCACGAACGGTCCCTGCGATCGCTTGCTCAGCACGTGGAGCGAGCGCGCGACCAGCTCCTTCCCCGTGCCGCTCTCGCCCAGGATCAAGACGGTGCTGTCGGTGGGCGCGACGCGCGCGATGAGCTTCAAGAGCCGCTGCATGCGCGCGCTCGCGCCGACGATGGGCGAGAGCCGCAACTCGGCGGGCGCGCGGCCCGCGGGCCGGACGGGGGGCGCCACGGTGGAGGTCGGGCGGACGGTGGTCATCGGCGGGCGCTCGGGGGGATTGCCTCGGGGTGCGGTCACCGTTTCAAGATGACACGCTGGCCTGCCGGGCTCAACTGCTGCCTGTGCGGCCTCAGGCGACACCTGAGCACAGCGGCTCAAGAGATTGCCGCGATGCGTCCTGCCCACCCACCCTGGTTGCGGCTTACCGGCCGGAGGGCTCGCTCGGGGACCGCCCTTCGACGAGCTTCAGGCGCGGACCGCTCGTATGGCCGGCGCTCCCCTCCCCGCCGCCACTCCGCGCGCCGCCCGGCGGGATGCTGCCCACCACGAGCGGAACGTCGATCTCGTCGAGCCGCAGGTAGAAGAACGTCCACGCGTACTGGATGACGCTCATGACCGGCGGCAGCACGCACAGAGCCACGGTGGCCCACGTGGACCACGACGTGTGCGGGACCGCGAAGAATCCCACCACGCACGTGAACAGCACGCTCAGCACCAGCACGACCGAGATCGCGATCAGCTCGAGCCAGCGCTCGAGGCGACCCGCGGTGAGGTGGAACGAGCGCGAGAACGCTCCAAACGCGGTCGTGTCGCGCAGCACGACGGCCTCGGTGGCGAGCGAGAGCCGGAAGCCGACCCACACGCCCGGCAGCACGAGGAAGAGTCCGGCCCCCACCATGGCCACGTTGCGCATCAGCTCGGTCACGAAAAGCCACGGCAGCCGGGCCAGCGCCCGCGCGTAGCACTCGAACGCGCCGGGCACGCGCGCGCCGCGGGACGCGTTGAACACCGAGCGGGCGCGGAAGCGAAGCATGCCCGCCACGAGGAGCGTGACGAGGAAGTCGCCGAGCAGCACGACGCTGTTCAGGAACAGCGTGCGCGACGTCATCCCGCCCGCCTCGTCGGGGCCGGGCAGCGAGGCCTGGGCCACGGCCCACGGCAGGTGCAGCAGGAAAGGCACCAACAGCGATTGCACGGCGTCGCGACGGACCGCGAGGTCGAGTGCCAGCGCGAAGGCGTGGCGGGCGGAGATGGGGATGCGGTGGCGTTGGGCCATGACGGGCGGGAGCGGGGAGCTCCCGGCGCGATGGTACGGCGCGCGCGCGCGCGCGGTCAATGAATCCGAGCAGCGTCGCGCGCGAAACGGAGCGGCGCGGCGCGCACGTTTGACCCGCTCTCGCACGCGTTCCTATGCTCCGCGCCCGATGACACCCCTCTCCCACCTGGATGCGAAGGGTCGCGTGCGCATGGTGGACGTGTCCGCCAAGCGCGAAACCCTGCGTGAGGCCGTGGCGCGCGGCCGCGTGCGCATGGCCCCGGCCACCCTGCGCCTGCTGCGCGAGGGCGGCGGCCCCAAGGGAAACGCGCTCGCGACCGCGCACCTGGCGGCGGTGATGGCGGCCAAGCGCACCGGTGAGTGGATCCCGCTCGCGCACCCGCTCCGGGTCGAGGCGGTGGAGGTGGCGTTCGCGCTCGAGTCGCGGCCCGCCGCGGTCGGGATCGAGTGCCGGGTCCGGACCACCGGCCGCACTGGCGTGGAGATGGAGGCGCTCACCGCCGTCTCGGCGGCGGCGCTCACGCTCGTGGACATGTTGAAATCAGTAGACCGCACGCTCGTGATCGGCGACATCGCGCTCTGGGAGAAACGCGGCGGCCGGAGCGGCGAGTGGCTCCGCGTGCCGCCGTCCCCCCCGGCCGGCGGGGGGCGAAGCGAGC
>DATDEX010000433.1:0-5680 GCA_036522895.1 Candidatus Eiseniibacteriota bacterium | reverse complement strand
CCAGCCGCTGCGCGCTCGCGAGTGTGCAGCGGCTGGCGTTCGGGCTGCCCGCCTCGCACGCCGTGACGCGCGCGCTCGAGGCCCACCTGCCGCTCGCCGCCGAGGAGCTCGAGGGCTTCTGGGAGTCGGAGATCCTGCCCGCGCTCCCCGGCGAGCGCGAGCCGGCCGTGGTCGACCCGGGCCGCGTCCCCGTGCGCGCCGTCGGCTCGCTCCTCACCCCGATCCGCTGGCTCTCGCCGGGCTGGGACGCGCTCTCAGAGACCGAGCGCACGCGCTTCCTCGCCATCGAGTCGTCGATCTCCGGCGGCTCGACCGCGCTCGACCTCGCCTGGTTCGCCTGCGACGGCGCCCGCGGCGTGGGCGAGATCGCGGCGCTCGTCACGCGCGAGGGCCACGAGGTGACGGCACTCGAGCTGGAGGAGTGGTTCGCGCTCGCCGCGGCGCAGGGGCTCTGCCGGTGGCGCGACGCGGCGGGCCTTGGCACCAGGACGGCCGGGGCCACCGGCGCGCGCTGACCGGGGGGATCCCCGCGGGGGAGGATGCGATGGAGCGACAGCGCACGAGCTACGGCTGGGTGCTGCGGATCGACGCCGGCGAGGAGCTGTTCGAGACGCTCCGCGCATTCGCCGTGGAGCACGACGTGCGCGCCGGGACGCTCTCCGGGATCGGCGCGGTGGGCGAGGCCGAGCTGGGCTTCTTCGTCCGCGAGAGCCGGAGCTACATCCGCCGCGTCTTTCGCGGCGAGCACGAGCTGCTTTCGCTCGTGGGAAACGTGAGCGTGCTCGAGGGCTCGCCGTTCCCGCATTGCCACCTGACGCTCGCCGGCCCGGATTTCGTGGCCTACGGCGGGCACCTCTTCCGCGCCGTGGTGAGCGTCACCTGTGAGGTGCACGTGGTCACGAGCCCCGGAGCGATCGTGCGGGCCTCGCGCCCGGACCTCGGCTACCACCCGCTCGCGCCGGACGGGGGTTAGCCCGGGCGTTGGTCAGCGTCCGGGGCCGCGGCGCGCAGGCGTGACCGCGCGCGGGAGCGGCGCGAGCGAGGCGTGCCGGATCAACGCGAGCCGGCCGGGATTGGCATTGTTTCCGACCCGGGCGATGTCGGTGCGGCTCGCGAGCGTCACGATGCGATCGATCGCCTCCCAGCCGGCGATCACCTTCCCGAACACCGTATAGCCGCCGTCGAGCTGGGGCAGGTCGCGAAGCGCGATGTAGAACTGCGAGCCGTTCGATTCGCGCGCCGGGTTCTCCGCGTCGGGAAGTCGCGCCATCGCGACCGCGCCCCGCTCGTGCCGGCGCTTGATCTCGGCGGGGAGCGTGTAGCCCGGGCCGCCCTGCCCGTCGTTGAACGGGTTCTCGTCCCGCGAGTTGGGATCGCCGCCCTGGATCACGAACCCCGGGACCACGCGGTGAAACGTGAGGCTGTCGTAGAACCCGGCGCGGACGAGCTTCCGAAAGTTCGCCACGGTCCTGGGCGCGTCCGCCGGAAAGAGGCGGATCACGATCCGGCCCTGGCTCGTCTCGAAGATCGCGGCCGCCGGGGCGAGTTCGGCGCCGCGCGCGGCGTAGTGGCTCGCGGCGGCGGCCGTCCGCGCGGCGCCGGCGAGGGCCAGGGGGAGCAGGACTCGGGCGAGCGAGCGGCGCAAATGAACCTCGTACCGGGCGGGGGGGCCGGCGGCCCGGCACCGCGCGCGGCCTCGTCTCAAGGGAAACGGGGTCCGACGCTATCCGGCGCTTCAAGGCCCGGTCAAGAACGCGGCGCGCGTGCGGTGCCATGCGGCCGGCGCTGCTATACTGCGCGACCGTTCAACCCCAACCGCTTCCCGCGCGCAGCGCCGCGACGCCCCAGTGGCGCCCGGTGACGCCCCGGTCCCGGCGGTGGGAGTAGTACAGGGCAGGTTCGCAGTGGGTGCAGGCTCCGGTGTCGTCGATGGCCCCGGGCGCCACCCCCGCGGCGCACAGGGCGAGCATCGCCGCGGTCGGCAGGTCCAGTCTCGGCCGGGGGTACCCGCGCGAAGCGTGGGTCCGGGCACCCTCGAGAAGCGTGGGTCCCGTTCGCACCGCATCTGCCGGGAAGTGGCTGGCGACATCCTCACCGACTTCGTAACAGCACCCCCGGATCGCGGGGCCGATCGCCACGCTCACGGCGTCCGGCGCGCACCCGGCGAGCCGGCACACCGCCTCGAGCGCGGCGACCGGCATCCCGCCGGCCGTGCCGCGCCAGCCGCTGTGCGCGGCGGCCACGACGCCCGGGGCTCGATACAGCAGCGCCATGCAGTCCGCCGTCGTCACGGCCAGCACCACGCCGGGCGTGCGCGTCACGAGCGCGTCGCACTCGGGGTGGTGCCCCGGAGCCGTCACCGCCACGACCCGGGTGCCGTGCACCTGGCCCGCGGTCGCGAGCCGGTGCGGTTCGAGGGCCGCGGCGGCGAGGAATCGCTCGCGGTTCGCGGTCACGGCCTCGGGATCGTCCTCGGTCGAGCGGCCGAGGTTGAGGGTGTCGTAGGGTGCGCGGCTCACGCCGCCGCGCCGGGTCGAGAAGAGCAGCACGGCTTCGGGGCCGGGGTCCCGCGGCCGCCAGAATGGAACCGCCGCGTCTCGTTCGAGGGTCCACATGGGCGCGGCACGCTAGGGTCGGTCGCTTGCATCGTCAAGCGCCGGGTGAGAGAGGATCGACGGTGAGCGCACGCGCATGGGTATCGGGTGGTGTCCTGTTCCTGTTGACCGTACCCGCGCTGGGTGCGCTGGCGCAGAACCCGGCCCCGCGCCCGGCGGTGGCCCTCGTCGGGAAGCTGCGCATCGAGCGCGACGAGTACGAGCATCGCCTCGCGGCCGCCGAGCAGCAGCTGGCGGCGCGCGGGGGCACGCGCCCGGCCGAGTTCAAGGAGCTGCTGCGACGGCAGCTCCTCGAGACGATGATCCGGCTCGATCTGCTCGTGCTGGAGGCGAAACGGACGGGGCTGACCGTGAGCGGCGCGGAAGCCGAGTCCGTGCTCAGGCGCGATCCGTTCTTCAGCCCGAACGGCCAGTTCGACGCCCAGCGCTGGCAGCTCACGCGCACGTCGCAGCCGGGCCGGTTCCAGAACGCGCTCGTGGCCTCGAGCGAGCAGCTCGCCGCGCGACGGCTCGATGAGCGGATGCAGGCCCGGTTCCGCCCCGCCGAGGACGAGCTCCGCGCCCGGGCCTGGCACCAGCTCGCCCGTGCGACCACCGAGGACCTGTCGCTGCGCGCGAGCGAGTTCAGCGGCAATTACCCGGAGCCGCGCGAGGCCGACGTGCTCGCGTACTACCGCGCGAACCTGCCGCTCTGGCGCCGTCCCGATCGGGCGACCCTGAGCGTGGTGTTCGTGAACGATCCGCCGATGACCGAGGTCGAGCGGCGCGAACCTGCCGCCGCGGCCGCCTGGACCGCCCGGATGCGGCAGGCTGCGGACAGCATCCTCGCCGCGGTCAAGGGGGGCTCGTCGCTCGAGTCGGCCTCCGCGCGCTTCGGGGGGCCGCGCCCCGACATCACGGTGCTGCCCGACAACTTCCCCGGCTACTGGAAGGGCGACGCGGCGCAGACCTCCGCGCTGTTCAAGGCCACCCCGGGCACGGTGCTCCCGCAACCCGTCGCGGGAACGGATGGCTGGCTCGTCGTGCGCGTGGACCAGCTCGAGCCCGCGCACGTCGCGCCGCTCGCGAGCGTGGCGCGCGAGATCCGCGGCAAGCTGCGCGACGAATCCCGCCTCCACCACGACGAGCGGGATCGGCGGGCACTGTTCGAGTCCGTGCGCGATTCGCTCTCGGGTCCGGCGTGGACGTTTCGCTGGACCGCGGTGGACACGGGCACGATCCGCCTTCCCGAGCCGACCGAGGCGGACCTCGACCACTGGTATCGCGGCCACCTCGCGGATTTCTCCTCGTTCGACCCCGGCACGGGCGCTATCGTCGCACGCACGCTCGCGCAGGTTCACGACGAGGCACGGCTTCGCTGGCGCCGGGACAAGCGCGTCGAAACCGCGCGCGTGCAGGCCGACGAGCTCTACCAGGCGTGGAGCGCGGGGCGCCGCGCGCCCGCGCTCGAATCCAGTCTCAAGGTGCGCGAAACCGCGCCCGCGCCCATGGGCGCCGATGTGGACACGGGCTTCGCCGCCGCGGCGTTGAGCGACACCCTCTGGAAGCGCGGCGAGCCGCACGGCGCCGGGATCGCGCCGTTCGCGCGCGGGTTTCTCGTCTGGCAGGTGGTGAGCCACATCGCGCGGCACGTGCCCACGTACGAGCAGGTGGAGCCCGCGTTGCGCGCTACGCTCGACGCACGTCGGCGCGCGGCCGAAGAGGAGGCCGCGCACCAGATGTTCCTGGCCGATCCCAAGCGCTGGAGCGGCGGTCGCGTCGTTCAGTTCACGCGCATGGTCGTCCCTCAGCCCCCGCTGGCGAGCATCAAGCTCACGCGCGCGGAGGTCGAACGCTGGCACCGGCGCCACATCGACAAGTACTCGGCACCCGAGCTCGTGCGCGCGAAGCACATCCTGATCTCGCCCAGCAACAACTCGCCCGCCGCGGACCGCGTCGCGCACGCGCGCGCCGATTCGCTGCTCGCGCGCATCCGCGCGGGCGAGAGCTTCGACGATCTCGCCGCGCGCTTCTCCGACGACCCGGCGACGAAGATCAAGGGCGGCGACCTGGGAACGTTCGCACGCGGGACCATGCTCGAACCGTTCGAGAACGCGGCCTTCGCGATGCAGCCGGGGGAGCTCGCCGGGCCGGTGAAGACCGAGGTGGGCTATCACATCATCCTCTGCATCGACCATGTCGCGTCGTACGTCCAGCCGCTCAACCTCGTCTACGGCATCGTGGCGAGCGAGCTCGCGCGCGACCGCGCGGACACGCTCGCGTTCCAGCGGGCGGACAGCCTGGTTCGCGCCCTCAAGAGCGCGGCCCAGGGCCGCGCGGCCGCCGCGCGGCTCGGCTTCGAGCTCCGCGAGTACCAACAGCCCGTGGACGAGCCGACGGGGGCTCCCGAGGAGATGACCCCCTACTTCGACAAGCTCTTCGCCATGAAGCCGGGCGAGGTGATGCCCTTCAAGTGGAGGGCGAAGGGCGAAGGTTACTGGCTCACCTGGGTGGACACCGTCACGACCGCGGGCGTGCCGACGTGGGAGAAAGCCCGCGCTCGGGCGATCGCCGCCTACCGCATGGGCGGGGGGGAGCGGGCGCTCGAGGCCAAGGCGGCCGAGCTCGACTCGCTCGCGGCCGCCGGCTGGTCTCTCGACAGCCTCGGAGCGCTCTGGGGTGGTCTCAAGCGCTCGGAGGACCTCGTGGCGGCCGGCGCCAGCGACAAGGGCAGCATTCCGCCCGCGCTCGATTCGCTCGTGTTCGGCTCGGGTACGCATCCTCCCGCGCTCGAGCCGGGGCAGACGAGCGGCTGGGTGCGCTGGCCGGGGGGGCTCGCCCGGGTCCGCCTGGTCGAGCGGCGTCCACCCTCGCCGGACCGGCTGCAGGTTCGCACCGAGGAACTCCGGAAAGTCGCCGTGGAGCGGAAGCTCGGGGCCTGGTTCGACGATCTCAAGAGGCGGTACCCGGTGCGCATCCTCGACCGTTCGCTCGCGGCCATCCCGCTGCCCGCCCCGCCGGAGGAGTGAGCCCGGCGGGCCCGGGCCGCTCCGGTCCGTGGGGTTGGCGCCGCCCCGGGCGCGGCG
>DATDEX010000432.1:0-2907 GCA_036522895.1 Candidatus Eiseniibacteriota bacterium | reverse complement strand
CGCCGCGCGCTCACGACGCTCGAGATCGCGGCGGCCACGGCGGAGGCGCGCGGGCGCCCGATCGCGGCGGACGACGTGCGGGCGGCACTCGCCCGGCGTCATCTGCGCTACGACCGCGCCGGCGAGGAGCACTTCAACCTGATCTCGGCGCTCCACAAGAGCCTGCGTGACTCCGACCCGGATGCGAGCCTCTACTGGTTCGGCCGCATGATCGCGGCGGGCGAGGATCGGCTCTACGTCGCGCGCCGCCTCGTGCGGTTCGCGAGCGAGGACGTGGGCATGGCCGACCCCATGGCGCTCCACCTGGCCGTCGCGGCGTTCAACGCCTATCACCAGCTGGGCTCACCCGAGGGCGAGCTCGCTCTGGCGCAGGTGGTGATCCACCTGGCACTGGCCCCCAAGTCGAACGCCGTCTACTCGGCCTACGGCGCGGTGATGGCCGAAATCGAGGAAAGCGGCTCGCTGCCGCCGCCCAAGGTGATCTTGAACGCCCCGACCGGGCTCATGAAGGACCTGGGCTACGGCGCAGGCTACGCCTACGCCCACGACGATCCGGAGGGCGCCCGCGGTCAGCAACATCTGCCCGACGAGCTGGTGGGGAAGAAGTGGTGGCGGGGGACGCCCCGGAGCGGGTGAGGAGGGCGCGCGGAGAGTGGGCCTCGAGTCGCATGCGCGGCGCGGGACAGCACGACCGGGCACCTCAAGTTCCACATTCACCGACCGCCTCAACCGCATGTTTGCCAGACGCGAACGCTTGTCGCGAGCGCCCGGCACGCGGCCGGATTCGGGGCCCGTGGCGGGGCCGGTGACGGCGTCGCGGCCACCCCCGAGAGCGATTTCTCGTCGCTTCGGTGCGGCTCCGGTGCTAGGTTCGAAGGCGGCGCACTCTGCTGCTAACCCCGACTGCCCGTCATCGTCCAGCAGGAGGAGATCCCCCATGAAGCGTACCGCTACCACGATGTTCGTGTTGTTAGTTGCGCTCCTCGCCTCCGCGGTCTCGATCAGCCCGGCCGCCGCGGCGCTCCGTTCGCCGCAGGTCGCGGTCGTGGGCGGGGGCCTGCAGGCGTATCTCAACTCCGTCGGCGAGTCGATCAACGTCAACACCGACCAGGACGCCACGCAGACGTGGTCGCACACGGTCTCCGGCACGACCACCTACACGATCCAGTTCCAGAGCTCGCCGAACGCGGCGGTCCAGCAGTTCGGCCTCTACAACGCCTCCGCCGTCATCCCGCCGCTCTTCTTCCTGATGAGCGGGAGCGTAGGGCCGCTGGGCTTTTCCACGGCCACGTTCAAGCCGGGCAACATCATGGTCGTGAACCGCTTCGACGCCCTCGGGAACTTCTTGAGCACGACGACGTTCGGCGGTGTCGACCCGACGAACTTCGGCTTCTACCTGACCGTCCCCGCGGGCACCGTGTTCACGCAGGACGCCCGCAATCCCGGCGGCCTCGCGCGCGCGATCACGTTCCAGGGCACGGGCGGCAACGCGGGGACGTGGTGGCTCTGCTGGGACGAGCCGCTCGTGGGCGCGCCCGGCGACCAGGACTTCGACGATCTCGTGGTGCTGCTCGAGTCCGTGAACCCGACGCCGGTGACCAACACGACGTGGGGCCAGGTGAAGGCGCGCTTCCGGTAGACTGACACCGCGCCTTTCGCGCGGAGCGCCGGAAGAGCCGCTGGGGGCGGTGCTCGCTACGAGCGCCGCCCTTCGTATGTCCGGCTCCCGTCCATCGCCGCGAGCGCGCGCATGCGCTCCTTCGCGGGCGTGTTCCCGAGGCACGTGGTCCACCACCCGGTGCGGATCGTCTCCACGAACTCGCCCGGCAGGGCCTCGGCCGCCATCTCGCGCGCGAGGGATTCGTGGTCGTAACGCACCTCGCGAAAGTTCGCGGCGACGGCGCCGGCCCGGAACTCGAGCTCGGCGTACCAGGTGTTCGGGCGGCCGTCGTGCGCCGGCCGGCCGATGGCGCCGCAGTTCACCACGAGCCGCCCGCCGGGGAGCGCGCGCGCCCAGTGGATGCCGGTGTGCGAGCACACGATCACGTCCGCCGCGTGCGCGTCGCAGAGCCAGGCCAAGAACGCGTCCGAGCAGCCGCTCTCCCAGAGGAACTCGTTCTGCCGCCGGGGCGAGCCGTGGCAGAGGAGCACGCGCCGGCCGCCGAGCTCGAGCCGCGCCTCGCGCGGGAGCCCGCGGAGCCAGGCGCGCGACTCCTCGCCGACGCGGGCCGCGGTGTAGTCGTAGGCGAGCTGCGCGAAGTGCTCGTCGCGCGGATCGCTGTAGCCGCACGCGCAGTCCGCGAGCCCATGGCCGATCGAGTGATCGTAGTTCCCCTGCACCGTGGGGACGCCACGCGCGCGCAGGAGCGCCAGCGACTTCTCCGGCGCCGGCCCGAACCCGCCGACGTCGCCGAGGCACCACGCGTGCTCCGCCCCGCGCGCGGCGACGTCCGCGAGCGTGGCCCGGAGCGCCAGGTGGTTCGCGTACACCCCGCCGAACGCGGCGAGCCGGGTCACGTGGTCGGCTCCGGCGCGCATCCGGTCGCTCAGCCGTTCGCGCACGTCATGCCGGTCACCCAGCACGTGACGCACGCCGAGTGCGCGAGCGGGTAGGGCCGCGCGCTCGCCGCGAGCGTGTCCGCCATCCGCCCCCCGGGCTCGTCCACGAGCAGCGGGCAGACGTGGACGCCACGGCTCGATACCGCCCGGCAGGTGCCGCACTGGAGCCGGTGCGGATCGAACGCCTCGCGCGGCAGCGTCGCCAGCGTCTCGTGCGTCGCGCCGCCCCCGGAGCGCGCGACCTCGCGCCCGAGCCGGAACATGGGCAGGAGCTTGACGCGCGGCACGCGCACGCCCTCGGCGGCGAGCATCGCGACGCAGCGCTCGGTGAGCGCGCGCGGGTCGGCG
>DATDEX010000431.1:0-5027 GCA_036522895.1 Candidatus Eiseniibacteriota bacterium | reverse complement strand
GCCGCCGCCCACGAGCGGGAGCCCGAGGCTCAGGCTGAACGCGCGGCCCACGCGGCCGCCGAACACCCGGTAGCGCCGCTCGTCCACCACGAAGCCCTCGCGGAGCAGGGTGTCGATCGCGGCGAGCACGCGCTCGGCGTCCCACGGCGTGGCGAGCTCGGCGCGCGCCAGCTCGAAAGGGTTCACGCGCGGCGATTCCGCGGGCCGAGGGTCATTTCGTGCGACCCGACTGCCCGATCACACGGCCGCCGGCCGCGAGCACGATGGGCGCGATGAGCCCGAGCAGCACGCTTCGCGCGTCGTTCGGAAACGGCGGGCGCGAGGTGATCTTGAAGAGCCCGAAGTCGAGCGTGTTCTTCGCCTCGTGCCAGTCGGCCCATGCCCAGAACTGCCGGCCGAAGAAGAACACGAACAAGACCACCGCGATGGCGTATGCCGCCAGGGCGACCGTGCGGCGCTGCGTCGCATCCATGCGAGTCCCTCCAACTCTAATGCCGGAACACCCGGCGGTCCGTGAACACCATGGCCACCCCCAGCCGGTCCGCCTCGGCGATCACCTCGGCGTCCTTCACCGAGCCGCCCGGCTGGACCATGGCGCGCACCCCCGACTCCGCGGCGTGCGTGACGCCGTCCGGGAACGGGAAGAAGCCGTCGCTCGCGAGCACCGCGCCCGCGGGGTCGTGCCCCGCGCGCCGCGCCTTCATGAGCGCGACGTCCACGGCGTCGACGCGGGACGTCTGGCCGCTCCCCACGCCGATCACCGCCTCGTCGCTCGCGAGCACGATGGCGTTGGAACGTGCCGCGGCGACCACCTCCCACGCGAACGTGAGCGCCGCCAGCTCGGCCGCGGTGGGGTGGCGGCGCGTCACCGTGCGCCAGGGTGGTGCCAGGGCCGCGCTGTCGCGCTGGAGCAACGCCCACGGGCCCGCGAGCCGGAGCTGCCAGGCGTCCCCGCTCGGCAGGTCCGCCGCCGTGAGCCGGACGAGGCGCAGATTCTTCTTCACGGCGAGCAGCTGGTCGGCTTCGGTGGTGATCGCGGGAAACGCGACGCACTCGACGAATCGCTGCGCGATCCCCGCCGCGGTGGCGCCGGCGAGCGGGCGATTGAACGCGACCACGCCGCCGAACGCCGAGACCGGGTCCGAGGCGAGCGCGCGCGTCCACGCCTCGGTCTGTGTGTCGGCGCACGCCGCCCCGCACGGCTGCGCGTGCTTGACGATCACGCACGCCGGTCGCTCGAAGCGGCCCACGAGCGCGACCGCGGCCTCGAGGTCGAGCAGGTTGTTGTACGAGAGCTCCTTCGTCTCGCGCCAGGCGGCGGGTCCGGCCGCCCCGCCCGCGCGCATGTAGAGCGCCGCGGGCTGGTGCGGGTTCTCGCCGTAGCGGAGCGTGCGCGCGCGCTCGAGCACCAGCGCCTGCACCGCCGGCGGTTCGTCGCTCCCCGCCAGGCGCTGCGCCAGCTCGCTCGCGATCGCACCGTCGTAACGCGCGGTGCGGGCGAACGCGGCCATCGCCCAGCGCCGGCGGTCGGCAGGCGTCACGCCGCGCGCGAGCGCGTCGGCGACCTCGGCGTACTGCGCCGGGTCGTGCACGACGATGACGCCATCGTGATTCTTCGCCGCGGCGCGCAAGAGCGCCACGCCCCCGATGTCGACGTCCTCGATCATGCTCGCGTCGTCGAGCGAGCGGCCGCGCTCCTCGAACGGGTAGAGCGTCACCGCGACCAGGTCGAGCGGCTCGAGCCCGCGCAGCGCGAGCTCGGCCATGTCGTCCGGCGAGTCACGCCGCGCGAGGATCGGGGCGTGCACGTGCGGGTGCAGCGTCTTCACGCGCCCTCCGAGCATCTCGCCGAAGCCCGTCCACTCCTCCACCGCGGTCGCCGGCACGCCCGCCTGGGTGAGGTGCACGAACGTGCCGCCCGAGGCGAGGATCCGGGTGCCACCCTGCGCGAGGATCGCCGCGAACTCGGCGGCGCCCGACTTGTCGGAGAGCGAGAGCAGCGCCGCACGCGGCCAGCCCGTGAGGCCGGTGGCCGACGCGGGCGCGTGCGGCGTCGTGCCCGGCACGCTCACCGCGATTCCGCTCCCGACAGGCGGTGGATCGCTTCGAGGTAGCGCTCCTGCGTCCGGATCACGACGTCGGGCGGCAGCGCCGGGGCGGGCGGCTCGTGGTCCCAGCCGCTCGCGTCGAGCCAGTCGCGCACGAACTGCTTGTCGAAGCTCACCAGCCGGCCGGCCTCGTACTCGGCGCGATCCCAGTAGCGGGACGAATCCGGGGTGAGCGCCTCGTCGATGAGCGTGTAGCGGTCGTCGACGATCCCGAACTCGAACTTGGTGTCCGCCAGCACCAGCCCGCGGCTCCACGCGTGCGCGCGGGCCGCCGTGTAGATCGCGAGCGAGCGCTCGCGCAGCTCCCCGGCGATGTCCCAGCCGACGAGGAACTGGAGCCGGTCGTACGAGATGTTCTCGTCGTGACCATGGTCGTTCTTGGTCGCCGGCGTGAAAATCGCGGGCTCGATCCGCGAGCCGTCCGCGAGCCCCGGCGGGAGCGGGATGCCGCACACGCTGCCGTTCGTCCGGTACTCCTTCCAGCCGCTGCCGGTCAGGTAGCCGCGCACGACGCACTCGATCGGGATGCGCTCGGCGCGTCGGACGAGCTGCGCGCGGCCGGCGAGCCGGCCCGCCTGCTCGCGGAACGGTGACGGGAAGCTCGCGGGGTCGTCGTTCACGAGGTGGTGTGGCACCGCCTCGCTGAGCGACGTCATCCAGAACGCCGAAAGGCACGAGAGGATCGCGCCCTTGCCCGGGATCGGCGTGGGAAGCACCGCGTCGTAGGCGGAGAGCCGATCGCTCGCGACGATGACGAAGTGGTCCCGGCCGGCCTCGAACACGGTGCGGACCTTGCCGCGGCGGAACACCGTGGCGCCCGGCACCTCGGGCTCGACCACGGCGTTCGCGGCCTCGAGGAGCCGCGGATCGATGACGATGGGAGCGGTGGCCTTCATGGTGCGTCCTCCTGCCGCCTCGCGGGACGGCCGTTCAGGATAGGGTCTCTCGAGCATCCCCGCCGACGGGGACGAGCGTGAAGCGTGCCGCCAGGAGCGCCGGCAGATCCTCGAGCCGGCGGAGCGACGGCGTTCCCGCCGGAGCATAATCGCCCAGCGGGTCCACGAGCACGAAATGCATCCCGGCCGCGCGGGCGCCCGCCGCGTCGACGCTCAGGATGTCGCCGACGTACACCGTTTGCTCGGGCGGGAGCCCGAGCTTCGCGAGCGCGATCGCGAAGATTCCCGGATCGGGCTTCTCCACGCCCACGAGCTGCGAATCCACCACGAACTCGAGCCCGGCCCGCAGTCCGAACGTCTCGAGGTGCAGCTCCGCGCGGCCGTCGGAGTTGCTCACGCAGCAGGTCCGCACGTGGAGCGCGGCGAGCGCGTCCAGCGCCTGCCGCGCCCCCTCCATCGGCCGCGCCCACAGGAACGAGGGCGGCGTCTGCTTCCGCCGGATGCGCTCGAGCGCCTCCTCGAGCACCGGGTGGCGGCAGCCCACGGCCTCGAGCATCCCGGAGAAGTAGGCCTGCGTGGGGCCCACGCTCCCGAGCGGCGGGTGGAGCCCGACGGCGGGCGTGCGCGGGGCGCGGCCGGCGAGCGCGTCGTAACGCCGCCTCCCCTGCACCTCGGCCCGGCGGACGTCGTCGGGCGTGGCGGGAACCCCCAGCTCGGAGAGCATCCCCGAGATCCACTCGAAGTCGATCCGGACGAGCGTGCCGCCGGCATCGAACACCACGGCCGCGATCGCGGGCCGCTCGTGGCGGACGCCGGGGCGAAACGGCTGGTCATCCACGCGCGGCCTCCGCCTCGGGGAGCACGAGCCCGTCGCCTTCGCCGAACCGAATACGCCGGCCGGCCATGCGCCAGGGTTCCGACACGTACCGCCGCACCGCCATGGGAAAAAGCGCGTGCTCGGCCGCGTGCACGCGCGCCTCGAACGTGGCGAGCGTGTCCCGATCGCCGATCTCGACCGTGGCCTGCGCCACGATCGGACCCGCGTCGAGCGCGTCGTCCACGAGGTGGATCGTGCAGCCCGAGACGCGCACGCCGTGACGCCACGCCTGCCCGATCGCGTCGAGCCCGGGAAACGCCGGGAGCAGCGAGGGGTGGACGTTGAGGATCCGGCCGGCGTAGGGCTCGAGCAGCGTGGCGTGGAGCCGGCGCATGAAGCCGGCGAGCAGCAGCACGTCGACGCGCCGCTCGCGCAGCGCCGCGAGCCACGGGCGCTC
The DNA here is from genome assembly GCA_036522895.1 of Candidatus Eiseniibacteriota bacterium. GTDB lineage: Bacteria > Eisenbacteria > RBG-16-71-46 > RBG-16-71-46 > RBG-16-71-46 > JAIOPA01. Next base: position 749 of record DATDEX010000431.1, on the reverse strand, counting down.
GTCCTCGAGCCGCGTGCGAAACCGCCCCGCCGGCGGCGAGAGCGCCTCGATCCCGTGGCGTCGCGCGCGCTCGAGCACCGGCGCGCCGGGCACATCGGAGAGGAGCGCGACGAGCTCGCCGCCGAGGCCCGAGCGCGCGGCGGCGTTCGCCAGCGCCTCGAAGTTCGAGCCATGGCCGGAAGCGAACACGGCGTAGCGCACGGGGCGATGGATGGGCACACCGCAATCTATCCCGGGGCGGAACGAGCGGCAACCGCGCGGACCCGCGCGCGGTGCGCTCGTGGGGCGGCCGCGAGGGCGCGGGGTTTCAGTGTGCCCGGGCGGCCATGGCGCCGCCGCACGCGCGGCCCCGATCGATCGGCGCGAGCCACGGCTCGCCCCGGCGCCAGTCGAGCCTCCGCACGCCGTCGGGTCCCAGCTCGTACCAGAGCGCGCCGTCCTGGTCGGTGCGATCGATGCGGGCGCCGCTCGCGACCAGGTGCGCGAGCGCCAGCGCGTGCGGGTGGCCGTAGCGGTTGTGCGCCCCGCACGAGATGGCCGCGCGCCCGGGCCGGAGCCGGGCGAGGAACGCGGCGCCGTTGGACGAGGCCGAGCCGTGGTGCCCGGCCTTCAAGACGGCCGGCCGCGCGCTCACGGCCAGCTCCGCTTCCACCAGGCTGTCGGCGTCCGCGGTGAGCAGCGCGCGTGCACGGCCCTCGCCCACCTCGAGCACGAGCGCGGCCGCGCTGTCGCCGCGGCGCGCGATCGCC
>DATDEX010000430.1:0-4177 GCA_036522895.1 Candidatus Eiseniibacteriota bacterium | reverse complement strand
CGCCGCGGCGTTCGCGGCGGCGGCGCCGGCCCGCGCCTGATGCGACGACCCGTTGCGCGCCTGTCGTGGCTCCCGCTGGCGTGCGCGCTCATCGCGCTCCCGGCCACGCGTGCCCGGGCGAGCTACGAGGAGTTCTCGACGCTCGACGTGGGCCACGAGGAGGAGGACGACGAGAACCTGCTCGACCACGTCCTCGTGGCCCCGCCCGCCGACTGGCTCGACGACTGGCAGCGGTCCCGGCGCGCGTTTCGCAGCTCGCAGGGCTGCTTCACCGCCGCCCAGTGGTACTTGGACCACGAGCTCAAGCTCCAGGTGCCCATGGGGGACACGACCTACATGGACCTGAACATTCGAGACGTCTCCGACGACGAGTCGACGTACGGCTGGACCCAGTTCGACCTGCGCTTCCCCGTGCGGCACGCCGGGCTCTGGGGTCTCCGCTTCCGGCCGAACTTCGACAAGAGCCGCCAGGACGTCGGCTTCCTGTGGGACCACGGCACCAGCGCGACGCCGCTCCAGATCCAGGCCGTGATGGGCATGGAGGACCTGTTCAACAAGTTCTGGGCGCTCCGCCAGGTGCGCGTCGGCGCGGATTCCGAGCCCTACGAGCGACACCCCTACGAGCCGGCGCTGCACGTGGCGTGGCGAGGGGCGGGTCCGCACTTCGAGACGAGCGTCAAGTGGCTCACGCCCTCGCGCAAGCGCTTCGTGACCCTCGACCCCCTGCTCCGGCGGCGCGAGACCCTGTGGGGCTTGAAGCACGACGCGACGCTGTCACAACGCATCGGGGACTACGCGGCCATGCTGCACTTCGAGATGGTGCAGGCCTCGAGCTTCGCCTACTGGGAGCAGCAGTTCGGCGATCACCATCTTTACCGGCGCCGCTGGCGTGGCGAGGGCCTGCTGGAGCGCCCGCTCGGCGAGCACGGCCGGATCGCGCTCCGCTACTTCTACCAGGACCGCACGCAGGTCTATCGGCCGCCGTTCAGCGACGTGATCCTCGGCTCGATCGACCGCATGCCCATGGTCGAGGGCTCGTTCCGCGCGAAGTGGGATCTCGGCGTACGCGTCGGCTTCATGCGTGATCGCGTCACCGTGGTGGGCGCCGGCGTGGCGCCCGTCTCGACCTACGGAACGCGCGTCGAGACGCGCGCGTTCTTCAGCCTGCAGAAGCAGTTCGGGCGCGTCCGCCTGGAGGGCACCGAGGGCATCGAGCTCGACCGCGAGCCCTATCCGGTCACGTTCCACCACGACAAGGGCTTCCTGCACGTGCAGACCACGTTCTAGCGCGGGCCCGTCGGGTCTCCCCGGCGTTCCCGATCGGAGGCGAACATGTTCAAGCGCATCATGTCCATGCTCGAGGGTTTGAACGCCATGTCGCTCGCGCTCGGCGTCATCATCGGCGGGGCGATCGGCAAGGTGGTGAGCTCGCTCACGAGCGACGTGCTGATGCCGGTGATCTCGATGATCATTCCCGGCGGCTCGTGGCGCGAAGCCCAGATCGTGCTCAAGCGCGGCGACGCCGGCGCGGTCGTGAACTCGATCCGGCTCGGCACGTTCCTCGGGACGGTCGTCGATTTCCTGATCATCGCCTACGTCGTCCAGTGGCTCACGAAAGCGCTGGTGCAGCCCGCGCCGGTCGCCGCGCCGGTAGTCGCCACGAAGACCTGCCCCGAGTGCCGCGAGACCGTGCTCGCCGCCGCCCGCAAGTGCCGCTACTGCGGCAGCGCGCTGTGATGGGGCGTGTCGACAAGACAGGGTACGATCGCGCCACGCGAGGACGCGGGAACCTGCGAGGCGGCGAGTTGGCACTGCGGCCCCGTGACGTGACGCCGTCCGGCCGCCACGGGCCGACGCCTGGCGCGTGCGGCGGGGCTCGAGCGTCGGCGCGGCGCGACGTCAGGCTGGGTTCATGCTCACGCGCAGTGCGCGACGCACGGCCGCCGGCGCCAGGCCTCGCAGCGCGGTTTTCATCCGCTCCTCGAGCGGGGCGTTGGGGATGTGCGCGCAGAGTTCCCGGCCGTGCCGGGCGCGTTCGAGGCTGTATCCAAGCGCCCGCAGCCACGGGATGACGTCGCGCTCGTCTTCGTCACGCGCCCTCGCTTCTGCCAGCGCCTCGGCCTTGGTCTTCGCCCTGGCTCCGGCCGCTGCCTTCGCCTCCGCCGCACGAGAGCGCGCCGCTTCGCGCTTTCTCTCCATGAACCCGGCGCCAAACGTGCACTCAGCGCCGTACTGGTTGTGGGCGCGACAGCGCAATCGAACATTGCTCGCCGTTGCGGCTCCTCCCCGCGCGACGGCTTCAATGTGGTCAAACTCCAAGCCCCTCCGCGCCTCGCAGCGCTTGCCATGCTCGCTCACGAACGTGCACTGACCACCGTCGCGTTCCCGGACCTCGCGCTTGACCTCGGCCGGAATGTGCCGACCGTTCGCGGTGCCTCGCTGCGGCTGAGGCCGCCGGCATTTCGCGAACTTCTTCTTTTCGAGCAACTCCACGTATGCGAGCGCGGCGTTCTTGAGCACCGTCGCAAGATCGCCCGATGGCACCGAGTGACCGAGCAACTCCTGCGCCTGGCAGAGCGCGTCATGCGTTTCCTGGTCGACCGTGGCTTGGAGAGCGAACCGACCGGGCGAGAGCGGGGACAGCTTCCCGCGAGCCGGAGCGGGCGCATCAATCGGCGGCGCAAGTGGCTCCATCAAGACAGCCCGATTTGGCGCATTCGATGGGACAACTGGGTCTAGACCCAGTTGCGTCGTGGGCGCTGCCGCCAGTCCGGTGGACGCCACATTCGTGACAACCGCGGTCGCGACAGGTCGCATGACGATCGGCAGATCCGGCCGCGGAAAGTGGTGAGCGAGCAGGAGGTCGATCTTGGCCTTGGTCTTGTGCGAGGCCTCGGCGATGAGCGCGTCGGCCGTCCCGGTCGTCAGGTGCGGCGCCAGCAGAACCACCGCTGTCAGGTGGAGCCTCCCGTCCGCCACTGCCGCAAAGAGGGTCGGGAACTTCCTTGCCGCCCGCGCCGCCCGGATGCGCATGTAGGCCGTGTCCTCGGACATGCGCAGTTCATGGAGGCAGTACAGGTACATCGACTCATATGCCGCCGCCCGATAGAGCTGGCGATGGTCCACCTCGGCGATCTGGGCCAGCATCGTGGCAGTCGTGGCGCGGTCCTGCTTGACGCTGGTGGCGAGATCGCGAAGCAACGCGTGATCGGAGAGATGCGAAAGTGAGAAAGAGTTCATGACAAGACTCCGCGGCTAGGGACAGTCGCGGGGGCAGCATTGTTTCTACCACGAGCGTTTGCGGCTTCGATGCAGAGCCGGTGAGCCCGCGCCACGAGCGACGACTCGAACTTTGCCACCGCAGCGCAGGGAGCTCAGGAGAGCCCGACCGGTGCGCGCTGGCGCGCAATCTGGAAACGGTCGGCGGATTTCGGGAAGCCGGGCGCGAGAGCCTGTCAAAGCAATTCTTTTCGAGCCCCGCAATTCACATAGCCCGGGCGCTCCCCGCGAGCGTTCGCGGCCTGCTCATACTCCCGCGAGCGTTCACCGCCCGCTCGCACTCCCGCGACTCGTCCGCGCCCTGGGGCCTGCCTCAACCGACTGGCCGACCGCTCGCCCGCCGTTGGCCGCCCCGCCTCCCCGCGCACCCCATCGCTGTCGGGGTCGTCCTCGCTGAGATCTGCGACGCACGGAGCCGTCGGACCGCCCCCCGCCACGAGTGCGCCGATCGATTTCCGTAGCGGCCGGGAATACTCCCGCGCCCCTGGCGTACCCCTCGCATGCGCCATCGCAGCGTCACCTCGTCGCGTAGCGAACTGTCACCCGGTGACAGCGCCGCGTTCGTCTCCGCCGCGCCCGCACTCGCGTCGGACCCGCGCGGCGCGCGTCCGGGGCCGCGTGTCACCCGCCCCGATCCCGGCACGCGCGTTGCATTCGCACTCCCACGACCGTGGCGTCGGGAGACGGAACGGTGAACGGCTGCGAGTCGAAGCGCCACGCCCCCGCGCGCGACCCGCGTGACTACCAGGTCGCGGCGCTTACCACGCTGCTCGGGCTCGGGGTCACTGCATTCGGGTTCGACGTTCCGCTCGCGCACGTCGCGATCACGCTGGCGAGCGCGCTCGCCGCGCAGCGGTGGGCCTCTGGCATGGGCGGGCCCGCCACGCCGGCGGCGCGC
>DATDEX010000429.1:0-10037 GCA_036522895.1 Candidatus Eiseniibacteriota bacterium | reverse complement strand
GGCCGCGCGCATCGGGAGCGTCGGCGGCGGCACGAACGCCGGCGGCCCGTCGGGGAACCGGGGCGTCGGCTCGATCGGGTGGCGGGGGTCGGGCGACATACGTGGCGGCAGTGTAATCTAGCGCCCCACATGCGTCTCTTCATCGCCGTCTTCCCACCGCCCGAGATGCAGGCCGCCGCCTGGCGCGCCGCCGAGCCGCTGCGCGCTGGTCGCGGCGACTCCGTCTCGTGGGTGAGACCCGAGAATCTCCACTACACGATGCGATTCCTGGGCGAGGTAGACGAAGCGGGCGCCAGGCGCGCGAGCGATGCGATGCGCGAGACCGCCGGCGCTCACCATCGCTTCGGGGCGACGCTCGGCGGCTTCGGCGCGTTTCCGACCGCGAAGAAGGCGCGCGTGCTGTGGATGGGCATGCTGCAGGGCGCCGAGCCCATGCGGCTCCTCGCGAGCTCGCTCGAGCACGCGCTCAAGAAGCAGCGCTTCGAGCGCGCCGACCAACCCTTCGAGCCGCATCTCACCGTGGGCCGTGTGCGGATGCCCGGCGACTGGACCGCGCGCCTGATCGACGCGCCGAGCCTCGAGGCGCGCTTCCAGGTGGACCGGCTGCTCCTCATGAAGAGCACGCTCGGTGCGGGCGGCTCGCGATACGAGCGGATGGAGGAGGCCGTGCTCGGCTGACGTGACCGCGTCTCGTGGCGGCGCGGGGCCGCGGGCCGAGTCGATCGATTTACCTGCCCACGCGCCGCGGGCCCGGAGCATTCGCGGCTGGGGTGCCGCGGCCCCGCGAGGTACACTTCGGTCAGGAGGGCGGCATCGCGCGCCGCTCGCGCTGAAGATCCGCGTAAGTCGTTGTCAATGCGTGGAGGGTCGGTCAGATTTAGCCCCTTCCCATGTACTGCCCAAATGTGTAGTATGCGCCCATCCCTGAGAGGGCGGCACCCTCGGGGCCGGTTCGCCGGCCCGTCGCGCCGCCCGGATCCCCGCACTCGAGACGCAGCCCCTGCGAAGGAGACGCAGCCATGAACGTCACCCCGCCGCCCAACGCCAAGGAACGGTCGAAGGCGCTCGACCTCGCCCTGCAGCAGATCGAGAAGCAGTTCGGCAAGGGCGCCATCATGAAGCTCGGAGAGGGCAATGCCGCTCCCGAGATCGAGACCATTTCCACCGGCTCGATCGGCCTCGACCTGGCGCTCGGCGTGGGCGGTGTGCCGCGCGGGCGCATCATCGAGATCTACGGGCCGGAGTCGAGCGGCAAGACGACGCTGGCGCTCACGATCATCGCCAACGCCCAGAAGCTCGGCGGCCACGCGGTGTTCATCGACGCCGAGCACGCGCTCGACTCGGGCTACGCGGCCAAGCTGGGCGTGGACATCGCCAACCTGCACGTGGCGCAGCCGGACACCGGCGAGGAGGCGCTCGAGATCTGCGACACGCTCGTGCGCTCGGCCGCGGTGGACATCGTGGTGATCGACTCGGTGGCGGCGCTCGTGCCGCGCGCCGAGATCGAGGGCGAGATGGGCGACTCGCACGTCGGCCTCCAGGCGCGCCTCATGTCGCAGGCGCTGCGAAAGCTCACCGGCTCCATCAACAAGAGCAACACGTGCGTGATCTTCATCAACCAGATCCGGATGCAGATCGGGGTGATGTTCGGCTGCTTCCACTACAGCACGCGCGTCATGCTCGCCGACGGCACGTCGGAGAAGATCGGCAAGATCGTCAATCAGAAGCTCGCGGTCGAAGTGTTGTCGTGGAACGAGAAGACGGGTGCGATCGAGCCACGTCCGGTCGTCAACTGGTTCGACAACGGACCGGCCGAGGAGTTCATCCAGTTCGAGGTCGAGGGCGGGCCCGCCGGTCGCCGCTGCTTCGCGGCGACGCCCAATCACACGATCCTCACGCCGGACGGGGAAGTCTCGGCCGAGGAGCTCGAGGTGGGCTCCGAGGTCCTCGTCTCGGTCGAGGACCACGCGATGACTGACGACCAGCTGCAACTCGTGCTCGGCGGGAGCCTGGGCGACGGTTCACTGCGCAAGGTGAGCACACACAAGGCGATGTTCCGGGTGGGACACGGGCCCAAGCAGCGCGATTACCTGCGCTGGAAGCACGAAATGCTCGCGCCGCTCGCCAGCGAGATCAGGCCTACGGGGAATGGTGAGGGCTTCGATACGCTCGCGCTGCCTTCGCTGGCCGAGCTACGCAGCCAGCTCTACACCGACGGGGGCGAGCGTTCCGTGTCCACCGCGGTGCTGAACCAGCTCGACGCGCGAGGACTGGCCGTCTGGTACGGCGACGACGGCTCCTTCGCCGGTTCGTTCGAGCGCTGGGGCAAGGGCAAGGCCGTGCTCTACAACAAGAGTCTCACCCCGGAGGCACGCGAACGCGTCGCCGCGTCGCTGGAGCGGTTGGGTATCGGGCGCCCGCGCGACGACGGCCGCGGCTTCTGGTTCGACGCGGAGCAGACGAGCCGACTGCATGCCCTGATCGCCCCGTACGTGCATCCGTGCCTCGAGTACAAGCTCCATCCCTCGCAGCGGGGCCGATTCGCGTGGCAGCCGCAGCTGGGCAACGTTGCGCTGAGCGGAACGGATCTCGGATCTCGGCGCGTGCTCCGCGCGGTGCCCGCGAAGGTGGTCAAGAAGTACATCAAGCCGGCCACTCGCTCGATGCACCGCTTCGACATCGAGGTCGAGGGCAATCACACGTACCTCGTCGACGGCGTCGTGGTCCACAACTCGCCCGAAACCACGGCCGGCGGGCGGGCGCTCAAGTTCTACGCTTCGGTCCGGCTCGACATCCGCCGCATCCAGACGCTCAAGGAAGGCGAGACGGCGGTGGGCAATCGCACGAAGGTGAAGGTGGTGAAGAACAAGGTCGCCGCGCCGTTCCGCGAGGCCGAGTTCGACATCCTCTACAACCAGGGCATCTCGCGCGAGGGCGAGCTCATCGACATCGCGGTCGAGAAGAACGTGATCGGCAAGGCCGGCACATGGTTCAGCTTCGGCGACGAGCGCCTGGGGCAGGGCCGCGAGAACACGCGGCTCTTCCTGCGCGAGCACGCCGACATCCGCGCCAAGATCGAGGCCAAGGTGCTGCCGGCGCTGGGGCTCAAGGCGCCGATGCCGAACAGCACCGCGAACGGCGAGGCCCCGAAGGCTCCCGTCGCGCCCGCCCCCGGTGTCACGCCGGTGAAGGCCGTTCCGATCGCCGTGCCGGCGGATCGTCGCAAGTAATCGCCGCAAGCAAGGGATGCTGAACCCGGGGTGGGGCGGCCATGGGGCCGCTCCACTTCGACCCGCCCCGCGTGGGAGCCATGCGCCGACGAACTGATCCGGAGTCGGTCAATGCCACCGACCCCGCCGCCTGCCGCGAGGCGGCGCTCAAGCTGCTCGAGCGCACCCGCCGCACCCGCAGCGACCTCGCGCGCCGGCTGAAGGACAAGGGCTACGCGGCGGCCACGATCGCCGAGGTCATCGGTCGGCTCGCCGAGGTGGGCCTGGTCGACGACACCGAGTTCGCGCGCGCCTGGCTCGCCGGCCGCTGGGGACGGAGGCCATCGGGATGGCGCCAGCTCCAGCAGCAGTTGCGCGCGAAGGGCGTCTCGGACGAGGACATCGCGCGCGCCCGAGCGCTCCTGACCGAGCGTGGGAGTGCGCCCGACGAGGTCGAGTCCGCGGCCAAGCTCGTCGCGCAAGCCCGCAAGCGGTACGCGCGGCTCGACCCGCAGGCGCAGCGGCAGCGGCTCTACGCGTTGCTCGCCCGGCACGGCTACGACAGCGACACCATTCGTCGCGCGCTCGAACTGCGTGAGCCGCTGGAGAGTGGCGCCGACGCCTGAGGGCGTCGGGAGACGTCCGGCGACCCCGCTCCCCAAGCTCGGAAGAACGCGCTTGACATGCAAGTGAATGCTTGCATAATAAGACGCAGGCACCCCGCATGGACAAAGTCTTCAAGGCGCTCTCGGACCCCAGCCGGCGGAAGCTGCTCGACCGGCTCTACGCGAGCGGCGGCCAGACGCTCGGCCAGCTCTGCGAGCAGATGGGCATGTCCCGGCAGGCGGTCGCGCAGCACCTGGGAGTTCTCGAGGGCGCCAATCTCATCAGCACGGTGAAGCGAGGCCGCGAGAAGCACCATTACCTGAACCCGGTCCCGATCCACGAGATCTACGATCGCTGGGTGCGGAAGTTCGAGCGACGCGGATTGAAGGCGCTGGACCAACTCAAGAAGCGACTGGAGGCAGAGGCCAATGACTAAGACCGCGTTCGTCTACGTGACGTACATCTCGGCGCCCCAGGAGAAGGTGTGGAAGGCGCTCACGGACCGCGAGTTCACGCGCCAGTACTGGGCGCACGACAACGTCTCCGACTGGAAGCCCGGCTCCACGTGGGAGCACCGCGAGTCCGAGGCACCGCACACGCTCAAGCTGGTGGGGAAGGTGGTCGAGTTCACGCCGCCGCGACGCCTGGTGATGACGTGGGCCGCCCCGCCCGACGCGGGCAACCCCGCCGCGCACTCGCGGGTGACGATCGAGCTCCAGAACATCGACGGCATGGTGAAGCTCACGGTCACGCACGACGAGCTGGATTCCGGCTCCAGCATGCTGCAGGGCATCTCGGAGGGCTGGCCGCGCGTGCTCTCGAGCTTGAAGTCGCTGCTCGAGACGGGCAAGGCGCTCCCGACCTGGGCAAAGGTGAAGAGCTGAGCGAAGCGCCGGGCTCGCGGCGGCGCGGCTCGATTCGGGCCGCACCGCCGCGCCCGCGCGGGAATCCAACGGGATCGCATGCCGTCCGAGCGCCCTCGCGGGGCGCCGGGCGCGCGAGAGGAGGAGCCCATGCTCGATTCAGGCGACGTCGTCAGGCGATTCTACGAAGCCGTTCAGCGGCGAGATCTCGCCGCCGCCCGCAAGTTCCTCGGGGACGACCTGGTGTTCATCGGGCTCTTCGAGACCTATCACGGTCCGGACGAGTACCTGGCGGCGCTCACCGGGCTGCTCGGCGTGACCAAGCGACTCGACGTCCGGACGATCATCGCCCAGGGGCCGGAGGCCGCGATCTTCTTCGGCCTCGAGACGACCGCGCCCGCCGAGGCCACCACGCTGGTCGCGGAATGGCACCAGGTCGCCGACGGCAGGATCCGCCACGTGCAGTCGGCGTTCGACGGCCGCCCGTTCGCCGCCATGTTCGCCGGCGCGGCGCAGGCGAAGCACTAACCAGCACCCTCGATTCCGCTCGGCCGGACACCGCTCGCCCCGCAGGCCCACGGCCTGACGGGGGCGAGCGCTTTCCGCTATCTTTCCCCCGCCTGTCCCGTGCCGATGCCCCGTCCCGGCGGCCGCGCCTGAGCGCCCCGGGGAGCCCGCTCCCGGAGAATGGATGTCCCCGACCAGTTCGCTCAAGACCGGCGCCGAGCTCCGCCGCGCCTTCCTCGATTTCTTCGTCCAGCACGGGCACACCGAGGTGCCGTCCTCGCCGCTGGTCCCGCACGGCGACCCGACGCTCATGTTCACCACCGCCGGCATGGTGCAGTTCAAGCCCTACTACTCGGCGAGCGGCGACGTGCCATACACGCGTGCGACGTCGGTGCAGAAGTGCCTGCGGCTCACCGACCTCGACAACGTCGGGCTCACACCGCGGCACGACACGTTCTTCGAGATGCTGGGCAACTTCTCGTTCGGGCCGCGGGCGAAGGGCGCCTACTTCAAGGACGAGGCGATCGCGCTCGCATGGGCGTTCCTGACCAACGTGCTGATGCTGCCGAGAACCCGGCTCCACGTCTCCATTTTCGGCGGCGAGCCGGGCGTGCCGCGCGACGACGAGGCGGCCGCGCTGTGGAAGAAGCTGGGGCTCCCGGCCAATCACATCGTGGCGCTCGGGCGGAAGGACAACTTCTGGGGTCCCGCCGGTGGCGCGGGCGCGTGCGGGCCGTGCAGCGAGATCTACTTCGACCTGGGCGAGAAGCGGCCGGAGTACCTGCCCAGGGACGCGTTCTGGGGCGAGGCGCCGGGGGACGAGGGCGACCGCTTCATGGAGTTCTGGAACCTGGTGTTTCCGCAGTTCGACGCCCGCGCCGACGGCACGCTCGAGCCGCTGCCGAACCCGGGGATCGACACCGGGATGGGGATCGAGCGCCTGGCGCTGATCCTCCAGGGGAAGAGCACGATCTTCGAGACCGACCTGTTCGCGCCGCTCGTGGACACCGTTCTCGCCGGCGCGAAGCTCACGAACGCGAATCGCGCGGCCGCGACCCGCGACGCGCGCATCGTCGCCGATCACGTGCGCGCGCTCACGTTCGCCGTGGCCGAGGGCGCGCTGCCGGGGAACGAGGGCGCGGGCTACGTGCTCCGCCGCCTCCTGCGCCGCGCGGTGACGCGTGGCCGCTCCGAGCAGGGGCTGGCGCTCCGCGGGCCGTTTCTCGCCAATGTGGCGGCGGTCGCGATCGAGCAATTCGGCGGCCACTACCGCGAGCTCGTGAGCCAGCGCGAGCGCGTCCTCCACCTTATCGAGCAGGAGGAGACGAACTTCGGGCTCACCTACGAGGCGGGCATGCAGCGGCTCGAGCGGCTCCTCCAGGGTGGTCTCACCGAGATCGAAGGCCACGAGGCGTTCGCGCTCCACGACACGTTCGGGTTTCCGATCGAGCTCACCGAGGAGATCGCGGCCGCGCGCGGCGTCGCGGTGGATCGCGTCGGCTTCGGGGTGCAGATGGAGAACCAGCGCGCGCGGGCGCGGGCCGCGAGCCGGTTCGCTCGCGACGCGGGGAGCGAGAAGCGGCCGTGGACCGTGCTCAAGCAGGGTGCGGATTCGGCGTTCGTGGGCTACGAGACGACCACGGCGGACCACGTGTCGATCGTGCGCTGGCGCGTGCACGAGGCGGACCTCGAGCTGGTGCTCGACCGCACGCCCTGCTACGCCGAGTCGGGCGGGCAGGTCGCTGACGAGGGTTTCGTCCAGGCGGGAACGACGCGCGCGGGACTCGTGCACGTCTACCGCGAGGGCGAGGCGATCGTTCACCGGGTGAACCTCGCGCACGGCGACCGCGACACACTGCTCGCGCACGGCGCCGCGGGTACGTGCACGGTCGTGGTGGACGCCATGGCGCGGGCCGCCACGCAGCGGCACCACACGGCCACCCACATGCTCCACGCCGCGCTCCGCACGGTGCTCGGCGAACACGTCCACCAGGCGGGCTCGCTCGTGGCCCCCGACCGGCTGCGCTTCGACTATTCGCACTTCGAGGGCCCCACGCCGCTCCAGTCGGCGCTCATCGAGCAGCGGGTGAACGACTGGGCACTCGCGAACGTGGACGTCGGCTGGCGCGAGATGCCGATCGCGGAGGCCAGGGCGCTCGGCGCGATGGCGCTGTTCGGCGAAAAATACGGCGAGCGTGTGCGCGTGGTGACGGTGGACGGCGTGCCCGAGCACGGGATCGAGCCCTCGCGCGAGCTGTGCGGCGGCACGCACGTGCGCCGCACGGGCGACATCGGCCTGTTCGTGGTCACGCAGGAGACCGCGGTCGCGAGCGGCGTGCGCCGCATCGAGGCACTGTGCGGTCCCGAGGCGCGCACCTGGCTGCTCGACGCGCGCGGCACGCTGGAGGGCGTCATGAACGTGCTCCAGGCTCCGATCGACAAGGTGCTCGAGAACGTCCAGAAGCTCCAGGCCGAGCTCGCGACGCTGCGCAAGGCGAGCCAGCAGGCGAGCAAGCTCGGACTCGAGGCCGAGTTCGCGGAGCTCGCGGCCGGCGCCACGCAGGCGCCCGGCGGCCGCTGGGTCGTGGCGACGCTCCGGAGCGCGGGCGAGCCGAACGCGATGCGCGAGGCCGCCGACAAGCTCCGCGGCGCGCTCGGTCGTGGCGCGGCGGTGCTGGCGCTCGAGAACGACGGCAAGCTCACGTTCCTGGCCGCCGTGACCGACGACCTCGTAGCGGAGAAGAAGCTCCGCGCGGACGAGCTCGTGAGAAAAGTCGCCACGATCACCGGCGGCTCGGGCGGCGGGAAGCCGCACCTCGCGCTCGCCGGCGGCCGCGACGCGAGCAAGCTCGAGCAGGCGCTCGCGGAAGCGCGGCGCCTCGTCGCGGCGGCGCTCTCGTGACGGTCGGCCAGATCGCCGCCATGGTGATCATGGGGCTCTTCATCATCGTGACGTTCCTCTGGTACCTGAGGAGCAAGCATTGAAGGCGCTCGTCCTCGCCGGCGGACGCGGCACGCGGCTGCGCCCGATCACGCACACGCGCGCGAAGCAGCTCGTGCCGGTGGCGAACAAGCCGGTGCTCTACTACGGGCTCGAGGCGATCGCCGCGGCGGGCATTCGCGACGTGGGCATCATCGTGAGCGACCCGCGCGAGCTGCTGCAGCCGGACCACCGCACGGGTGAGACCGTGACCACGCTGGTGAACTCGCAGGCCGAGATCCGGGCCGCGGTCGGTGACGGCGCCGCGTTCGGGCTGCGCGTCACCTACATCGAGCAGGAGGCGCCGCTCGGGCTCGCGCACGCGGTCAAGATCTCCGAGTCGTTCATGGCCGGCGACTCGTTCGTCATGTACCTGGGCGACAATCTGATCAAGGACGGGATCGTGCCGTTCGTGCGGGAGTTCGAGCGCGAGAAGCCCGAGGCGCAGATCCTGCTCGCGAAGGTGGCGCGGCCGTGGGAGTTCGGCGTCGCCGAGCTCGAGGGCGAGCGCGTCGTGCGCCTGGAGGAAAAACCCAAGCAGCCGCGGAGCGACCTCGCGCTCGTGGGCGTGTACCTGTTCACGCGCTCGATCTTCGACGCGGTGCGCGCGATCAAGCCCTCGGCGCGCGGCGAGTTCGAGATCACCGACGCGATCCAGCACCTGATCAGCACCGGTCGCAACGTCCGCTCGCACGTGATCCACGGCTGGTGGAAGGACACCGGCCGGGTGGAGGACCTGCTCGAGGCGAACCGCATCGTGCTCGCCGACCTGCCGACGTGCATCGAGGGCACCGTCGACGCCGCGACCGCGATCGAGGGCGCGGTGCGGATCGGCCCCGGCACCACGGTCGAGCGCTCGCGGCTGCGCGGTCCGCTCGTGATCGGTGCCGGGGCGCACATCGCGGACGCCTACATCGGTCCGTTCAGCGCCATCGCCGACGGGGTGCGGATCGAGAAGTGCGAGATCGAGCACTCGATCGTGCTCGACCGGAGCCACCTGCACGCGATCACCGGCCGCATCGAGTCGAGCCTGATCGGGCGCGACGTCGTGGTGACCGCGAGCGAGACGCGGCCGAGCGCCCACAAGCTGATGCTCGGCGACTCGAGCCGGGTCGAGCTGGCATGAAGGCCCCCACCCGCGCCCCGGCGCTCGCCGCGACCGCATAGGAGAAAGGACCTCGCCGATGCCCCGCCCTCCCGCCGCGCCCCCCGTTGACCACTCGGGCCCGCTCGAACGCCAGGCCCGCGCCACGCTGCGCGAGACCGCGCGCACGCTCGCCGAGGTGCAGAAGCGCAATGCCCCGGCGGTCGCGGTCGCGGCCGAGCTGATCCTCGGCTGCTTCGAGAACGGCGGCACCGTGTACTTCTGCGGCAACGGCGGGAGCGCGGCCGACGCCCAGCACCTGGCGTGCGAGTTCTCCGGACGCTATCTGGTCGACCGCCCGGGTCTGCCCGCGATCGCGCTCACCACGAACTCGTCCGCGCTCACCGCGATCGGAAACGACTACGGCTACGACGACGTGTTCTCGCGCCAGCTCGAGGGACTCGCCTCGCCCGGCGACGTGCTCGTGGCGATCTCCACGAGCGGCCGCTCGGAGAGCGTGCGCCGCGCGGTGCGCACCGCGCACGCGCTCGAGCTCACCGTGATCGGCATGACCGGCGCCAGGGGCGCCGAGTTCGCCGCGATGTGCGACGTGGCACTCGTGACCCCGCACGACGTGACCCCGTACATCCAGGAAGGCCACATCGCGATGGGCCACGCGTTCTGCCTGCTCGTCGAGCGCGCGCTGTTCCCGGCCGGGACGCCGGGCAAGGGTCCGCGCCCGACGCCGCGCAAGCCGCGCGGGGTGCGCGGACGCGCGGCGGACGCAC
>DATDEX010000428.1:0-21809 GCA_036522895.1 Candidatus Eiseniibacteriota bacterium | reverse complement strand
ATGGCCCTCGGACTGCTCAATCGGGTGGGGCTTGCCGACAAGGCGAACGCATATCCCGCCCAACTCTCGGGTGGTCAACAGCAGCGGGTCGCGATCGCTCGCGCGCTGGCGATGCGGCCGGCGGCGTGGCGGGAGGCTTCGGCGCTGCGGGAGGGGCGGGCCTCGCCATCGCCGCGGATTGACGTCGCGCTCCTGACGCGGCTGAACCCGCGGGCCTGGCAACCGACCTCGACGTGGGCGCGACCGGCGGACCGCTCGGCGTCGTCGGCGCGTTCGCAATGCGAGGCGGCGCGCTGGCGACGGACGGCGGTACCGGGGCCACGGACGCGGGCGGTACGGGTGCCGCGCTTGGTGCGGCCGGTGCAGCTGGAGCTGCCGTGGTCCCGGCGAGCTTCGCCGCTTCGGTGGCGGGCGGTGGCGAGAAGCGCCGCACCGCGGTCACCGCGGCGCGGACGTGTTCCTGTCCCACGGCCTGGACGCCCGCGGCGCGTGCGCAGCGGATCGATTCCGCGGCCAGGATGTCGATCCTCCCCGGCACGCCGCCCGAGGCCGCGTGCAGCTCGCGCGCGGCCTTCCGCGAGAACACGCGCTCGGAATCTCCGCCCGCGGCCGCGATGCGATGGTGCAGGTAGTGGCGCACGTCCAGCGCCGGCAGCGGCGTGACGCGACAGCGCACCGCGACGAGCTGGAGCAGCGGATCAGCGGCCAGCTCCTCGAGACGCGTCTCCAGATCGGGCTGGCCGACGAGGACGATCCGCAACGTGCGCCGGGCCTCGGTCGCCGCGGTGTGGATCGCGGCCAGCTCGCCGAGCGCGGGGCCCGAGAGCGTGTGCGCGTCCTCCACGATCAAAAGCGGCGTCTGATCCTGCTCGCCGACGATCCCGAGCGTGCGGCTCAACGCCGTGAGCCAGCCCGCGCGGTTGTCGGCGCCGCGGGCCTGCCCGCCGAAGAGCCGCACCGTCTGCGGCAACAGCAGCTCGGGGGCCGCGCCGGGCATGGTGAGCCACTCGGCGCGCACGCGCACGCCCCAGCGAGCACAGGCTTCGCGTACCAGCGATGACTTGCCCACGCCCGCCGAGCCGGTCACGAGCAGGACGGGCAACGGGTGGTCGAGTCCCTGCTGCAGCTGCGCGAGCAGGGTCTCCGTCACCGTGCTGGCGAAGAAGTGCTTGCGGTCCTGGGTCGGAAGGAAAGCGTCTTCGGCATTCACTGAGCCATATCCGTTGGGTGTGAGTGGAGGCCGAGAGAGAGTCCCGCGCATCGTTTGGATTCACCCCCGGTTATCGGCGGGGGGGTCGGCGCAGTTCAGCCTCGAAGTGGGAGGCGGCGGGATTCCGGCCGGCGACGGCGCGGCGGCGGTCCCCGCGCGTCAGGAACTTGTGCGCTCGACCGGCCGGAACTCGCCGGAGCCGCTCAGGCCGCGGCCTGCTGCGGCTCTTCGTCGCCCCTGGCGGCGCTCATCGCCGCCTCGATCGCGGCCAGCAACTCCTCTGCCCGGAATGGCTTGCTCGCGTAGGCGTCCATGCCCGCGGCGAGGCAACGCTCGCGGTCGCCCTCCATCGCGTGCGCGGTGAGCGCCACGAGGGGCAGGTGGCGACCGCTCCCCCGCTCGCGCTCGCGGATCGCCGTCGTGGTCTCGAACCCGTCCATGTTCGGCATCGAAAGATCCAGCAGCACGACGTCGAACGCGGCGAGGTCGAGCTGCGCCATGACCTCGCGGCCGTCCTCGGCGCTCGTAACGCGATGGCCACGCTTCTCGAGGATGCGCGTGGCGAGCATCCGATTGACCGCGTGGTCTTCCGCGAGGAGCACGTGCAGCGCACGCCGGGGAGCCGCCGGCTCCGGCCGCGGCGTCCCGACGAGCTGGGGCAGCGATCGCGATGGCGCCGTGGATTCGGTTTGCGCCGACGGGGGCACCAGTTCCAGCGGCAGCTCGAACGGCACCGTGAATCGGAACGTGCTGCCCGCACCGCAGGCGCTCTCGACGCTCAGGTTGCCGCCCATGAGCGTCACCAGCTGCGAGCTGATCGTGAGCCCGAGCCCCGTGCCCCCGAATCGCCGGGTCGTGGACCCGTCGGCCTGCATGAACGCGTCGAAGATCAGCGCCTGCTGCTCGGGCGCGATCCCGATGCCCGTGTCGGTCACCGAGAACTCGAGCCGCGCCGGAGCTGCGCCGGAGCTCGCGCTGTTCTCCCCCGGGCTGCCGCCGCCGCCCACGCGCCGCACGCTCAGCGTGATCTTCCCTTGCTCCGTGAACTTGACCGAGTTGCCGAGCAGGTTCAAGAGCACCTGGCGGAGCCTGCCCGCATCGCCCACGACGCGCGCGGGAACGTCCGGGCTCACCTCGTACGTGAGTGCGAGGTGCTTCGCCGTCGCCTTCATGGCCAGCGTGCGCACCGCTGCCTCGAGCGTGTCCCGCACCGAGAACGGCAGGGCCTCCATGCGCAGCCTGCCCGCCTCGAGCTTGGAGACGTCCAGGATGTCGCTGATCACGCCGAGCAGTGCTTCGGCGGACAGTTTGATCGTCGTCAGGTACTCGCGCTGCTCCTCGGTGAGCTCCGTGTCGAGCGCCAGCTCGGTCATGCCGATCACGCCGTTCATGGGCGTGCGGATCTCGTGGCTCATGTTCGCGAGGAACTCGGACCTGAGCCGCAGGTTCGCGAGCGCCGCTTCGCGCGCGCGGATCAGCTCGGCCTCGGCGCGCTTCTGCGCGGTGACGTCCTCGACCGTGCCGACGCGGCCCGTCACGTTGCCGGCCGCATCGTGCAAGGGCGCGGCGCGGGCGCTCACCCAGACTTCTTCGCCCCGGTCGAGCACGAGCCGGAACGTCGCCTGGAACGGGATCCCGGCGTCGATGCTGGCGTCGCGCGCCGCCTGGAGCTGCGCGCGGTCGTCCGGGTGCACGAGCCGCCACCACTCGTCGGTGAGCGACTGCTGCTCGCTCAGGCCCGAGAGCCGCTGCCAGCGCGCGTTCGTGTAGACGCACCTCCCGCCGGCGTCGGTTTGATAGATGCCGATCGGCGCCGAAGCGGCGAGCATGCGGAACCGCTCCTCGCTGGCGGTCAGCTCCCGGGTCCGGTCGCGCACCTGCCGTTCGACCGCGGTGCGGCTCGCCTCGAGCTCGGCCAGGCGCTCCGCGTCGAGCGTCATGTCGTGCAGCTTGTATCCGATGGAGCGCGCCAGCACCGAGACCTCGAACAGCACCCAGGCCGCGTGCTCCATCGCACGCCACGGCGAGGCGAAGGCGACTCCATACACCGACTGCGGCCAGTAGATGCCGCGCAGCACGTGGTCGGCGGCGATGACGACCGTGCCGGTGACTAGCACGCGCCAGTCCCGGTAGAGCGCGAGGAACGCGAGCGACACGAACACGTGGAAGTGGGTCTCGATGCGCCCACCCGTGAGGTGGATCAAGAGCGCCGACATCATCATCTGCGCCGTCGCGACCGCGTGCCGCGTCGCCACGCTACCGGGGCGGAGAAACGTCATCGCGACCGGGAACGCGGCGATCAGGCCGCCGAGGAACACCGCCACCGGCACGTGGAGGTGGAGCGCGCTCGTATTGCCCGCCCACGTGCGCGGCGAGAGCCAGAGGGCGGCCGAGATGCCGGCGAGCCACTGCACGAGCATGAGCCACGCGAACATCCGGTCGGTGCGCGTGTGGACGCCCTGGAGCGCGCCGGCGAGCAGTTCGCGCGCGCGTGCGAGCACGTCCGGCGACGGCGCAGGGCAGGGCGGCCCCGCGGCCGGCGCGGGGGTGGGGTCGGAAGCGGGGACGTTCACGGCCGCCGCGACGTTCACGGCCGACACACCGGAGCGAGTCGAACGCCGGGCTTCTCCGGCGAGGCGAGCGCGCAGCCGAACACTGGCGAGGCGGCCGCGAGCGGCTCGCCGGCGAGGTCGAGCGCCAGCGCTTCGACAGTCGCCTCGCCCTGGTTGTCGCCCGCGTGCCCGCGACCGGGGGTGATCCCGCCCGCGAAGCGGAGCGCCCCCGCGGCGTCGTAGAACAGCGCCTGGCCCGACGTGACGCCGCCGAAGCTCCGCGCCTCGCGCCCGCCGGGGTCGAGCGAGACGTGTACGCCCGGAATGGCGCAGGCGGCGCGGTAGAGATCGGACATCGCCCAGCGCGCATCGAGCCCCTCGGGGACGACGAACAGCACGTCGACCGCGAGCCGATCACGCGTGTGCGAGACGATCCGCGAGAGCTCGGCGACCGTGGCGCGCGAGCACGGGCAGCGCGGGTGGAGCAGCAGCAGCAGCGTCGGACCGTTCGCCGCGCGCGCGAGCCCGCTCGACGCCGGCCACATCGTGGGTGCAGCCGCCGGAGGGCCGGCCGCGACCTGGTAGTCGAGCACGAGCTTCATCCCCCAGCCCACGCCCGCGAACCAGAGCGTGAAGACCAGCGCGAGGCCCAGACGTCGGGCGATCGGATTCGGTGACAGAGTTCGCAACGGGACTCCGGTGGGCGAAAAGCCGCGGGCATCGGGTCAGTAGGTGGGCGAGGCGGGGGACCATAGAGAGGGCAAGACGCGTGCCCGCGTGCGCTGACTCGTGCGGAAACGGGAATCGCCAATGAATGCAGGCCCGCATTTCAGGTGCGCACACGTTTCGCACCGTGCTGACTGGCACTAATATGTCCGCCCCATGCCCTCCCCACCCCGGGATCCGTCCCCGTCCCCGCCCGCCACGCGCCGCCTCGCCGTGGTCGGCACCGCCGGGCACATCGACCACGGCAAGACCGCGCTCGTCCGCCGGCTGACCGGCGTGGACACCGACCGGCTGCCGGAGGAGAAGAAGCGCGGCATCAGCATCGACCTGGGGTTCGCGCCGCTCGTGACGCCGGCGGGAGTGCGCGTCGGGCTCGTGGACGTGCCCGGGCACGAGCGGTTCGTGAAAAACATGCTTGCCGGCGTGGGCGGCGTGGACCTCGTGCTGCTGGTGATCGCCGCCGACGAGGGCGTGATGCCGCAGACGCGCGAGCACCTCGCGATCGTGAAGCTCCTCGGCGTGGAGCGCGGCGTGATCGTGCTCTCGAAGCGTGACCTCGTGGAGGAGGACTGGCTCGCGGAGGTAACGCGCGACGTGCGTGCCCTCGTGGCCGGAACCGGCCTGGCGAACGCCCCGGTCGTGCCGTTCTCGGCGGTGACTGGCGCGGGAGTGCCCGAGCTGCTCGCGGCGATGGACGCGCAGCTGGCATCCCTCGGGGAGCGCGGGGCGGGCGAGCCCGCGCGACTTCCGATCGATCGCGTGTTCACGGTGGAGGGGTTCGGCACGGTGGTGACCGGCACGCTCTGGCGCGGGCACGTGCGCACCGCCGACGTGCTCGAGCTGCTGCCCGAGGGCCGCGAGGTGCGCGTGCGCCGCGTGCAGGTGCACGGCGAGACCGTGGACGAGGCGCTCGCCGGCCAGCGCACGGCGCTCGCGCTGCACGGGGTGGAGCGCGAGCAGGTGACGCGTGGCGACTGGCTCGTGGCGCCCGGCTCGCTGCGGGCGTCGCGCGTGCTCGACGTGCGCTTCGAGCTGCTCGCCGACTACCCGCGCGAGTGGAAGACCGATACCCGGGTACGCTTCCATCTCGGGGCTTCGGAGATCATCGGGCGGCTGGTCCTGCTGGGTTCCGGTGCGGCGCGCGCTCCGCTTCCGGCCGGCGGCTCGGCGCTGGCGCAGCTCCGGTTGGAGCGGCCCGCCGTCGCCGCGCGCGGGGACCGGTTCGTGGTGCGCTCGTACTCACCTTCGCGGACGGTGGGCGGCGGGGCGGTGATCGAGCCCGTGGCCGAGCGCCGGCGGCGATCGGACGCCGAAGGACTCGAGTCGCTGGAGGTGCACGAGACCGGGTCGCTCGAGTCGCGGCTGCTCGAGAAGTTGGCGGGGCAGGCTCGGCCCGCGAGCACCGAACAGTTGGCCCAGGAGGTGGGAGAGGGCGTCGCGCTCGTCGAGGCCGCGCTCCGCTCGCTCGTGGGCCACGGCTCCGTGGTCGCCCCCACGGCGGGGCGCTGGGTGTCGGACACGGTGTGGGGTGACGCTCGCGAGCAGGTGCTGCGGAGCGTGCGCGAGTACGCGGAGAAATACCCGTCGCGCTACGGCGTGATGAAGGGCGAGCTGAAGAGTGGATTGAAGTCAGCGTTGGATGCCACGTTGTTCGACCTGGCGTTCACGGCGTTGGCGACCGACGGCGAGGTCGAACAGCGCGGCGAGCGCGTGCGCCCGGGCGGGATGCCGTGGGAGCCGCCAGCCGCAACGCTGGCGTTGCTGAAGAAGCTGGAGATGATGCTCGAGGCCGAAGGCTTCCAGGTGCCGGAGAACGACACGTGGGCGAAGGCGCTCGGCGCGGGGGCAGCGGACGCCGCCGGGCTCGGGTTCTTCCTCGGCCGGCTCGTCCGCGTGAACGCGGAGCTGACCTACACCGCGGGCCAGATGGAACGGCTGTCGTCGCTCGTATCCGGCTGGTTCGCGGACGGCCACCCGTCGCTCACCGTGGCGGACTTCCGCGGGCTGACCGGCGCCTCGCGCAAGTTCAGCGTGCCATTGCTCGAGCACTGCGATCGCGTGGGATGGACGGTGCGGGTGGGGGATGAGAGGCGGAGGGGGAGGTAGGGGCGGCTTGCACCAGGCGTGTCGGGGAAGCGATCTGCCAGCTCGTGTTCGTCACCGCCGACGCTGGCCTCCAAGAAGTGCCTGATCGGCAAGTTCAGTTGGTCCGTTAGAGCCCCGCCAGTTGTCGATGCCGTCCCAGGGCTTCACGGCTCGGCGGCTCAAATCCTGGACGAGGAGCCGCGATTCGCTTTCCGTGCAGTTGCCCGTACCGTGTGTGACGGAGCTCTGGAGCAAGGATCAGGCAGAGGTCGGACTCATGTACCGCAAGCATTCCCAGATCGAACAGCGAGTGGATGTCGCTGCGAAAGAGGAGCCCATTGCTGTGGTGATTCGTTAGTGGGCCGCGGTAGGGGAGGATGTGGGCCGCTTCCAACGCGTCCGAGGCATCGTACTCGGTGGCGACGCACATGGACCCATAGGCATCAAGAAGTAGGCGCCGAAAGCCCGGTTGCCCCTGTCGCTGCACGACGCCGCGCACGACCTTCCTGCGCTCGTCATCGAGGAAACGAGGGTCAAAGCCCCTCCCGATACTGTCCGCGATCTGCGACGGAGTGGCGCTGCCTTCGTTGGGGAGCGCCAGCCGCTCCGACACGAAGTCACGTGATCGGACTCCGGAAAGGCTGAAATACCCTTCGTCCCATCCGTCGACGAATGCCAGGCCTTGGACCAAGTACTCAGCGTTCGGTTTGAGCTTCTTCTGGATCAGCACGCCTACGGGAACCGCGTCCCTCATGCACTCGCGAAGCCCACGGTTGGTGAACGATCTCCCTCCCATTTCGACGTCAAGGTGTTCCTGAAAGTACTTGTACAACCACGATCCATCGGGGAGGGTCTGGATGTCGAGGTCCGGATATGGACCACCGATGGCCTGGCGAACGCTCAGCGCGTACCGTGACCATTCGGGCTTGTAGATCCCCTTCGCTCTTGTCGCGAGAATCGTTCCGTCGGAGAGCGCATCCGGCCAATGAACGACCTGGCCCTCGTGGTCAAGGAACCATTGGAGTGCCGTTCTGTGGCGCGGCTCGAGCTTCTCGTGGACCGCGAGGATCTCGCTCAGGGTCGCCATGGGACAGAGTGTGTGCCAAGTATCGTCACTGATTCAATTGAACCTGGGAGCGTCCAGGAGAGGAACCGAGTCCGGGCTCTTTCTCGCGACTTGTGTCCCCGGACCAGCCACGAGTTGTGCTTGGCGATCACCGCGCCGGCGGGCGAGTTGAGATTCGGACCGACCTGGCTGACGAATGAGCAGAACCGCCGGCGGCGGCACTCATACATGATGCGGAGGTCAGATGCGACCAGAGGATCCGCCAGGCAGCATCCTCGACGATTCTGTAACCGGGCGTGAGTTCTTCGCACTCCCAGTTCGGACGCGTTCCGATGGAGGGCGCGTGTTCGACGCGATCGAACTCGCGCCCGTCGCGCAGATTGACGCCGAAGGCACGTGTGAGGTGTACGAGTGCCTCGAAGACATCGACGTTGAGCTCCGTGGCTCCGCATTCTGGTCAGTCTACGGACACACTCCTCGAGAGGGCGTGCAGTGCCTAGGCGACTTCGAGACGCGCGAACACGCGCTCGAGGCACTTCGGCGGCTGCTAGGGGACCTACGGCCGTTCTAGACCGGAGCCGGCATATCTACGGTCCGGGCCTCTCCGGATCGTGGTCCATGCGGCTTTGGATTGCCCGGAACCAGACACCGCGTCCCTCGGCCGCCAGCGAATCAGACCAGGTTCAGCTCACCTCCCCATCACCCACCCGCCGCCTCTCCCGCTCCAGGTCTGCTTCTCCCACGGGATGTGGCCCACGTCGTTGTAGAGGACGAGGCGCGTGCTGCCGTCGGGGCGCACGGCGACGATCGTCAGCGAGCCATTGCCGCTGTCGAGGTTGAGCCAGTCCCTCACGTCGGCGCCGACCGTCCGCATGAGCGTCCAGCGGATGCCGTTGCCATGCCAGACGAGGAGGTCGTACGTGTCGCGGTCGGGTGTCGGGGCGAAGTAGCGCTGCCACGCCACCGCCCGCGCCGAGTCGCACGCGGCCAGGTCCTGCGGCTTCTCGCCCGCCATCAGGCCTGCGTTGCTGCTGGTCGGCGTGCACTCGTTGAGCGATCCGTCGCGCGTCGGCGTCAGATGGAGTACGAGCCCAATCTCGTCCGCTGTTTCCGCCGCGCGCCGGAACTCGCTGCTCACGAGGTGCGTGAACTTGACCGGCAGGGCGGCGAGGCGCGCGGCGACGAGCTTCGCCTGCTCGTGCCCCAGCGCGTTCAGGCCGTTCGCGACGCGGTCGTCGGTGGCCGTCGAGTCGCGGTCATAGATCCCGTGGCGCACGAGGTAGAGGTAGTGCACGCCCTTGCCGGCGCGCGCGTTCACGGGCTGTGCCCCGGGGTAGCCACCGGTGGGCATCTGGGCGCGCGCGGCGGTCACGCAGGCGGCTAACAGCAGGCACAGCGCCAACGACTTCTTCAACGATCACCTCCTCGGCGAGACTGGAACGGTCACCTGCCGTGGTGAGAATAGGCTAAGCGCGTCCGCGCCATTCGGCCACGGCGGCCGGCCCGTCGAATGGCTCTGTCCGCGGGCCGCGCCAGTCGCGTCCACCGCCGGATTCGCTGCCCTCGGATCGGCGCTTGCAGCCCGAATGTCCGCTCCCGCACCATCTCGCTCACCATGAAATCCAATGCACGAGCGCCGATTCGACGAGCCCTGGCGTTCACGTTCGCCACCGCCACCAGCCTCCTCGCCCTCGCGCGTCCCGCCGCCTCCGCCACAGTCGAGCGCGCGAGCATCACCGTCGGCGAGCGCGAGCGCCACTACCTGCTCGTTCGCCCCGATCACGCCCCGGACGGGCCGCGGCCGCTCGTGCTCATCCTCCACGGCCACGGCGGCAGCGCCGCGGGCGCGCTGGGGCGAACCGGCGCGGCGGCGCCGCTCGGGGTGTGGCTCGAGATCGCCGACCGGGAGGGACTGCTCCTCGCGGCGCTCGACGGCGCCGTCGGACGCGACGGCCAGCAGAGCTGGCACGACTGCAGAGAAGATGCCGCGCGCACGCCGGGTACCGACGACGTGGCGTTCGCGCACGCGGTGGTCGAGCGCCTGGCGCGCGAGGAGCGCGCCGACACCACGCGCCTCTACGCGATGGGCATGTCGCTCGGCGGGATGATGACCTATCGGCTCGCGCTCGAGCTCACCCCGCCGCTCGTCGCGTTCGCGGCCATGGGCGCCTCGATGGCCGAGAACTCGGATTGCGCACCGCCGGGCCGGCCGGTCTCGGCGCTCATCATTCACGGCACCGACGATCCGCTCGTGCCCTACGAGGGCGGCGAGGTGGCACCGCAGCGCCCTGGCGGCGGCCGCACGTTGCCGATCGAGCGCGTCGTGGCGCTCTGGTGCGCGGTCGACAGCATTCGCGGCGCGCCCACCGAAACGACGCTCCCGCATCGCTCGACCGGCGGCGATCCCACCCGCACAACGCGCATCCTCTATCCGCCGGGGGCCGGGGGCGCGCGCGTCGAGTTCATGCGCGTGAAAGGTGGCGGACACTCGGAGCCGAGCCTCACGCAGTTCTTCCCGTACCCCGCGTCGCGCCGGTTCGGCCCGCAGAGTCACGATTTCGAGTGTGCGGAAGAGGCGTGGAGTTTCTTCGCGAGTTTGCGGGTGCCCGGAGAAGCGCCGCCACGCTGACGTCGCCCGAATTGCCCCCGGAATCCGGCCGTCCGGGAGCTATACTTCCCGCCAGGATCGCCGCGAGGTCGACACCGCGAAGCCGGGGCACCGCATCTGCCTGCTGGGGAGTCGAAACATGAACGCCACGCGCATCATCCTCGCGCTCGCGTGTTTCGTGGGTGCCGCATGCGTCGCGCACGCGCAGGCGCCCGACACCTCGCTCTGGGTCACGGACGGCTCGGTCAACGCCGCGCTACGGGTGGGGAACACGCTCTACCTGGCCGGCTCGTTCAGCCGGGTGGGACCGCACATCGGGAGCGGGGTGCCGTTCGACGCCGTCAGCGGCCAACCCCAGCTGCCGTTCGCGCGCATCTCTGGCGTGGTGAATGCCGTAGTCTCCGACGGTGCCGGCGGCTGGTTCGTGGGCGGCCGCTTCGCTGGCGTCTCGGGCGCCCCGCGCACCAACCTCGTGCACGTCCTGGCCAACGGCAGCGTCGCCGCGTGGGCGCCCGATCCCGACAGCGAGGTGTTCGCACTGGCGCTCTCGGGCAGCACGCTCTACGTGGGCGGGCACTTCGAGCACCTGGACGGGCAGCCGCGCTACAAGCTCGGCGCCGTGGATGTCACGAGCGGCGCGGCCACGGCGTTCGATGCCGGCTTGACGCAGATCGCACCCAACTCGTGGCCCTACGTGAAGACGCTCGCGGTGGGGCCCGGCGTCGTCTACGTGAGCGGGCTCTTCTTCAGCATCGGCGGCCAGTCGCGGACCGCCCTCGCGGCACTCGATCCGATCACGGGTGCCGCGACGTCGTGGAACGCGTTCGCCGATGGCCAGGCGAACGCCATTCTGCCCGTGGGCGGCACGGTGTACGTGGGCGGATTCTTCGGCCACATCGGCGGCGCGGCCCGCGCCGGGCTCGCGCAGTTGAGTGCCGTCACGGGCGCCGCCACGGCCTGGGATCCGCATCCCGACATGAACGACGTCAGTTGCCTCGCGCTCGGCGCGACGCAGCTCTACGTCGGCGGCAGGTTCCAGCTCATCGGGGCCGTGAGCCGGAATCGCGTGGCCGGATTCGACCTCGCGAGCGGCGCGCTCACCCCGTTCGACCCGAACGCTCAGGGGGGCGCGTTCGGCGGCGCGGCGGTGAATGGCCTCGCGGTTCTCGGCGGGAGCGTCTACGCCGCGGGTGACTTCACCACCATCGGCGGGCAGGCGCGCTCGTATCTCGCCGCGCTCGACCCCGCGACCGGCGCGGCGCGGGCGTGGGACACCGGGGTCAATCGCCAGGGACGGGCCGTCGCCGGCTCGGGCGCCAGCGTGTTCGCCGGAGGCGACTTCTGGCTCGCAGGCGGCGTGCCGCGCGGCAACTTGGCCGCGTTGGACCTGACGACCGGGCACGTGACGGCCTGGGCACCGGTGACGAACGACATGGTGAGCGCCATGGTCACCGACGGTACGTCACTCTATCTCGGCGGCTACTTCACGCAGGTGCAGAGTGCCGCGCACCCCTACCTCGCCAAGCTCGACGTCGCGAGCGGCGCCGTAGCACCATGGAACCCGGGCGCGGGCAACGTCGTGAGCTGCCTGGCGCTCTCGGGAAGCAGGCTCTACGTGGGCGGTTACTTCACCAGCGTCGGCGGCGGCGGCTCTCCGACGCTCGCCGCGGTGGATGCCGCGAGCGGCAATGTGCTCCCGTGGATCCCCGCGACCGCCGGCGGTCCCGTCAACAAGATCGAGCCCGATCTCGCGAACGACGCGGTGACGGTCGCGAGCCAGGGCGGGTTCTGGCGATTCCGCGCCTCAGACGCCGCGACGCTGTGGAGCGCCACGGACGACTGCGCGACCTACACGCTGGTGCAGCTCGGAGGGACGATCTACGTGGGCGGCTGCTTCCGCACCCTCGACGGTGTCCCGAGGAACTGCCTGGCGGCGTTGGACGCGTCGAGCGGAGCCCTGCTTCCGTGGAACCCGAACCCCAACGGCATCGTCGGAGGCCTCATCACCGACGGCGCGAGGATCTTCGCCACCGGCAGCTTTACGAGCATCGGTCTGCAGCCGCGCCAGGGCTTCGCCGTGCTCGACGCCACGACGGGCGCCGCCGACAGCTTCGACGCGAAGCTCGGGGGCTCCGCCTTCTACGCTTCGCTCGCCGGAGCGGACCTCGTGCTGAGCGGAGGGTTCGTGAGCTGCGAGAGCTTCGCGACGCCGGGCTTCGTGCGGCTCGCCGCCCCGCCTCCAGTCGGCGTCGCACCGCCGGCGGGGGGTGTGCCGATCGTGACGCTCGAAGCCGCGCCCGTGCCTGCTGCCGCGACCGGCACGATGCTCCGCTGGTCGCTGCCCGCGCCCGCGCGCGTGTGGCTCGATGTGCTGGATCTCCAGGGCCGGCGCGTGGCGAGCCTGCTCGACGGCGCCGGGCGCGCGGCGGGTCCCGACTCGCACGCGCTCGACACCCGGGGCTTGAGGCCCGGGCTCTATCTGGTCAGGCTGCGCACACCGCTCGGGAGCACCACCAGGCGAATCGTGGTCGATCGTTAGCAGCGTTACGGCTGCGCCTTGATCGCGGCCGCGAGCTTTCGCAGTCGCGAGAAGACGAGCAGGTGGCTCGCGATGATGAGCGGCACGAGAAACGTGGGCACGAGGCTCAACGGGAAGTGGAGCAGCGCCCGCATCGAGTCCGGGTTCGCGAGCGAGAGGCGCGTCGCGGAAAAGACGGCGCCCAGGATGTCCGCGAGCCCGAGCCCGTTCCAGAGCATGAGCAGGCGCGGCCGCGAGGCCGGGTGGGGGAGGAACAGGACGATCGGGATCGCCAGCGTCGCGACCAAGATGTCGCCCCAGCCGGCCGGCAGCGCGAACGCCGTCGGCAACTGGCCGCGCGCATGCAGCACCAGGAATGCGATCCCAACGTAGCGCGTGACGTGAAACGCGACGACCGCGCGCAGGCTCACGTGCGCGAGCCAGTCGCGGAAGCCCGGGAGCACCGCACCCGCCACGACGAGCGCCACGGTGAGCGCGACGATCAGGAGCTGGGGCAGCGGCGGCTGGAGTGCGGAGAGCCGGCCCGAGGTGGCGAGCCAGGTCACGACCGCAAGCCACAGGAGCAGCACGCGGCGGAACGGCGTGAAGCTCAGCTTCTGCTCGCTCGTCATGGTGTCGGACCCTGCGTGTCGGAGATGGCGTCGGACATCTGCTCGCGCGGCGGCTCGACGGGGCGCACCATCAGCATCTTCTCGCGCTCGACGTAGACCGTGCCCGCCTTGGCGCCGCGCGGCTTCCGCACGTACTTCTTCTGCGTGTAGATGACCGGCACCTTGCCCGCGGTGCGCGACTTGGAGTGGAACGCCGCCCAGCTCGCGACCTCCTCCAGCGTCGCCTTGCTCGGCTCGTTCACGCCCTTGCCGCGGCGGAGCACCACGTGCGATCCCGGCGAGCCGTGGACGTGGAACCAGTAGTCCTCGGGCCGCGCCATGTGGAGCGTCAAGTGATCGTTCGCCTCGCTGCTCCGGCCGATCAGCACGTCCCAGCCCTCTTTGCTCTTGAAGCGCCAGGGCGCGAACTTGGCGGGGACGTCCGGGCGGCCACGGGGCGTTATGGCTGCGGTCGTGGGCGGCTTGGGGCCCGCGGGTTTGGCGGCTTCCTCGCCCGACAGGCCGAGCTTTCGTCGCGGCAGCGGCTCGGGCGCGTGGAGCGCGTGCCGCGCGCCCGGCGTGAGCGCGGCGAGCGCGCGCTCCAGTTCGAGGTGTGCCGCATCGGCGACCTCGGCGTCCTCGGGGCCGCCGTGCTCGGCAATTGCGGCCGCGGCCGCGCGAGCGAGCTTGTCGTGGAGCGACTCCAGCTCGCGCGCCACCGCCTCGATGCGGGGCGGGATGTCGCGCTGGCCGCGCTCGGCCTTCGCCGCACGCTTGAAGAAGCGCGCGGCGTTGGCGGGCGCGCGCACGGCGGGATCCAGCTCGACCTCGAAGGAGCGGTCGGGGTCGCTCGGATCGGGGAGCGTCACGCGCCTGGCGCGCGCCGGCACCAGGTGTGCGAACGCGAGCAGCGCCTCGCCATAACGGCGCCATTCCCCGGCGCGTGCGGCCACGCCGAGGTCGCCACGCAGAGCGTCGAGCCGCCGCGCGAGCTTCTTCGCGTGGCGCTCGAGCGCCTTGCGGACGGCGACGCGACGTTGCGCGGCAGGGTCGGCAGCTGGTTCGCTGCCCTCGGGACGGGACGGATGCTGGTTGGTCATGGCCGCGCGAGGCTAGGGCAGGCGTGCGACCGCATCAAACGCTCGCGGTGGCGAGGAGCGAGGAGGAGGAGCGCGATGGCGCAACTGGTGTGTCAGGGATGCGGCCGGGCGCTGAGCGTTGACGAGCCGATCGCACGCGACGCGGTGTGCGAAGGCTGTGGCCGCGATCTTCGCTGCTGCAGGAACTGCCGCCACTTCGATGAGCACTACACCAACCAGTGCACCGAGACCGAGGCCGAGCCAGTGCCCGAGAAGACGCGGCGGAACTTCTGTGAGTATTTCTATTTCTCGCGCGCGGCATTTGCCGGGGCGCCGCAGGGGCGAGATCGCGCGGCGGACGCGAGGGCGAAGCTCGAGGGACTGTTCCGCAAGCGCAATGACGAGGGAACCTGAGCGGATCTTCGCGCGGCCAGCCGGTGCGTGGCGCATGGCACCGCGGGCGAACTGCCCGGCGTCGGGAGCTCGCAGGCGCCCGATCGCGTTGAAATCGCGTTCGCATCGCGCCTCGGCGAGGCGGCACGAAATGTGTTGCTCCACACTCGCCACGCTCGACCCGCGGGGCGCTTTCTCTCCCTGTAATAAAGGAGTTTGAGCGGCGGCGGTTCACGCGGTCAGGGAGGGGGAGGTCGGCTTTCGCCGATCACGGGCCGACTTGGATCCGGCCAACCCACTGCGCACCCTATGATTGCGCGGACGACCCATCACCTATCTATTCCTTGACATCTCTGAAGGTGTGGCAATACTTTTGATGAGTTGCCCGGAAACGATCTTTCTTGGTTCGGAAGCCACCATGGATCCCCTCCTCCTCGAACCTGAAGGTCAAGTGCCTGCCCTCCGCGTGGCCCCCGAAGCCGCGGGAGGCACTTTTCATTGCGTCCGCGCTCACATCCCGGCCGGGCAGGATGCCCCCGAGCGCCGCGGACGCCACGGAGGGGGACTCCGATGAGAGCTCTCGCCAGGATGAGACTGCTCGCCGCAGCGTGCGCGCTGCTGCTGACGTTCGCTTCGACGGCTCGAGCAACTACTTCAAGACCCATCGACAGGCCCGACGGCCCACCAGAACCGACGCCGGTGCAGGTGGGGGATCCGGACAACGGTCACGACCTGATCGTGATTTTGTTTGGAGGCCGAGTCTTCATGCTTAGGTTGCCGACGATCGGCCCACGCATACCGTCACACTTCATCACTCGAAGCACTTCTCGCGCGCCGCGGACACGGGGAAGGTAGGGTCCCAATGCTCGAGATGCACCAGGCTCAGGCCGAGGCGCTCGAGAGGCTGCTTCGAGACCCCACAGACGCAGGGTCGCCGATTCAGAATCTCGTCGACGCGATCATGGCTTGCTCTGGGCAGCTCATTGACTGGGCAGACGCTGGGCGTGCAATTGCGCTGCTCGAGCATGGGCTTGAGAAGGCTTCTGCGCTAACCGTGCGCCAACGATTGCGACTGCTCGGGCAGCGGCTGCGGGCGCTCGCAGTAATGCATCGCGACCACGATTGTTTGGAACAGGCAACCTCTCTACTCAATGAGTTTGCGGGCAAACAGGCCGAATGCGCTGATGAATACACAGTCCTACGAATAATTGAGGGGCAAGCGCTCTGGCATCTCAATCGAACTGCTGAAGCCACTGGGAGACTACTCCGACTGCGTGAGGAGTTGCTTGGACGCCCAGAATCGGGGCTTCAGGCCCGCTGTCTGAGTATTCTCGCGTCCGCGTATGTCAGCGAAGGTAACTGGGACAGAGCCCGGGAGTTCGCACTTGAGGGCTGGGTTTCTGCCCGTCGAGTGGGTGCAAAGTATTATGAAGGCATCGCGCTTGGGAACCTTTGTATTGCCGAGAGGGGAAGGTGTAGATGGGCGAGTTCTGAGGATGCTGGCCGTGATGCCGTGGAGACGCTGGAGTCCATCAATTCACGCTTGGCGGCGAGCCACGTACGTCGATCGCTCGCGATCACTCAGTGGAAGCGTGGGCGACTCGCGGAAGCCTCTGCCACCGCATCCCAGATCGAGCTCGTGGCGACCACGTTGCTCCATAAAGTGCATGCGCGGTATGCCGTATTGCTGCGCAGTCTAATCCACTTGCACTATGGCAAGGTCGGCGAGGCGGTTGGGGCCCTGAATCAAATGAAGGACCCAGCAGCCTGCGTGAAGGAATCCCGCCCCGAGCTCCTTCGGCTCGAATACCTCGGTGACGTCGAGCTCGAGCAGGGGAACGCGGCCGAGGCGCTCAAGCGCTACGACGAAGTCCTGCCGCACGCGCTTGCGCTGATTCCTCGCGGCGACGTCGTCGCCGAGCTCCGCCGTCGTCGGGCCGAGTGCTTCAACATGCTCGGGCGGGCCGCGGAAGCGTACGACGAGGCCAAGGAGGCGCTCGCGCTTTGCCTGGAGCTGGGTGATCGCTACGAGGAGGCCGCCACCTACCGAACGCTGGCACTTGCCGCGGCCGCGCTCGGCAAGCACGACGAAGCGAAAAATCGGTTCGACCACGGGTTCGCGATGTACGACGACATCGAGACGCCCTACGAGTGGGGCAAGCTCTGGATGTCGTACGGCGACTGGCTGTGCGGCTCGCATGCGGGCGCGTACGCAAGCCTCGACGGTGCGCGCGAAGCCTACCGCGCGGCCTGCGATCACTTCGAGCACATGGGCGCCGAGCTGAAGCTCGCACATGCCCGCCAGCGCATGACCGCGCTCGAACAGCGCATGCGCGAAGAGGGCGTGCACGAGCATGCGGTCGGCGAAAAGCCGCGGCCGCGCCGCCGGCCGAGCATCGACCGCGAGCTGCAGCGCCGCGTCCAGTGGGCGCACGACACGTTCGGGCTCGTCACCCGCCACCGCCCGCTCCTCGAGATGCTGGAGCAGATCGCAACCGTCGCGGTGAGCGACATCCCGGTGCTGGTTCTGGGCGAGTCCGGCACGGGGAAGGAGCTCATCGCGCGCGGGGTGCATTCACTCTCGGGCCGCACCGGACGGCTGGTCGAGGTCAACTGCAGCGCGGTGCCGACCACGATGATGGAGGCGGAGTTCTTCGGCTCGGTGCAGGGCTCGTTCACGGGCTCGACGCGCGATCGCACGGGCCTGTTCGAAGAGGCGCACGAGGGCAGCATCTTCATGGACGAGATCGGCGAGATGCCGGTGGACCTGCAGTCCAAGCTCCTGCGCTTCCTCGAGACGGGCGAGGTTCGCCGCATCGGTGCGACCACCGGGCGCAGCGTGGACGCACGTCTCATCGCCGCCACGAATCGCGACCCGGTCAAGATTCAATCGGGCGACGGTTTCCGGCAGGATCTCTACTACCGTATGGCGCACGCGGTGTTCACGCTGCCGCCGCTCCGTGCACGTGGCGACGACGTGGCGCTCCTCGTGGACCACTTCCTCGACGCGTTCATCGCCGAGGCTCGCAAGCGTGTCTCGCTCTCCCGCGCGGCGCGCGAGCGACTGGTCCGCTACGCCTGGCCGGGCAACGTGCGTCAGCTGCGCGCGCTCCTCCAGCGGTTGGTAGTGCAGACGCCCGACGGCACCGCGGTGACGCCACGCGACATCCCCCTCGTGGAAACCGCAGGCGCGCCGCGCAGCTTCCTCGAGGAAATGGAAGGCCAGGAGAAGGTCCGCATCGTCGAGGCGCTCGAAAAAACCCAGTACATCAAGGCGGACGCCGCGCGTATACTCAGGATGTCGCGCACGACTCTCCTCGGGAAGATGAAGCGCTACCAGATCCCGGGCTAGCTCGAACTTGCCTCCGGGCTGTCCGGTCCGCGCCGCCGCTCGCTCCGGCGGCGTTTGGTGTCTCCTGTGGACAGGCGGTGGAACGTTTCGCCCCCTCCCGCGAGCGAGCCGAACCCCGCGAACCCTTGTGAATCGCGGCGTTGAGCCCTCAGCGCGTTGACGGCGCGCGCTCCGGTCGAATAACTTGGCGGGTCCGCACCCCACCCCCCGGAGGACCCGAATGATCCGCAGCATGACCGGCTACGGCTCGGCCGAGATCGAACGCTCCGGGCAGCGCCTGTCCGCCGAGGTCCGCTCGGTCAACCACCGCTTCTGCGAGGTCTCGATCCGCGGGCCCAAGGTGGCGTTGGCGTTCGAGGACCAGATCCGCACGCTCATCCAGGACCGGTTTTCGCGCGGCAAGTTCAACCTGACCATCAACTGGGCGGGCGCGGGTGACCAGGGCGAGGTGCTCAAGTTGAACGAGAGCGTGGCCCAGCGCTACGTCGACCTCATGTCGCAGCTGAAGGAGCGCTTCGGCCTTTCGGGCGACATCGACCTCGCCACCATGGCCGCGCTCCCGGACCTCTTCACTTGGGAGCATGCCGCCATCTCCGACGAGGAGAGCTGGTCGCTGGTGAAGGAAGTGGTCGAAAAGGCCTGCGTCAACATGAACCTGATGAAGGACCGCGAGGGTGCCGCGCTCGCCCGGGACTTCGAGGCGCGCCTGAACATCATCCGGGTCGAGCTCGAGCACGTCTCGCTCCGCGCCCCGCTCCGGCCGCAGGAGGCGAAAGAGCGCATGGTGTCGCGCATCCGGCCGCTCCTCGACGACGTCAACATGGACCCGATCCGGATCGCGCAGGAGGTGGCGCTGCTCGCCGACCGCCTGGACTGCACCGAGGAGTGCGTGCGGCTCGCCGCGCACCTGGACCAGTTCAAGCACCTGATCGAGGGTCCCGAGATGGCGGGCCGGAAGCTCAATTTCCTGCTCCAGGAGATGAACCGCGAGGCCAACACGATCGGCTCCAAGGCGAACGACGTCGAGATCGGGCGCGCCGTCATCGTGATGAAGGAAGAGATCGAACGCATCCGCGAACAAGTGCAGAACGCCGAATGAGCGCCTCCGCGATGGAACGAGCCCGGGTCTCCGAAGCGCGCGGCGTCGTGGCCGCGCCGGCCGACGCACCGGCCGGGCTCGAGCCTGCGCGAACCGACCCGGTTGCCGACATGACGCGCGCCGCCGAGGGCCACGGCTTCCTGCTCGTCGTCTCCGGCCCCTCGGGTGCGGGCAAGGGCACGCTGGTCGAGCACCTGCTCGAGCAGCGCCCGGACTGCGTCTTCTCCGTCTCCGCCACCACGCGGCCGCGCCGGACCACCGAAACGGAGGGCCGCGAATACATCTTCCTCGCGCCCGAGGAGTTCGAGCGCCGCCGGGACGCCGGCTGGTTCCTCGAGTGGGCCGAGGTGCACGGGCATCTCTACGGCACGCCGGTCGAGCCCGTGGAGGCCGAGATGCGCGCCGGCCGCGTCGTGGTGCTCGACATCGACGTCCAGGGTGGCGCGAGCGTGCGCCGCGTGCGCCCCGACGCGGTGAGCGTGTTCGTCTACCCGCCGTCGATCGAGTCGCTGCGCGCGCGCCTCGTCGCGCGCGGCACCGACAGTCCCGAGGTGATCGAGCAGCGGCTCAGGAACGCCCCGGGCGAGCTGGCGCAGTGGGTGCACTACGACTACGTCGTCATGAACGATCTGCTCGCGCGCGCGCAGGCCGAGCTCCTCGCCATCCACGACGCCGAGCACGCGCGCGCGCATCGGCACCGGGTTTCGTAGCACGTTGCAGGACGCTCGCGGCGTCAACGGGTACGCCGCGCGGCGGAGCACCGACCCGCATCGACAGGAGAACGCATGAAGCTGTCCGCACTGGTCCCGCCTCCGGGCAAGAGCAAGTACGAGCTGAGCATCGTCGCGGCTCGCGAGGCGCGCCGTCTCAACGACTGGATCCGCAGGAGCGGCGAGACGCTGCACGGCAAGGTCACCGCGGTGGCGCTCGAGCGCGTCATCCACGACGACGTGCCGTACTACTACGAAGATCCTATGGCCCTGCTCGCGCAGCCCGTGGAGCCGATGGCCGAGCCGACGCTCGAGTAGCGCCATGCTGCGGGATCGGGTCGTGGTGGTGGGCGTGTCCGGTGGCATCGCGGCCTACAAGGCCTGCGAGTTGGTGCGCCGGCTGCGCGACCGCAACGCCACGGTCCTCGTGGTCATGACCCCGGCGGCGTGCGAGTTCGTCACGCCGCTCACGTTCCAGGCGCTCTCGGGCAACCCGGTCGTCACCACGCTCTGGGGCGATCAGCGCCCGCGGTTCGACCTCCCGCTCGAGTCGGTGGGGAAGGTCCGCGGTCACGTGGAGCACGTCGACGTGGCCGAGGTGGCTTCGGCGGTGGTGCTGGCGCCGGCCACGGCGGACCTGATGGCGCGCCTCGTCCACGGTGTGGCGCCCGATGCGCTCACGGCGCTCGTGCTCGCGACCACCGCCCCCGTGCTCGTCGCACCGGCGATGGACCTGAACATGTGGCAGAACGCGGCGACGCAGGACAACGTGCGCGTGCTGCGCTCGCGCGGATTCCGGTTCGTGGGGCCGGACTCCGGCGAGCTCGCCTCGGGGCTCTCGGGCCCGGGCCGGCTCGCCGACGTCAACGCGATCGTGGACGAGGTCGTGGCCATGCTGCGCGTGCGCACCAGCATGAAGGGCGTGCGCGTGCTGATCAGCGCCGGCCGCACGGAGGAGCCGCTCGACCCCGTGCGCGTGCTCACGAACCGCTCGAGCGGCCGCATGGGGTTCGCGCTCGCCGAGGCCGCGCGCGACCGCGGCGCCGACGTGACCGTGGTGGCGGGGCCGGTGAGCGTGGAGCCGCCGCAGGGCGTGCGCATCGTGCCCGTCGTGACCGCCGTCCAGATGGAGCGGGCCCTGCGCGAGGAGGCGGCCAGGGCGCAGGTGCTCGTCATGGCCGCGGCGGTGGCGGACTACCGGCCGGCGCATCCCACGGCGCAGAAGATCAAGCGCGTGGAGGAGTCGCTCACGATCACGCTCGAGTCGACGCCGGACATCCTGGCGGCGCTGGGGGCCGCAAAGCCCAAGGGCCAGGTCGTGGTGGGCTTTGCGCTCGAAACGGAGGACGGCGTCGAGCGCGCGCGCCGGAAGCTCGCGACCAAGCACGCCGACCTGATCGTGTTGAACGCGCCCGACCACGGGATCGGCACGAAGACGAACCTGGTGACGCTGGTCGAGGCGCGCTCGGCGCTCGAGCTGCCCGAGGCGAGCAAGCGCGAGGTGGCCGAGCACATTCTCGACCGCGTGATCGAGCTGCGCGGCGGCTCGCACGAGGCCCCGGCGCTCAAGCTGGCGGGTGCCCCGGGGCCGGCGAAGCGCGTCGCGGCGAACGAGGCGCGCCCCGCATCGCGCGCGGGCGCGGCGCCGAAGAAGGGCAAGCGATGAGCGGGAGCGAAGAGCGTGTGACGCGCGGCGACGATCCGCGCGGCGAAGCGGCGAGCATCGCGCACGCCCTGCGGCGCGCGATCGAGCGCGAGCGCGCGCTGGGGACCGGCGAGCTCCTGGCGAGCGGCGTGGCG
>DATDEX010000427.1:0-2256 GCA_036522895.1 Candidatus Eiseniibacteriota bacterium | reverse complement strand
GAGCGGCCGGCGCGCGCTCGCGCGCAGCCACCCCGCGATCTGGGCCGGCGAAGCGTCCGGCGCGCTCTCGCGCAGGAGCGCGCACACGCCGCTCACGAACGCGGTGGCCATGCTCGTGCCCGAGAGCCGCTGCCAGCGCGTGCCGTCGGAGAGCAGGTCGCCGTCGGCGGAGAGCACGTTGACCCCCGGCGCGAGCACGTCGGGCTTGAGCTCGTCCAACGCATCGGCGTCTCCATCGGGGGCGCGCGGCCCCGTATTGTTGAAGCTCGGCCAGGAGTCGTCGCCGGGCCCCGGACTGCGCGCCGTGTCCCAGGCGCCCACCGCGATCACGCCGTCGCCTGCAGCGGGCGAGGGAACGTGGGCGGTGAGGCCGTCGTTGCCCATGGAGGCCACCACGATCATCCCGAGCTCGACGGCGCGGGCCGCGAGGCGCGAGGCGAGGTCCTGGCCGTCGCTCGCGTCGGGGCTCGAGAGCGAGATGTTGATGACGTCGATCCCGCGCTCGTCGGGGTCGGGCGAGCCCCAGTCGCGCGCGCGATTCGAAATGCACCAGTCGAGCGCCTCGGGCACGGAGATCCCGTTGCCCGCGTCGTTCAGCACCTTCACGTCCACGAAGCGCGCGAGCGGCGCGACGCCCATGGCGTAGCCGCCGGTGGAGCCGGCGCCCACCGCGATCGCGGCGACGTGCGTGGCGTGCGAGTGCGTCGCCTGGCCGCCATGGTCGTCCGGGTTCGTCGAGCCGGAGCGCGGGGTCTGCGAGACGGAGTCGGCCGACACGAACATCGCGCCGCCTAGGCAGCGTCCGCGCAACGCCTCGTGCCCG
This sequence comes from Candidatus Eiseniibacteriota bacterium, assembly GCA_036522895.1. Lineage (GTDB taxonomy): Bacteria > Eisenbacteria > RBG-16-71-46 > RBG-16-71-46 > RBG-16-71-46 > JAIOPA01. The sequence continues at coordinate 1,433 of DATDEX010000427.1, read as the reverse complement.
GGGTAGCTCCCCTCGCTCTGGTCATTGACCCCGGTGTCGAGAAATGCCACGACGACGCCGTGCCCCTGAGCGCCGGGCGCGACGGTCGCGAGCGTCGGGAACACGGTGTTCGTCGGATCGCGCACCCCGATGGTCGCCATGCCGTCGCGCGTGCCGGGGTACTGGAGCGGCGCCGCCTCGATCCGCTGCACGCCGGGCAGCGCGGCCGCGGCCGCGATCTGCGCGAACGTCGCGAGCGAGCGCGCCGCCGGGATCGCCTCGATGCGGGTGAGCACCGGCATGCCGATGAGCGCGAGCGACGTGTAGTCCGACGCGGTCGGTTCGTGATTCCAGAGCACGTAGACGCCGTAGAGGAGATCGGGGCCCGAGCGCAACACCTGGATGCGCTGGCGGAGCGTGGTGTCCCCGAGCTCGAACGATGCCGTGTAGCCGAGGAGGTGCACGCTCTCGACGCGATCGTCGATGCCGTTCGTGTCCTGATCCCAGATGAACGGCTGGGCCGCGCGCGCGCCGCTCCCGACGAGCGCGCTCGCGAGCAGCCACGCGAGCACACCCGAGCCGCGCGCGCGGTGAACGCCACGCGCGGCCGGGGCGGAGCGCCGGGGGGCGGGATCCGGAGTCGGTCGCATCGGGGTCGAGACTGCCCCCGGAGGCTTGAGGGAGACTTGAGTCGTTTCCATAACCTATTGAACCACCTGGGGTTGAGGTGCCCGGCCGGCCCCTGTACCCAGCCGGCCCAGCACCTTGCGTACGGCCTCCTCCGTTTCCGGCAGCGGATCCACGCCGAGCGAGCGCCGCAGGTCGGCGCGCAGCCGCTCGTACTCGGCGAGCGCGGCGCCGCGATTCCCGAGCGCGACCTGGCACTCGATCACGCTCACGCGCGTGGACTCGTTGAACTCGTCGAGCTCGGCGGCGCGCCGGAAGTGGTCGAGCGCGCCGGCCACGTCGCCGCCCGTGCGGCGGAGCGCACCGGCCTGGATGCGCGCCGCCTCGACCCGGTCGCGCTGCCGGTGCTGCACTTCCTCCGCCCAGTCGCCGTAGAGCCCCTCCAGCGCGGGCCGCTCGGCGAGCGCCAGTGCGCGCTCGAGGTGCTCGAGCCGCTCGGGGCCGGCGCTCGCGCGGCGCGCGCGATCGAGCGCTGCCTCGAAGTCCCAGAGATCGCACGCGAGCGGGTACTCGGGATTCAGCCGGTACACCTCCGCGTCGCGGAGGAGTGGCGGGGCCGAATGCCGCGGGAGGACGCTCCGGATGTAGGAGAGCGTGGGATGGAAGTTCCGCCGCCCCGCGGCGATCTGGCGGCCCGGCCAAAACGTCTCGAGCAGCTCGTCGCGCGACGCGCCGCGCGGGCGGAGCGCGAGCAGGATGAGCACGTGGAACGCCCGCTGCGCGCGCCACGCCGAGGCGGGCAGCGCGCGCGGCCCCAGCTCGATCCG
>DATDEX010000426.1:0-8690 GCA_036522895.1 Candidatus Eiseniibacteriota bacterium | reverse complement strand
GCAGGTGGCGTAAAGCAGCGCGGCGATGCCCTGCACCGTGCCGAGCGTGGCGGGAGTCGAACTCATGCGGGGGAATCTAGTGGAGTTCGCCCGGTCCTGCAGGTCGCGGGCGGCTGACGGTCGCGGCCGAGCATCTGCCAGCGATGTGCGGAGTAGCCCACGAGTCCCGCCTGGCAGGTGGCGTAAAGCAGCGCGGCGATGCCCTGCACCGTGCCGAGCGTGGCGGGAGTCGAACTCATGCGGGGGAATCTAGTGGAGTTCGCCCGGTCCTGCAGGTCGCGGACGCGGGAGACGGCGACGGCGGCGGAAACCGCTGGGTTCCCGCCGCCGCATGCACCATGTCACCGCTTCAGTTGACGACCTCGAAGTCGGCGTCGACCGGACCGTCGCCCGGCTTCTTCTTCGGCTCCCCGCCGCCCTCGGCGTCGGATGGTGCCCCGCCCCCGCCCCCGGGCGGCGTGGCCTGCTGGTAGAGCGCCTGCGCGGCCTGCATCCACGCCCTCGCCAACTCGTCCGTGGCCGCCTCGATGGTGCGCGGGTCCTCCGACTTCGCCGATTCGCGCGCGGCCTTGATCTTCTCCTGCAGCGAGGCCTTCGTCGACTCGTCGAGCTTGGCCCCATGGTCCGCGATGCCCTTCTCCACCTCGTACGCCTTCGCGTCCGCGGTATTGCGCGCCTCGGCGAGCGCCTTGCGCTTCTGGTCGTCCTCGGCGTGCGCCGAGGCGTCGTCGACCATGCGCTTGATCTCGTCCTCCTTGAGCCCGCTCGAGGCCTCGATCCGGATACTCTGCTCCTTCCCCGTGTCCTGGTCGCGGGCGGACACGTGCAGGATGCCGTTCGCGTCGATGTCGAACGTCACCTCGATCTTGGGCGTCCCCCGCGGCGCCGGCCGGATGCCGTCGAGGTGGAAGCGGCCGAGGCTCTTGTTGCCGGATGCGATCGGGCGCTCGCCCTGCAGCACGTGCACCTCGACCGACGGCTGCATGTCCGAGGCGGTGGAGAACGTCTCGCTCTTGCGGGTGGGGATGGTCGTGTTGCGGGTGATGAGCGGCGTCATGACCCCGCCCAGCGTCTCGATGCCGAGCGACAGTGGCGTCACGTCGAGCAGCACGACGTCCTTCACGTCGCCCGCCAGCACGGCGCCCTGGATCGCGGCGCCGATGGCGACGACTTCGTCGGGGTTCACGCCCTTGTGCGGCTCCTTGCCGAAGATCTCCTTCACGAGATCCTGGACGCGGGGCATGCGCGTCGAGCCGCCCACGAGCACGACCTCGTCGATCTGCGAGGCGGACAACCCGGCGTCCTTGAGCGCCTGGAGCACGGGGCCGCGGCAGCGCTCGACCAGGTCGGCGACGATCTGCTCGAGCTTGGCGCGCGTGAGCGTGATGTTCAGGTGCTTGGGACCGTTCTGGTCGGCGGTGATGAACGGCAGGTTCACGTCCGTCGACAGCGTGCCCGACAGCTCGCACTTGGCCTTCTCCGCGGCCTCCTTGAGCCGCTGGAGCGCCATGGGGTCCTTGCGGAGGTCGATGCCCTCCTGCTTCTTGAACTCGTCGGCGAGCCAGTCGATGACCTTCTGGTCGAAGTCGTCACCGCCCAGGTGGGTGTCGCCGTTCGTGGAGCGGACCTCGAACACGCCGTCCCCGATCTCGAGGATCGAGATGTCGAACGTGCCGCCGCCGAGGTCGAACACGGCAACCTTCTCGTCCTTCTTCTTGTCGAGACCGTACGCGAGCGCGGCAGCGGTGGGCTCGTTGACGATGCGCTTGACGTCGAGCCCGGCGATGCGCCCGGCATCCTTCGTGGCCTGGCGCTGGCTGTCGTTGAAGTACGCGGGCACGGTGATGACCGCTTCGCTGACCTTCTCGCCCAGGTACTCCTCCGCCGTCTGTTTCATCTTGGTGAGGATCATGGCGGAGATCTCGGGCGGCGAGAACTCCTCGTTGCCCGCCTTCACGCGCACGTCCCCGTTCGGCCCCTTCACGACCTGGTAGGGCACGAGCTTCATCTCAGTCCCGACCTCGTCGTGGCGCCGGCCCATGAACCGCTTGATGGAATACACCGTGTTCGTGGGATTGGTCACCGCCTGCCGGCGCGCGACCAGCCCCACCAGGCGCTCGCCGTTCTTCGCGAACGCCACGACCGACGGCGTGGTGCGGAAGCCCTCCACATTTGCGATCACCTTGGGCTCGCCGCCCTCCATGACCGCCACGCACGAGTTCGTGGTGCCGAGATCGATGCCGATGACCTTACCCATGAGATTGCCTTCTTTCGCCGGATGCCGGCCTGCTATGGGAGTGCCACGCCCGGCGACAGCGCCGGGCGTGGCCGTGAATGCTTCGTGAGTCCGTCACCGACTACTTACCCGACCTGCACCTCGATCTCACGCGGCCGGGCCTCGTCGGCCTTGGGAACGCGGATCTCGAGCACGCCGTCGCGGTAGGCCGCCTTCACCTGGTCGGAGCGCACGGGCGTGCCGAGCGTGAACGACCGCTCGAACGAGCCGTACATCCGCTCGATCCGGTGGAGCGAGCTCTCGTCCTGCTTCTCCTCGCGCTTGCGCTCGCCGCGCAGCGTGAGCGTGTCACCGATCACCGTCACCTTGACGTCCTTGGAGCTCACGCCCGGCAGGTCGGCACGGAACACGTACGCCTCCGGGGTCTCCTCGACGTCGACGGGCGGCGTGAGCGAAGCCCAGTCCTGCTTGAGCGGGACCGGGGTGAAGAAGTCCTCGAACAGCCGGTCCACCTCGGTGCGGAGCGAGGTGAGGTCGTTGCCATTGCGGCGCGGGGTCCAGCGGATGAGCGACATGGTGAATCCTCCTCTTTGAGGGGCTTTATGGGTTTCAGACTTCGCGCGTGCGGCCAACTCGAGCTGTCGCGCGCGGGCTTGTGCTCGTAGGGCAATGCACCCGCCGTGCCACTCGCCAGCCACCGACCAAAGCGACGTGAATGCCGGGAATTCCGCGCGCCGCGTCGCGGTCGCGGATCGCGTCGTTCCGCGATGGGACGGCAGGGTGTTCCGGCGCGAAACACTCTCCGTCCCACATCGGAACGCGGGACGGGAGCGCCACGTGGGCGCGACCCGCGCGAGCTTGGTGCGCTGCTTTCGCTCTGCTAGCGTGCCGCGTCCATGCGCATCGGACTCTTCCTGCCCCACGTGGCCGTGTTCGGGGGCGTGCGCCGCTACCTGGAGCTCGGGAACGAGTGGACGGCGCTCGGGCACCGCGTGACGCTCTTTCATCCCGAGGGCACGGCGCCCGCGTGGCTGCCGTTCGCGGGCGCCACGGCCCCACTCGCCGCCGCGGCGGGCTCGGAGTCCGACCTCGCGGTGACCGGCGATGCCGCCACCTACGCCGCGTTCCGCGCGCACGCGGCCCGGCATCACGTCTACTATTGCGTGCTCGAGGGCGATCCCGGGCTGCCCGCCGCGCTCGCGGATCCGGCCGTGCTGCTCATGGCGAACTCGGGGCCGCTCCGCGAGCGACTGCGTCGCGACGCGCGGCGGTCGGTCCTGGACGGCGTGGGCGGCATTAGGCGCGAACGGTTTCGTCCGGAGCCCGCTCGGCGTGCCGCCGCGCCACTGCGCGTGCTCGTGAACGGCCGCCGTTCCCGCGCGAAGAAGGGCACCGACCTCGTGTTGCGCGCGCTCCGCGGGATCGGGGGCCGCGCGCCGGCGTTCGAGACCGTGCTGTTCGACGCCGTGGACCCGGCCACGAATCGCCAGGACCCGCGAGACGGCGCGCCGCTGCCGGCGAACGCGCGCTTCGTCATGAACCCCACGCAGGACGAGCTCGCGGCGCTCTACCAGTCGAGCCACGTGTTCGTCGCGGCCGAGAAGAAGGCGGGCTGGTGCAACACCGCGATCGAGGCACTCGCGAGTGGCTGTGCGCTCGTCTGCACCCGGAGCGGCACCACGGATTTCGCGCGCAACGGCGAGAACGCGCTCGTGACGCTCCGTCACCCGTGGTTCCTGCGCCGGGCGATCGCGAGGTTGCTCGCGGACGCGGCGCTCCGCGAGCGGCTCTCGGCCGCCGGCCCGGCGAGCGTCGCGCGCTGGGAGTGGCGCGCGCTGGCGGCGAGGATCCTGGAGCAGTTGCCCGACGCGCCGTGAGCGCGAGCGGGGCAACTGCGACGGCCGGCCCGATCACGGTCGGGCGAAAGCTCAGCGCTCGGGGAGGTAGCCCGACTTCTCCATCGGCACCACGAGCTCGGCCTTCGTGTAGATGAACGAATCGCGGTTGTAGTCCGAGAGCTCGTAGTCCTTCTCGAGGAAGATCGCGTCCTCGGGGCAGGCCTCCTCGCACATGCCGCAGAAGATGCAGCGCAGCATGTTGATCTCGTAGCGTTCGGCGTAGCGCTCGCCGTGCGAGACCGGGTTCGCCGGGTCGTTCTCGGCGGCCTTGACGAAGATCGCGTCCGCGGGACACGCCACCGCGCACAGCTCGCAGCCCACGCAGCGCTCGAGCCCGTCCGCGTGCCGCGCCAGGATGTGGAGGCCGCGGAAACGCGGGAACATGTCGAGCTTCTCTTCCGGGTACTGGACCGTGAACGGCTTCTTGAACAGGTTCTCGAGCGTGACGCCGAGACCGGTGGCGAGTTCCTTGATCATCGGGTGATCCTCGGGAAGGCGGTCGCCCGCGGCCGACCCTGGCCGGGCGAGAGATCGCAGCCTATCCGCCGAATGGCGATGGAGCAAGCGACGGCCGCCCCGGCGCTTGCGCGCTTCGTTACAGCCACCACGCGAGCCCGGGGCGCGCTCCCGAACCCGGCCCCACGCGCGGGCTCTCGTGCGCGCTCATCGCGGCGAGAAGGCCGCGACACGCCCGCCGTCATGCGACGCCGACGCCTGGGCGCTCCGGTGAGCCGCGCGCCGGTCCGCCCACATGTGCGCGGGATCGATCCACGCCGACCAGCCCTGCCGGGTCACGCGCGGCAGGCCCGAGTCGTTGGCCTGTGGGACCGAGGCGCGGTCGTAGGCGACGCTCGCCCACGGCCCGATCGGGAGCCGCACGCCGAAGCCGTACGTGTTGTCCACGATCTCGCCGATGCGGTCGGTCACGTGTCCGATCCGGCCCGTCAGGACGCCGAACGCGGTGACCTCGACCCCGAAGCGCTGGACGTTGAAGGACGGCCCATGACCGCCGGCATTGATGTGCTCGGTGTCCTCCGCGAGGCCGACCTCGATGGCGTGCGGCTCGCCCGCCAGCAGCCAGATCGGGGGCATCCCGCCCTCGAGGCTCCATGGCGAGGGGAGCGCCGCGTGCAGCGCGAAGCCGATGCGACGGATGCGGGACGGTGGCGCGGACTCGCCCGTTCCCGTGAACCCAAAGTTCGCGTCGTTCGCGTTGAGCATCGCGAAGCCGGCCGAGACGTCGAGGTGGATCCGCGTCCCGAGGTCGTTCCCCGGCAGGAGCGATGCGCGGGCCGAGGCGCCCCAGTCGATGCAATCCGCTTCCGCGTTCCCCAGTTGACTGGCCGGTGCGAGGGCCACGACCGTGTGCTTGTGCTGAAGCCCGAGCGCGAAGTCGATCGGCCGAGGGGGCGGGAGATCTCCGCCGCGGCGTGCATGCTGGAGCGCGTCGTAGAGCAGCAGCGGTGAAACCCCCAGGCCCCACGCGTCGATCTGCTCGTACGCATGGAAGGTCCCGGTGGGATTTCCGAAGGGGTCCGTGCCCCCGTCGGCCCCGTAGTCGAGCCGCGTGCGGCCTAGGCCCTTGATGGGGTCCCCCATGAGCGAGACACCGACGCCGGCGCCACCGAGCAGCAACCGCTGCGACTTGAGCCAGACATCGGGCGCCAGCCCCGGCACCAGCCGTGTGCGGCCATCGAGCCAGCCAATCCCCTCCACGCCGGCAAGCGTCGCGGGATTCCCCCACACGCCCGGCTCGCCCCACCACACGCCGGCGCTGGCGCCGCCCATGCCCGCGGCGCGGATGGAGGTGTCGATGTCCTGCGAGCGGGCGGTGCCCTGGGCGAGGGCGTTCGAGCCGATCGATGCGGCGACACACGCGGCCACGATGAAGCGGGAGCAGCGTCGGATTCGCATGGCGGCGCCTCGGAATGTTGGGGAACGCTGGAAAACTACATCTTCTGAGATCCCATGCCCACCCCCGGACGCTCCGGGGCGGCGCGCCGCGGGCGGACCGACTCGACCGACGGGCGCCTCAACGACGCCATCCGAGGGCGAGCTGGGCGGCGTGTGACTGGTACGGCATCCCGAGGCCTTTCCAGTTGGTCACGAGCTCCTCGATCCAGCGGAGGGCGACCCGGGGGTGGCCTCCGAGGCCTGGCCACTCGAAGCCGAGCCCAGCCGAGACGGCGAGCATGTTCCGATGGAGTGCCTCGGTGTATGAAGTTCTCGTCGTGGATGCCGACCCATCCGCCCGGTACTCCGCATGTTCGGCACGCAGGACGTACCGCCATTCGGGGCCGAACTCCAGCAGAAGGTGCGCGCGGTTCTCGATCACGAGGTGCAACGGCAGCCAGACCGACTGCGTGCGCAGCGACTGGCGATCCTTGAACGCGTACTCACCATCGTACGCGACCGCAGTCGCGAACTCGTTCCGCGACATCCTGTCGTCATATCCGAGCTTCAACACGGCTCGAGCGTGCCCGCCCTCCCAAACCGGCGCGCCGAACGCGACGAAGCCCGAGACCGGCGTGCCCAATGGCGGGTAGGACTTCTCGAGCACGGTCTGGGCCGTCTGGATTCCGGCCTCGTATTCCCATCGGGGTCCGGCATGCGCCGCCGACGTGAGGCACAGCAGAAACGCACAGATCCCGCCGCACGCTCGGCGTGTCGCCGGAGAACGGACCCGGGTTTGGCGGGGATGGCCTCGGGATTCCATGTGCGGACCTACCTCGCTTCAGCGCCGGGGGTTCCCGATCGTTCGCCGGGTCGACATATGGATCAGCGCTCCCATCCCGCCACGAGTTGCAGCGCGTGGTGGTGGATCTCGGCGTCGGGGCTGGGCAGGAGGTCCTGGAGCCCCTCCACCCAGCGGAGCGAGAGCGATCGCGTTCCCCCGGGACCGCTCCAGAGCTTGGCGAGCTCGAGCGTCGCGGCATACTGGTCCGTCAGGAACGCGCTCGTTCCCTCGGCCCAGCTTTCCAGTTTGGGATCCACGACGCGCTCGCCGTTGACGGCGCCGCGCTTCAACCGCGAGGTCTCCCGGAACAGATGGCGCCACTCGCCCCCGGCCGCGACCCGCCACGATCGAGGCAGCTCCAGCTCGATCGCCAGCGGCACGACGGATGACTGGTAACGATCCTGACGGGTGAACTCGATCGTGGGCGGCGACCCGCCGAAACCATCATCGAGGGTCACCTGGTAGTGCTCGGTCTGGACGCGGTTCTCGTAGCCCGCGCCGCTGACGAACGCGAATCGCCGTCCCGCCGGCACGCGAACGGTGCCGGTGACCGAACCAGACAGCGGAAAGATCCGGCGCTCCGGCTCGAAGATGATTCGGGTGCGCGAGAGATCCGACTGGAGCGCCAGCTCGTAACCCCAGCGCACGGACGCCCGCGCCTCGCGCGGCCCGGCGCAGCTCGCGGCGAGCCACAGCGTGGCGGCGACGACGACGGTTTTCCGGATACGCATCGGACCCTCCTTCCGGAGGCGACCACCGCGGTCACATCCTCGGCAGCGTGATCCCGGTCTGGTTCTGGTACTTCCCGCCCTTGTCCTTGTACGACACCTCGCACACGTCGTCGGTCTGAAAAAACACCACCTGGGCAATGCCCTCGAAGGCGTAGATCTTCGCCGGCAGCGGCGTCGTGTTGCTGATCTCGAGCGTCACGAACCCCTCCCACTCGGGCTCGAACGGCGTCACGTTCGTGAGGATGCCGCAGCGCGCGTACGTTGATTTGCCCATGGTGATCGTGAGCACGTCGCGCGGAATCCGGAAGTATTCGACCGTGCGCGCCAGCGCGAACGAGTTCGGGGGCACGATGCAGACGGGACCCTTGAAGTCGACCATGCTCGCGGGATCGACCGCCTTGGGGTCCACCACGGTGCTCATGACGTTCGTGAAGATCTTGAACTCGTCGGCGACCCGGATGTCGTAACCGTAGCTCGAGATCCCATACGAGATGACGCCCTGGCGCACCTGCTTCTCCTCGTACGGCTCGATCATCCGGTGTTCCTTGCACATCCTGCGGATCCAGTGGTCGGGGCGGATCGACATGCGCGCTCCTGGCGTCTGGTAAGCGTCTAGAAACGACCGAGCAGGCGCACGACGTGCACGAGCTCGGGGATCATCAGGGATTCGAGGGCCAGCCGGACGGCGCCGGAGGAGCCGGGAAGGTAGACGACCAGCCGGCCGCGCGCGACACCCGCCCCGGCCCGCGAGAGCCACGCGGCCGAGCCCACCTCGGCGGCGGAGAGCGCGCGGAAGCGCTCGCCGAAGCCCGGCAGCGCCCGCTCGAGGAGCGGCTCCACCGCCTCGGTGGTCACGTCGCGGGGCGCCACCCCGGTGCCGCCGGTCAACACGACCGCGTCGACGTCGCGCCGCGCGAGCAGCCGGCGGAGCGCCGCGCGAATGCGCGTCACCTCATCGAGCACCCAGACGCGGGCGACCACGCCGCACCCCGCGCCGGCGAGCAGCCGCTCGGCGAGCGCGCCGCTCGTGTCGTCCGCGCCGCGACGCGTGTCGCTCACCGTGACGATCGCGACGTTCACGGCGCGAG
>DATDEX010000425.1:0-50715 GCA_036522895.1 Candidatus Eiseniibacteriota bacterium | reverse complement strand
CGCGGCCCTGTGAGCGAGGTCCCCGGCAAGCCGGCGACGCTCGCGGCCGCAACCGTCACGGTGACCCCGGCGGAGGCGGCCGCGGCGGCCGCTGACGCGGCGCTGGACGAGGGCCGCGAGCGAAGCCACTGGGAGGAGCTCGCGCGGCTCGTCCCGTACGCGCGCGACCACCGGCTCCTGCTCGGGCTCACGCTCGCGTTCTCGCTGCTGCTCGCGGTCATCGACGTGCCGGTGCCGTTCATGCTCAAGCACATCATCGACGCGGTGCTCAAGCACCATTCCCGGCTCATGCTCCTCGGCCGGCCCGTCGAACCCGAGACGTTCCTGCTCGGGCTGTTCGTGGCGCTCGCGGGCCTGGCACTCGTGAAGGGCGTGCTCGTCTACGTGCAGCGCACCGTGAGCGAGACGATCGGCCAGTACATGGTCTACGCCATGCGGCTAGACCTGTATCGCCAGCTCCAGTCGCTGTCCATGCGCTGGTTCCGCGAGGCGCGCACCGGCAAGCTCATGCTCCGGCTGATGGGCGACATCAACGCGGTCCTGGACATGATCACCGACGGCTACATGCGCGCGCTCATGGACATGGTCACGGTGCTCGCGGTGCTCGTCTCGATCTTCCTCGTCAACTGGAAGCTCGCGTTCATCGTCCTCGTCGCCATGCCGATCTACCTCGCCGCGTTCCTGAGCCTGAACCCGCGCCTGCGCCAGAGCGGGCGGGCGGCGCGGCGCGAGCGCTCGGCGCTCTCCGGGCACCTCCAGGAGAAGATCGCGGGCGCGGTGATCGTCAAGGCGTTCGTGCAGGAGGATGCCGAGAGCGGTCGGGTCGAGGCCCAGACCGGCCGGCTCCGCGATCGGCTCATCGAAAAGGCGCGCTGGGGGGGCCTGCTCACCGCTGTCGCGAACACCACCGTGGCACTCGGCGCGGCCATGGTGCTGTGGTTCGGCGGCCGCGAGGTCCTCGCCGGAATCATGACCAAGGGCAGCCTGATGGCGTTCTACTCGCTCAGCTCCATGCTGTTCCCGCCGCTCCGCCGGCTGGCGAAGACGAACGAGACCTACCAGGCGTCGCGCGTGTCCCTCGACCGCATCCTCGACTTCTTCGACGACACGACCCCGTTCCAGGAGCGCGCCGGCGGACCGGAGCTGCGCGTTACGCGCGGCGACGTGGCCTTCGAGGGCATCCATTTCTCGTACGTGCCCGGAAAGCCGGTGCTGCAGGGCATCACGCTGCGCGCGCGCGGGGGGGAGACGATCGCGCTCGTGGGCGCGAACGGCGCCGGCAAGACGACGCTCATCAGCCACCTGTTGCGGTTCCTGAACCCGGAGTCCGGCCGGGTGCTGATCGACGGCCAGGACGTGCAGCAGGTCGATTTGAAGTCGCTCCGCCGCCAGATCGGCGTCGTGACCCAGGAGACGATCCTGTTCTCCGGCACGATCGCGGAGAACATCCGCTACGGGCTCCCCGAGGCGACCGACGAGCAGGTGCTCGAGGCGGCACGGATCGCGAACGCGTACGAGTTCATCGTCCAGCTCCCGAATGGCTTCCAGACGGACGTCGGGGAGCGCGGCCAGCGCCTCTCAGGCGGCCAGCTGCAGCGGATCGCGCTCGCTCGCGCCGTGCTGAGCGATCCGCCGATCCTGGTGCTCGACGAGGCCACCTCGGCGGTGGACGCCGAGTCCGAGGCGCTCATCCAGGAGGCGCTCGCCCGGCTGACGCGGGGCCGCACCACGTTCGTGATCGCCCACCGCATGTCCACCGTCCGCCGCGCGAACCGAATCGTCGTGATGCAGGACGGACGCATCGTCGAGGAGGGCCGGCACGACGAGCTGCTCTCCCGCGGCGGGGACTACCGGAAACTCTTCGCCGAGCAGCTCTTCGACGTCCCCGGCGCGGCGGTGCTCAGCCGCTGACGCGACGCCCACCCCCTGTGCAGGACCGACCCCCGCCGCACCCATCGCCGCACCGCCACCCCGCGCGACACCCACCGCGCACGACCCACCCCCGCTTCACCGAGAGAGGAAAAGGAGAGCACTCCCCATGCGGTCCCACCGGTTCCCTGCGATGCCGCTCCGCGCCCTGGCGCTGGTGGCGGCGCTGGCGCTGCCCGCCCCCGGCCTCGCCGCGACCCTCACGGGGGTCGTGAAGGACGAGGGCGGCGTCGCGGTCGGCAACGTCGACATCGACTTCATCGACCAGTGCTCGGGTGACAACGTGTTCCTGGCCAGCGACCACACGGCGGCCGACGGAACGTTCAGCATCACGATCGCCGCGGGGACGTACGACGTCCACTTCATCCCGCCGCCCGGGAGCCCGCTCGCGGCGGGTGAGCACACGGACCTGATCGTGTCCGCGAACGCCAGCCTGGGCACCGTGACGCTCCACCCGGGCCGGCTCGTGTCGGGGACCGTGCTGACCCCGGGCCTCGCCGCGGCCGCGAACGTGGACCTCAAGTTCGTCAACGTGGCCACCGACCACCACACGTTCATGAGCAAGACGCTCACGGACCTCTCCGGCCACTACGCCATCCGGGTGCCGCCGGGGACCTGGTCGGTCGACTTCCGGCCCGCCGCCGGCACCACGTTCGGCGACGCCGTGCGGCCGTCGCTCGTGGTCGGCGCCACCGACATCTCCGGCCTCTCCGACGTCCTGACGAACGGGTTCACGCTCATCGGGAACATCCGCACGAAGAGCGGGAACTTGAAGATCAAGAACGCGGACGTGAGCTTCTTCGACAAATGTACCGGCCTGAAGCTCGCCACGTCCCACGACAACTCCGACGTCAACGGCAACTTCTCCGTCGTGGTGCCGGCCGGCGACTACACGTTCACCCTGGATCCGCCGGCGTGCGCGGGGGTGGAGGCGACCCGCATCGGCACGCTGCTCGTCAGCGGCTCGGCGGACCTCGGAACGTTCGCGCTGGGGCCGGCCATCGTCGTCTCGGGCATCGTGCTCGCGCCGAACGGCCTGCCGCTGGTCGACGCCAAGTTCAAGTTCTACGACGCCACCGTGCTCGGGAGCCCGCGCCAGGGCGCCACGCGCGACCACACCGACGCGAACGGCCACTTCAGCATCCAGGTCCCGCCGGGTACTTACGACATCAACATCGACCCGCCGCCCGGCGTGAACGCGCTCGTCTATCACCTCGCCGCGATCTCGACCGGGGCCGGCAACATCGACCTCGGGACGCTCCACACGACGGCCGGCCTGGCGATTTCCGGGCACCTCCAGGGACCCGGCAGCGTGCCGATGGCGAACGTCAACATCAACGTGCTCGATCACACCACGCGCGCTTCGCAGCGGATCGCGAACGACAACACCGACGCGAGCGGGAACTTCACCGTCTACGTGAGCCCCGGCGTCTACGACCTCCATTACGACACGCCCGCGTGCGACGGCATGGCGGCGGGGCAGCGGGACAGCGTCATCGTCAGCGCGAGCATGTCGCTGGCGGCGCTCGCGCTCCAGCCCGGCGTGCACGTCGTGGGTCACGTCACCGACCCCGCCGCCCTGGCCGTGGCCGGCGCCGACCTCGACGTGTTCGCGGCCGGCAGCGCGGTCAAGCGCTACACGCCGGGAGCGCAGACCGACGCGGCCGGGGCCTACGATCTCTTCCTCCCGACCGGAACGTACGACCTCCACTACGTCCCGCCCTCGACGTCCCGCAGTCGCCCCGCGCAAAGCCTCGGTGTCCCGGTGCCGGGAGCCGAGACGCTCCCCACCACCGTGCTCGCGAACGGCTGGCTCGTCTCGGGCACCGTCCGTGACGGGGGCACGCTGGTACCGCTCGCCGGCGTCACGCTCGAGTTCTACCCGGGCGGCCACTTCCCGGTGCTCTGGACGCCGCACCACGTCACCGGAACGCTCGGCACCTACGACGTCTCGGTCGATCCCGGCACGTACGACATTCGCTTCGTGCCGCCGGTCGGCTCGGGGTACGCGGAACAATGGCTGCACCAGGTCGCGGTCGGCGCCGACCTGCCGCTCGCGGACATGCTGCTGTCGCCGCCCAGCGCGGGCGTGGGACCCGGCGCGGGCGCCTCGCTCTCGCTCGCCGCACCCTCGCCGAACCCCGCCCGCCGGCACGTGAGCCTCACGTTCGCGGCGCCCGAAGGGGAGGCCGAGCTCACGGCGTGGGACATCGCGGGGCGCCGCGTGGCGACGCTCTGGCGCGGACGTTCGGCCGCACCCGTCACCGTGCAGTGGAACGGGGCGCGCGATGGCGGGAGCCTGCTTCCCTCCGGCGTCTACCTCGTGCGCCTCGTCGACTCGCGCGGCGCGAGCCGGACCCGGCGCGTCACGCTGTTCCAATGAGCTTCACCCGGCGCGATCGGCTCCCCGCCGGCCGCGCCGTCACCCCTCGCCGGCCCGGCCGCGGGCCCGGCGGTCGATCGGCATCTCGCTCCGCTCCCGAGGAAAAGGGTTCCCGCATGCTCGTCGCACCTCGTCGCGGCCAAGTCGCTGCCCTGCTCACGCTCGTCGTTGGCCTCGGTCTCGCGACCCGGGCCTCCGGCGCGAATCTCACCGGCGTCGTCCACGACAACTTCGGCATCGGGGTCGCGAACGTGAACCTCGACGCGATCGACCAGTGCACCGGCGCCAGCGTCTTCCTCTCGAACGACCTCACCGCTTCGGACGGTTCGTTTTCCATCGCGCTGCCGAACGGCACCTACGACCTGCACTTCAATCCGCCCGCGGGCAGCACGCTGGCCGCCGGGGATCTCCAGGCGGTGGTGGTGACCACGAACGCCTCGCTCGGCACGATCTCGCTCGTCCAGGGCCGGCTCGTCTCGGGCATGGTCCTGACGCCGACGTTCAGCCCGGCGGCGGGGATGGGCCTCAAGTTCATCGACGCCGCGACCGAGCACCGCGTGTTCCTCACCAAGGGCTCGACGGACGCGGCCGGGAATTGGTCCGTGCGCGTGCCGCCGGGCACGTGGAACGTGGACTTCCGCCCGCCGGCCGGGAGCCCGTTCGCGGACGGTGAACGGCTCGGGCTGGTCGTGGGCGGGAGCGACATCTCCGGGCTCTCCGATTTCCTCAAGACCGGGTTCGCGGTGACCGGTCACGTGCAGAACGCCGCGAGCGTCGCGCTCGCCGAGGTGGATCTGAGCGCGTTCGACAAGTGCACGGGCAACGAGGTGCCGAACGCGCACGACAACACGGATGCCGCGGGCAACTTCAGCATCGTCATGCCCGCGGGCACCTACACGTTCACGGTCGACCCGCCGTTCTGCACCCCGTCCGAGGCGACGCGCCTCGTGGACGTGGTCGTGAGCGGGCCCGCGAGCCTCGGGACGTTCACGCTCCGGAACGCCGTCACCGTGTCCGGCGTGGTCCACAATCCCGACGGCTCGGCCATGGTGGATGCGCGGGTCAAGTTCTTCGACGTGACGCTGCCCGGGATCCCTCGCCAGGGCACGGCACGCGACCACACGAGCGCCAGCGGGGCCTTCGCGATCGAGGTGCCGCCCGGGACCTACGACATCAACGTCGAGCCCCCCGTCGGGAGCACGGCGCGCGTCATCCACCTTCCGAGCGTCGCGATCGCCGGCGCCGCCAACCTCGGCACGTTGACGGCGCTCGCGGGGGTCGCGATCTCGAGCCACGTGCAGGGTCCAGCGGCCCAGCCGGTCGAGAACGTCAACGTCAACGTGGTCGATCACGCGACGCGGGTCTCGCAGCATCTGACGCACGACGCCACCGACGCGGCCGGGAACTACCGCGTCGTGGTGGCGCCCGGCACGTACGACGTTCAGTACGGCCCCCCGGCCTGCAACGGCCTGGCCCCGGCCACCGTCGACAGCGTGGTGATCAACGCGACGACCACGTTGCCCACGACGAGCCTCGTGACCGGCATCCATCTGAGCGGCAGCCTCGCGGACCAGGCGAGCGCGCCGGTCGCCGGGGCGGCGCTCGACGTCCTTCGCGCCGGGACCACGCGCCACGTCTACACGCCCGACGCACTCACCGCGGCGAACGGGAGCTACGACGTCTTGATCGCCCCGGGCCAGTACGATTTCCATTACCTTCCGCCGGCCGGCTCGCGATTGCGCCCCCGCTCGGTGTCCTATCCCTTCGAGTCCGGCTCCACCACGCTCCCGCCCGTCACGCTGTCCCCGGGACTTCTGCTCTCGGGGAGCGTCCAGGATGCGGGCACGCACGCCGGAATCGCCGGGGTAGAGCTCCAGGTGTTCCCGGCGCACCAGTCCACGCCGCTCTTGACCGCGAACACGGAGACCAACTCGCTCGGGTCCTTCAGCTTCCCGGTGGACAACGGCACCTGGGACATCCGTTACGTCCCGCCCGTGGGATCCAACTACGCCGAGGCCTGGAGGCGGGGGGTGGTCGTGAGCGCGGACCTCACGCTCCCGGTCCAGACGCTGGCGCCGACCTCGACGGCCGTCGCCCCGCCCGCCGCCCGCGCGCTCGAGCTTGCGCCACCGCTGCCGAACCCCGCCCGTCGCGACGTGCGGTTCACGTTCCTGGCGCCGCACGGCGCGGCGAAGCTTTCGGTCTGGGACGTCACCGGGCGACGGGTGGCGACGCTCTGGAACGGTCCCGCGCCCGTGCCCACGACGGTCGTCTGGAATGCCCGCGGCAGCGAAGGCCGGCTCGCGCCGCCGGGGATCTACCTCGTCGGCCTCACTGACGCGAGCGGTGGCATGCGACTGCGCCGCGTCACGCTCCTGCCGTAACGTGCGCGCGACCCCTGCGGCAGAGGCCCCGTCCCCCGACCGAGTCCGCCACAGCCTCCGTCACCCGTCCGGCCACATGCTCCGCCACACGCTCTCGGAGCAATCCGCCATGCGCACACGCGCGCTCTGCGTGGCAGTCTGTCTCTTCGTGGGAACGTCGGCGGCCGCGATCGCCCGTGCGGCCGAGCCGGGAGCGCCGCCGCGCCGCGCGTCCGTCGGGCGCTCGCCGCTCGGCTTCAACTTTTCGCTCGGGCGCGGGCACGACGACAACGTGCTGCAGCTCACGCGGCAGACCCTCGATCTCTTCACCCGCCGTCCGGGTCCGCCGCGCTTCCTCATCTCCCAGGTGGGCGACATGGCGACGATCGCCCGGGGCTCGCTGCGGTGGCGGGCGCGACCCTGGGATCGGCGCGAGACGCGACTCGACCTCGACGCGGCATTCCACCGTTACGATCACGACCGCGTCTTCGACTGGCAGGAGCTCGAGCTCTCGGCCTCGCAGGAGCTGACCGCCTCGCGGCGGCGGCCGCTGACGGCGGAGCTCTATGGCGGGCGGGTCCCCGACTACTACCTGGGCGAGATCACCGACATCGACGAATCCGTCGCTGCCGGACGCACGGTGCGGCACTCGCTTTCATACGCCCAGACGACCTACGGGCTCCGGCTTCGCCAGGAGCTCCTGCGCGGGCGGCTCGAGTTCGGCGGCGCGCTCGAGCGGATCCACCGCGAGTACAACCGGCATTTCCTCGAGCGCATGAACGACAACGACTCCTGGCGGCTCCAGGCGGAGGCGACGCCGTTCCGGGGCTGGGACGGCTCGGCGCGCGTGACCTGGCTGCGCGGGGACCTGAACGCCCGCGGCGACCTGCCCGACACGCTCGGGGTCACCGACACGGACATCTCCTACGATCATGACGGCGTCGGCATTTCGCTCGCGCTGCCCTGGGGGCGGGGCGCGTGGCGCGGGCGGTTCGACGGCTCGTTCATGCCGGAAGTCCGCCGCTACACGACCGACAACAAGTTCGACATCCTGCGCTTCGGCCGCGAGAACCACCGCCGCGACACACGACTCAGGCTCACCCAGCGGGTGTGGGGACCGCTCGACGCCGTCGCGACCTGGGAGCGGCTCATCAGCCGGGCCGAGTTCCACCAGGGAATCACGTTCCCGGCCGCGCAGACGAACTTCGACCAGGAGCAGTTCGGCGTCGAGCTGCGCGCGCGCTGGGAGTTCGCGCTCCGGTAGCGGGCTGTCGCCGCTGTGCTATCGTGCCGTGCCGCCGTCCGCGCGCCCGGTCCGCGCCCGTCCCGGAGTCCACCGCACCCGATGCCGACGTCCGATCCCGCCCGAACCGTCCGTGCCTGGCGCTGGCTCCCGATCGTGCTCGTCGCCGTCGCCTTGCCGGTCGCGCTCGTCAAGCGGCTCGACCAGGAGAACGGGTTCTGCGTGGCCTGCCACCTGCACGGCGAGCTCCTCAAGACCATGACCGCGAGCCCGGCGCTGACGCTGGCGGGCGCGCACCACGCCGCCCGGCGGGGCGGCCACCCCGAGCGCTGCTTCACCTGCCACAGCGGCGAAGGCGTCGGCGGCTGGACCGAGGTCACGCTGCTTTCGGCCTGGGATGCCGCCCGGTGGATCGCGGGCGATCGGCACGAGCCCACAACCATGCGGCTGCCAATCACCAACGAGGCGTGCCTCAAGTGCCACGCGAGGCAGGTCCACGGCTCCGGCACCGCCGAGGAGACCGACAAGTTCCACGAGCTGGGCGACCACAGCGGCTTGAAGCTCGCGTGCGTGGCCTGTCACCAGGTGCACCGCGGCGGGGGGGAGGCGGCCCGGACGTGGCTGCACGCGGACGCGGTGCGCCCCCAGTGTGCCCGCTGCCACAAGGACCTCGCGCGAGCGGGCGGCTGGAACTGAGCCCCCAACGCTGGTATCCCTGAGCCGTCGTTCCCCGCTGCACCCACCCACAGGAGAGTGCCCATGAAGTTCCGCCCCACCGTCGCTTCGACGCTCGTGCTCGCGTCCCTGGTCTGCGCCGCCCCGCAGCTCTTCGCCTTCCCGGGTGGCACGCCGCAGCTCGTCACGAACATGAATCCGCAATGCGCCAACTGCCACTCGTCCGTGGATCAGGACCAGGTGCGCGATCAGACGCCGGACCGGGCGAGCAGCCTCGTGATCGCCAACCGCCACTACGCTCCGCTCGAGCACGGGGACAGGGACTACGCGAAGCTCTCGGCCGACGACCGCCAGAAGCTTCTGACCGCGGTCAAGGCCGTGGACGCGAACAGCAAGGTCGAGATGGCCGTGTCGGCGACGAAGGTGAAGTCCGCGGGGACACTCACCGTGACGATCACCACGCACGGCGGGGCGGGACCGGTGGTGGGTGTGATGCTCACCGACTGTGACCTGCGCTACTCGGCGAGCCCGGTGCAGGCCGGCGGCTTCTTCATCAGCGCGGAGCCCCAGGTCGTGGGCCCGGACGGCAAGCCGCAGACGACGTTCCTCGACGGCCGCGCGAAGGAGCTCGGGCGGAACATCAACTACGTCAACGTGACCGGGGTGCAGAGCGACCCCGACGCCGGGACGTGGCCGGTCTGCAAGGTCACCTACACGCTGGTCGCGCCCTGCAAGCCCGGCGAGTACACGATCTCGGCCGCGTTCCTCTACGGCACCGAGAAATCCGTGGCGATCGGGCGGGTCGAGGGCCCGAACGGACGCATCCTGCCGGCGGGCGGCGGCACCGCGGCCTCGGGTCGGATCCAGTTCGCGAAACCGGTGAAGATCACGGTCGGCTGAGCGGGGGGCGAGGGTGCGCGCGGCCCGGAGAGCGAACGCTCACCGGGCCGCGCGCGCGAACGCCAGCTTCTTCTGGAAGCGGTCGAGGTACGTGTAGAAGACCGGCGTCACGTAGAGCGTCACGAGCTGCGAGAACGCGAGCCCGCCCACGACCGCGAGGCCGAGCGGCCGCCGGGATTCCGCGCCGGCGCCCCAGCCGAGCGCGATCGGGAGCGTGCCCATGAGCGCCGCCATGGTGGTCATCATGATGGGGCGGAAGCGCACCCGGCAGGCTTCGAGGATCGCGTCGCGCGGGGGCCTGCCGTCGCGGCGCTCGGCCTCGAGCGCGAAGTCGATCATCATGATCGCGTTCTTCTTCACGAGCCCGACCAGCATGATGACCCCGACGAACGCGTAGACCGAAAGCTCGCTCCGGAACAGGATCAGCGTGAGAAGCGCGCCGAAGCCGGCAAACGGCAGCCCGGAGAGAATCGTCACCGGGTGGATGAAGCTCTCGTAGAGCACGCCGAGCACGAGGTAGATGACGAGCACGGCCACGAGCAGGAGCAGCGACAGGCCCTGCTGGCTCGATTGAAACGCCTGCGCGGTCCCGGCGAACGCGGTGCTCATGTCGGATGAGAGCACCGCGCGCGCGGCCGTCTGCACCTCGGCGACGGCCTCGCTCAGGCCCGTTCCGGGCTTGACGTCGAACGAGAGCGTCACCGCCGGCAGCTGCCCGGCGTGGTTGACGCTGAGCGGTCCCAGGCCCGGGGTGAGCTTCGCGACCGATCCGATCGGCACCAGCTCGCCGCGCGCCGAGCGGACGTTCAGCATCTGGAGCGCCGAGATGTCGCGCTGGTACTGCGGCAGCAGCTCCATCACGACCCAGTACTGGTTGTTCGGGGTGAAGATCGTGGAGACCTGCCGGGAGCCGTAGGCGTCGTAGAGCGCCTGGTCCACTTGGAGCGGCGTCACCCCGAGCGCGGCCGCGCGCTCGCGGTCGAGCTGCACGCCGATCTCGGGGTTCTTGATCTGCAGGTCGCTCGTGACGTTCTCGAGGAGCGGGGACTCCCTGAGCCGGGCCTCGAGCTTGGCGGCGTTCTCGTAGAGCGAGGCGAGATCGCTCCCCTGCACGGTGAACTGGTACTGGCTCTTCGCGCTGCGGCTCCCGATCCGGACGGGGGGGGGATTCTGCAGGAAGACGCGCATGCCCGGGATGCCGTTCAAGCGGGGCCCGAGCGCGCGGATCAGCTGGTCGGCGCTCAACCGGCGCTGCGATCGGGGCTTCAGGCGCAGGACGATCCGGCCCTGGTTCGAGGTGCCGCCGCGGTCGCCCGCGCCCACCGACGACATGAACCCGGCCACGTTCGGGTCCTTGAGGAGGATCGCCGCGACCTGCTGCTGGTGCTGCACCATGGAGTCGAACGACGTGCCTTCCGCCGCCTCGGTGGTGCCGGTGATCTGGTCGATGTCCTCGCTCGGGATGAACCCCTTGGGGATCAGCGTCCAGAGTCCGACGGTGCCGAGCAGGATCGCGGCCGAGAACGTGAGCGCCGTGCGGCGGTGCTCCATGACCCAGGCGAGGCTCCTGACGTAGGCCGCGAGCGCGCGGGCGAACAGGTCCTCGGTCACGCGCAGCAGCCCGTGCGTCGCGGCGTGGTTCCCGCCGTGCAGGAACCGACTCGCCATCATGGGGGTGAGCGTGAGCGAGACGAAGCCGGAGATGAGGATCGACACGCTGATCACGACCGCGAACTCGTGGAACAGCCGGCCGAGGAGCCCGCCCATCAGGAGCACCGGGATGAACACCGCCACGAGCGACACGGTCATCGACAGGATCGTGAACCCGATCTCGCCCGAGCCGTCGAGCGCCGCCTGGAGCGGCGGCTTGCCCATCTCCATGTGGCGCACGATGTTCTCCAGCATGACGATGGCGTCGTCCACGACGAAGCCCACCGAGAGCGTGAGTGCCAGGAGCGAGAGGTTGTCGAGGCTGTAGCCCATGAGCTTCATGGCCGCGAACGTGCCCACGACCGAGAGCGGCAGCGCCAGGCTGGGGATGAGCGTCGCCGAGGCGTTCCGGAGGAACAGGAAGATCACGAGCACGACGAGCAGCAGCGTCACGAGCAGCGTCGTCTGCACGTCGTTCACGGAGTGCCGGATCGAGACCGAGCGGTCGTTGAGCGTCTCGATCCGCACCGAGCCCGGCAGCTGGGGCTTCAGCTTGTCGACCATCGCGTGCACGGCGTCCGCGACCCGCACGGTGTTCGTGCCGGGCTGGCGCTGGATCGCCAGCACGATCGAGCGGCGGCCGTTGAACCAGCTCGCCACGCGGCTGTCCTGTACACCGTCGACGACCTGCCCCAGGTCGCCGAGACGCACCGACGCGCCGTCCTGGCTTCGGATCACGAGGTCGCGGAACTCGCGCGCGTTCTCCAGCTGATCGTCGGAGCGCAGCGTGTACGCCTTGTCCGGACCCCACAGCACGCCGGTCGGCAGGTTCACGTTGCCCGATTCGATCGCATCCGCGACCTGGTCGATGCCGACGGACCTCGACACGAGCGCCTGCGGATCGAGCTGGATGCGCACCGCGTACTTCTGCGACCCGAACACCTGCACCTGCGCCACCCCGTCGACCGTGGAGATGCGCTGGGCGAGCGTCGTCTGCGCGTACTCGTCGAGCGAGGACAGCGGCAGCACATCGCTCGTGAGCGCGAGGAACAGGATCGGCGAATCCGCCGGGTTGGACTTGCCGTAGGAGGGCGGCAACGTGCCCTGCGGCAGCTGCCGCAACGTCTGGGCGATCGCCGACTGCACGTCCTGCGCGGCGGCGTCGATGTTGCGGCTGAGCGAGAACTGGAGCGTGATGTTCGTGCCGCCGAGACCGCTCGTCGAGGTCATCACCTCGAGCCCCGAGATGGTCGAGAACTGCTTCTCGAGCGGCGTGGCGATCGCGGACGCCACGGTCTGCGGGCTTGCGCCGGGCAGGCTCGCGCGCACGTTGATGACGGGGTAGTCCACGTTCGGCAGGTCGTTCACCGGCAGCTGCGGGTAGGCGATCGCCCCGAACAGCACGATCCCGAGCATCACGAGCGTCGTCGCGATCGGGCGCTGGATGAAGAGCGCCGAGAGGTTCATGGCCGCCCGGCGGCCGGGGCGTGCGCCCCGCCGCGAGCTCCGCGCGCTTGCGGCGTGCGGATGCTGGCGTGCGCTCCGGGCGAGAGGCGGACCTGGCCGTCCGTGACCACGGTCTCGCCCGGTCGGACGCCCGCGCCCAACACCGCCCAGCCGCCCCACGTGCGCGTCACCGCGACCGGGCGCATCTCCACGGTCGTGTCCGCCTTGACGACGTAACAGAACGTTCCGTTCTGGGAGCTCGTCACCGCCGAGGCGGGCACGACCGTGGCATTGTCCTGCTGCCGGAGCCGCAGTCGCACGCGCGCGAACGCGCCGGGCCACAGGCTGCCGTCGGCGTTCGCGAACTCGCCCTTCAGGAGCAGCGTCCCCGAGGCGGGATCCACCTGGTTGTCCACGAACGCCAGCCGGCCCTCGGTCCAGCTCGTGTCGTTCGCGTCGCTGGCCACGAGCACGTGGACATTGCCGCGCCGCTCCTCGCGAACGGCCTCGATTTCCGACTGGGGAATGCTGAAACGGACGCGGATGGGGCGGAGCTGGTGGATCGTCACGACCGGGTTCGCCGGGTCGCTCGGCTTGACCACGTCGCCGACGTGCACGCGCAGGCGGCCGGTACGACCCGAGATCGGCGCGCGCACGCTCGCGTAGGCGAGATCGAGCCGCGCCCGGTCGAGCGTCGCCGAGTCCGCGAGCACGGTCGCGGCAAGCGCTTCGGCCGTGGCCCGCTTCCCGTCGAGCTCGCCCGCGGCGAGCAACTGCTGCCGCGCGAGCGCCTCCCCGCGTTCGAGCTCCAGCCGGGCGCTCAGCGCCTGGGCCCGGTCGCGCGCCAGCACGGCGGCGGCCTGCGCCACGCTCGTCTCGAACGCGCGGGAATCGAGCTGCACGAGCACGTTCCCGGCGCGGACGTCGTCGCCCTCCCGGAACGGGATCGCGGTGACGAGCCCGCCCACCTGCGCGGTGACGTCGGCGGAGGCTACCGGCTCCACGATGCCGCTGGCGTCGAGCTCGTAGGGGACCGTGCGGCTCTCCGCGAGCGCCACCGTCACGGGGGTGCGGCTCGCACGGCGGGCCTCGGGGCCGGCGCAGCCGCCGAGCGTCCCACCGAGGACGGGGAGCAGCAGCGTCGCGAAAGCGATCGCCCCGAGTGGGGCACGGTCGGCGTTACGGGGGACGGGGAGGATGCGCATGGATGGGCCGCATTCAAGCATGCGGGCCGCCCGAGCACCAGCATCGGGCCGGGATTTCACACGCACCCGACGCCTCGGGCGCGCGCGATCCCGAACCCTGCCGCGGACGTGAACGGGATTCCGACGTTCGGCACTTCTCCGCGGGATCGAAGGAACCCCGCGGCCAGTCTGGCGCGCGGCCGGCCGGTAGCCTCTCCGGGCGGACGCGCGCTCAAGCCGGCCGCTCGACGTGCCGATGACCCGATGGGCCCCGCACGACCCAAAGCCCCCGGATCAGCCGTGCGTGCTCGAGCGTCTCGTCGCTTCACCACCGGCCCTTCGAAGCTCGCTCCGCCTCGTCGCACGCACGCGCGTTCGCGCGAACCGCGACCGGGCGGAACGCTTGCGACAGGACCCGAGCCGACTCCCTGCCAGCCGCCGCGCGGCCCCCAGCCCGGACGCCGCGAAACAGCCTCACGAAAGGACGGATACGCCACTGCCTCACTCCGCACGAACGCACGCCTCGAACGGCTCCCACCCGGGAGCCGCGGCGGTGCACTCCCCGGCGCATGCCCCGAACGGTTCGCACCCTGTGCGCGCCGCGATCTCGCGGCTCGCCTCCGTCGCGCTGGCGCTCGTCCTTGCGGGATCCGTTCCCCTCGTCGCGCAGGCCGGGCGCATCACCGGCACGGTGTTCGAGGACGTGAACTTCGGCGGCGGCGCGGGGCGCGACCTGTTCGGCTCGGGCGGCATCCGGTTGTCGGGCGCGATCGTCGAGGCCTACGACGGCACGACCGGCGATTTCGTCAACAGCTCCACGACCGACAGCACCGGCACTTACAAGATCAACGGCGTCGGTTCGCGGCTCTACATCCTGCGCGTCGTCGGCTCGAGCGTGCGGTCGACGCGCCCCGGGTTCGTCCCGGGGACGGAGCTCGCCGTGCCCACGTTCCACATCGACGCGACGTTCGGCACCGTCGTCCCGGTCACGAACGATGTCGGCGGGCGCCAGCCCGCCCAGCCGGACGCGCCCGCCGGCAGCTCCGGCGCGCGGATCAACGTGACCACGTACCAGTTCATCGCCGGCCCGACCGGCTACGCCCAGTCGGCCTCGCCGGTCCAGGGGCCCACGAACAACAACGCGATCGTCGTCGGCGTGGACTTCGGGTACAACTTCGATCTCGTCGTCAACCCGAACGCCTCCGGCGCCGGATCGCTCCGCCAGTTCCTGATCAACGCGAACGGCCTCGCGAACGCGGGCCTCTTCCAGTCGGGTTTCGCGCCGGGCACCGAGCACGCGCTGTTCATGATCTCGAACGGCACCGGCGCGCCCGGGCTCCGCGCCTCGCTCAACTACTTTACGGGCGGCGTCGCGCGGATCGCGCTCACCGCCGCGCTCCCCAAGATCACCGAATCGCTCGTGCTCGACGCGCAGCGGCAGCCGGGCTGGATCAGCTCCCCGGTCGTGGCCGTGGACGGCACCGCCGCCGGCGCCGGGAGCAATGGGATCGAGATCCTCGCCCCGGGCTGCGAGGTGCGCGGCTTCGCGCTCGGCGGCTTCGGCGGTAGCGGCGTCGTGATCTCCGGCGCGGGCGGGATCGTCTCCGGCAACTGGATCGGGCTCGACCCGACCGGCACGGCCGCGCTCGCGAACCATGTCGACGGCCTCCAGGTGGGCGCGGACGGCGTCATCGTCGGCGGCTCCACGGCACAGACCCGGAACGTCGTCTCGGGGAACGGCGCGAACGGCATCCGCGTCCTGTCCACGACGTCCGGCGGCTCGCTCCGCGGCAACTACGTGGGCACGAACGCCGCGGGCTCCTCGGGGATCCCGAACGGCAGCCTGGTCCCGGCGAGCGCCGGGCTCGAGGTGGACGGCGACAACCTCACGATCGGCGGATCCGGCGCAGGCGATGGGAACGTCGTCTCCGGCAACACCGGGGTGGGCGTGCGCATGTCCGGCTTCGCGAATCGCTTCGTGGGGAACACGATCGGCATGGACGCGAGCCGCTCGCTCGCGCTCGGAAACACCGGCCACGGGCTGCTCGTCTCGGGCGGCTTCGGGGGCTCGAACCTCGCCATCGGCGGGGTGAACGCGGGCGAGGGCAACCTGATCGCGCACAACGGCGGTGCCGGCGTGGCCTTCGACCCCGCCGCGGGCAACGGGAACATGGTCCTCGGAAACGCGATCGGCACGAACGGCGCGCTGGGGATCGACCTCGGCAACGACGGCATCACGGCGAACGACCCGCTCGACGCGGACACCGGCGCGAACGATCTTCAGAACTTCCCCGTGCTGACGCTGGTCCGGACGGGCGGGACGACGCTCCGCGTGCAGGGCACGCTCGCGAGCGAGCCCAACTCGTCGTTCCGGCTCGAATACTTCGCGAGCGCGACGGGCGACCCGAGCGGGAACGGCGAGGGCGAACGCTACCTGGGTTCGACGGACGTGGCGTCGGACGGCGCGGGCAGCGCGCCGTTCGACACGACCTTCGCGGCGAACGTGGCGATCGGCGAGGCGGTCACCGTGACCGCCACGTCGCTCGACTTCTCGAACACCTCGGAGTTCTCCAACGCGATGCTCGCCGCGGATGCCGCGGCGATCATCGTGAGCCCGACGTCCGGGCTCGTGACGAGCGAATCGGGCGACAGCGCGCTGGCGACGATCGTGCTCCAGTCGCAGCCCACGTCGACGGTGACGATCCCGCTCGTGAGCACGAAGCCCGCCGAGGGCACGCCTTCGCCGGCGAGCGTCGTGTTCACGCCCGCGGATTGGAACCTGCCGCATACCGTGACGATCCACGGCGTGGACGACTTCAGGATCGACGGCGATCAGCCCTACGTGATCCAGGTCCAGCCGGCGGTGAGCTCGGATTCGCACTACTCGGGCCGCGACGGCGCGGACATCAGCGTGGTGAACACCGACAACGACGTCGCCGGGATCCGGGTCGCGCCGACCACCGGTCTCGTCACGACCGAGGGCGGCGGGACCGCGACGTTCACGGTGCGGCTCGACACGCAACCCGACGCCGACGTCTCGCTCCCGCTCGCCAGCACGAACACCGCCGAGGGCACGGTCGCCCCGGCCAGCCTCACGTTCACCGGGGTCAACTGGAACGTGCCGCAGACGGTCACGGTGACCGGCGTCGACGACGCCGTCGCCGACGGCAACCAGGCCTACAACGTGACGACCGGCGCCGCCACCAGCGCCGACGTGCACTATTCCGGGCTGGATGCCGCCGACGTGGGGGTCACGAACACGGACGACGACGGGGTCGGCGTCACGCTGACGCCGGGCGCGGGCCTCGTCACCACCGAGGCGGGCGGAACCGCGACGTTCACCGCCCGGCTGACGAGCAAGCCGTCCGCCGACGCGAGCTTCACGCTCACGAGCAGTCGCCCGGCCGAGGGCACCGTGTCCCCGGCAAGCCTCACGTTCACGTCGGCGGACTGGAACGTGCCCCAGACGGTCACCGTGACGGGCGTCGACGATTCCGCGGTCGACGGCGATCAGGCCTACACGATCGTCACCGGCGCGGTCGCGAGCGCCGACGCCGGCTACACGGGCTACGACCCCGCCGACGTGGGCGTCACGAACACCGACGACGACGTGGCGGGCGCCACGCCGACGCCCACGGCGGGCCTCGTGACGAGCGAAGCCGGCGGGACGGCGACCTTCACGCTCGTGCTCACGAGCCAGCCCTCGGCGGACGTCACGTTCCCCGTCTCGAGCAGCAATGCGAGCGAGGGCACGGCCGCCCCGGCCTGCCTCACGTTCACGGCCGCCGACTGGAACGTCCCGCAGACCGTCACGGTGACGGGCGCGGACGACTTCGTCGCCGACGGCACCGTGGCCTATACCATCACGATCGGCGCGGGGACGAGCTCCGATCCGCACTACTCGGGCTACGACCCCGCGGACGTCGGCGCCTCCAACACCGACAACGACGCCGTCGGCGTCGACGTGACGCCCACGGCCGGCCTCGTCACCAGCGAGGCGGGGGGGACGGCGACGTTCACCGTGAAGCTCGCGAGCCAGCCCACGGCGAACGTCTCCATCGCGGTCGCGAGCGACGACGCCACGGAGGGCACGGCCGCCCCGGCGAGCCTGACGTTCACGGCGGCCGACTGGAGCACGCCGCAGACGGTCACGGTCACCGGCGCGGACGACTTCGTCGCCGACGGCACCGTCGGCTACCACATCGTGCTCGCCGCCGCGACGAGCGCGGACGCCGGCTATGCCGGGCAGGATCCCGCGGACGTCGCGGTCACGAACACCGACAACGACGCCGCGGGCATCACCGTCTCGCCCACGGCGGGGCTGGTGACGACCGAGGCGGGCGGCACGGCGACGTTCACGGTCGTGCTCACGAGCCAGCCCACCGCGGACGTCGCGGTGGCGGTCGCCTCGAGCGACGCCGCGGAAGGGACCTCGGCGCCGGCGAGCCTGACGTTCACGGCGTCCGACTGGAGTACGCCCCAGACCGTCACAGTCACCGGGGTCGACGACGCGGTCCAGGACGGCGACCGGCCGTACACCATCGTGCTCGCCGCCGCGACCAGCGCCGACCCCAACTACGCCGGGCAGGACCCCGCCGACGTCGCGGTCACGAACACCGACAACGACGTAGCGGGCATCACGGTCACGCCCACGGCGGGCCTCGTGACGAGCGAGGCCGGCGGCACCGCGACGTTCACCGTGCGGCTCACGAGCCAGCCGGTCGCGGACGTGGTGATCCCGGTCTCGAGCGGCAACCCCGCCGAGGGCAGTGTCTCCCCGGCGAGCCTCACGTTCACGGCTTCCGACTGGAACGCGCCGCAGACCGTCACGGTCACCGGCGTCGACGACCCCGCGGTGGACGGCGACGTCGCCTACACGGTCGCGGTCGAGCCCGCGACGAGCTCCGACCCCGTCTACGCGGGGAAGGACGGCGCCGACGTGAGCGCGACCAACACGGACAACGATGTCGCGGGCATCACGGTCGCCCCGACCGCCGGGCTCGTGACGACGGAAGCCGGCGGCACCGCCACGTTCACCGTGCGGCTCGACTCGAAGCCCGCCGCCGACGTCGTGATCCCGGTCGCGAGCGACGATGCGACCGAGGGCGTCGCCGCCCCGGCCTCGCTGACGTTCACGCCCGCGGACTGGAACCAGCCACAGACGGTCACGGTCACCGGCGTCGACGACGCGATCGCCGACGGCAACGTGGCCTACCACGTCGTGCTCGCCGCCGCGACGAGCAGCGACGCGAATTACTCCGGCCGGGATGCCGCGGACGTCGCGGTCTCGAACTCCGACGACGACGCGCCCGGCATCACCGTCGCCCCGCTCACCGGCCTCGTGACCACGGAGGCCGGCGGCACCGCGACGTTCACGATCGTGCTCGGGAGCCAGCCCACGGCCAACGTGGTGATCCCGGTCTCGAGCAGCAACCCCGCAGAGGGCTCGGTCGCGCCGGCGAGCGTGACGTTCACGACCGCGAACTGGAGCATTCCGCAGACGATCACGGTGACGGGCGTGGACGACGCGGTCGACGACGGCGACGTCGTCTACACGCTCGCCACCGGGGCTGCCACGAGCACCGATCCCAACTACAGCGGCGCCGACGCCGCCGACGTCTCCGCGACGAACCGGGACGACGACACGGCCGGCACCACGGTCACGCCCACCGCCGGGCTCGTGACGACGGAAGCCGGGGGCACCGCCACGTTCACCGTGCGGCTGAACAGCCAGCCGACCGCGAACGTGGTGATTCCGGTCTCGAGCAGCAAGCCCGCGGAGGGCGTGCCGTCCGCGGCGACGCTCACATTCACCGCGGCGGACTGGAACACCCCGCAAACGGTCACGGTCACGGGCGTCGACGACCAGGTGCAGGATGGCAGCATCGCCTACACGATCGTCCTCGCCGCCGCCGCGAGCGGCGACGCGAAGTACTCCGGACAGGACCCCGCGGACGTCGCGGTCACGAACACCGACAACGACGTCGCGGGCATCACGGTCACGCCGGTCGCCGGCCTCGTGACGACCGAGGCCGGGGGCACCGCCTCGTTCACGGTCGTGCTCACGAGCCAGCCCACGGCCGACGTCTCGATCGGGCTCTCGAGCGCGGACCCCACCGAGGGCAGGGTGGCCCCGGCGGGCCTCACGTTCACCGCCGCGAACTGGAACGTGCCCCAGACCGCCACCGTCACGGGCATCGACGACGCGCTCGACGACGGCGACATCGCGTACACGATCGCGACCGCCGCCGCGACCAGCACGGACCCGAACTACAGCGGCCGGAACGCCGCCGACGTGGCCGTGACGAACCTCGACGACGACACGGCCGGGATCTCGGTCGCGCCGACCGCCGGGCTCGTGACGACGGAGAGCGGCGGCACGGCGACGTTCACGGTGCGCCTGGACAGCCAGCCGACGGCGAACGTGGTGATCCCGGTCGCGAGCAGCAACCCGGCCGAGGGCACCGTCTCGGCCCCGAGCCTCACGTTCACCGCCGCGAACTGGAACGTTGCCCGGACCGTCACCGTCACGGGCGTCGACGACCAGGTCCAGGACGGCAACATCGCCTACACGATCGTCCTCGGCGCGGCGACGAGCACCGATCCGCGCTATTCCGGCACGAACCCGGCCGACGTGTCGGTGACGAACACCGACAACGACGCCGCGGGCATCACGGTCACGCCGACCACGGGCCTCGTGACGACCGAGGCCGGCGGGACCGCCAGCTTCACGGTGCGCCTCAACAGCCAGCCGACCGCGAGCGTCGCGATCCCGGTCGCGAGCAGCAACCCGGCCGAGGGCACGGTCTCGACCGCGAGCCTCACGTTCAGCACGGCCAACTGGAACGTCGCCCAGACCGTCACGGTCACTGGCGTCGACGACCAGGTCCAGGACGGCAACATCGCCTACACGATCCAGCTCGCCGCCGCGGCCAGCGGCGACCCGCGCTACGCCGGCATGGACCCGGCCGACGTCTCCGCGAGCAACACCGACAACGACGTCGCGGGCATCACGGTCACGCCGACCGCGGGCCTCGTGACGACCGAGGCCGGCGGCACCGCGACGTTCACGGTCGTGCTCACGAGCCAGCCCACGGCGAACGTGGCGATCCCGGTCACGAGCGGCAACCCCGCCGAGGGCGCGGTCTCGACCGCGAGCCTCACGTTCACCGCCGCGAACTGGAGCGTCGCCCAGCCCGTCACGCTCACCGGCGTCGACGATCAGGTGCAGGACGGGGACGTGGCGTACACGGTCGTGCTCGCCGCGGCGGCGAGCGCCGATCCGCGCTACGCCGGCATGGACCCGGCCGACGTCTCGGCCACGAACACCGACAACGACGTCGCGGGCATCACGGTCACGCCGACCGCGGGCCTCGTGACGACCGAGGCCGGCGGCACCGCGACGTTCACGGTCGTGCTCACGAGCCAGCCCACGGCGAACGTGGTGATCCCGGTCACGAGCAGCAAGCCGGCCGAGGGGACCGCGTCGACGTCGAGCCTCACGTTCACCGCGGCGAACTGGAACACGGCCCAGACCGTCACGGTCACGGGCGTCGACGACCAGGTGAAGGACGGCGACATCGCCTACACGATCGTGCTCGCGGCCGCGACGAGCAGCGACCCGCGCTACTCCGGAATGGACGCCGCCGACGTGGCGGCCACGAACACGGACAACGACGCCTCGGGCGTCAGCGTGACGCCCGTCGCGGGCCTCGTGACGACCGAGGCCGGCGGCACCGCGAGCTTCACGGTCAGGCTCTTCAGCCAGCCGACGGCCGACGTGACGATCCCGATCGCGAGCAGCAACCCGGCTGAAGGCAGCGTCTCGGCCGCGAGCCTCACGTTCACCGCGGCGAGCTGGAACGTCGCCCAGACCGTCACCGTCACGGGCGTCGACGACCAGGTGAAGGACGGCGACGTGGCGTACACCATCGTGCTCTCCCCGGCCGCGAGCGCCGACCCGGTTTACGCCGGCGTCGATCCCGCGGACGTCTCCGCGACCAACACGGACAACGACGTCGCGGGCATCACCGTGACGCCGACGGCCGGCCTGGTCACGGCCGAGTGGGGCGGGACCGCCACGTTCACCGTGCGGCTCCAGACCCAGCCGACTGCGAACGTGGTGATCCCGATCTCGAGCAGCAACCCGGCCGAGGGCAGCGTCTCGCCCGCGAGCCTCACGTTCACCGCCGCCAACTGGAACGTCGCCCGGACCGTCACGGTCACCGGTGTCGACGACCAGGTCCAGGACGGCAACATCGCCTACACGATCGTGACCGGTGCGGCCGCGAGCGCGGACCCGGTCTACAACGGCATGGATCCGGCCGACGTGTCGGCGAGCAACACGGACAACGACGCCGCGGGGATCACGGTCAACCCGGTCGCCGGTCTGGTCACGAGCGAGGCGGGAGGGGCCGCGGCGTTCTTCGTGGTGCTCACGAGCCAGCCCACCGCCGACGTGACGATCCCGCTCTCGAGCAGCAACCCGGCCGAGGGCACCGTGTCCACCGCGAGCCTCACGTTCACGTCCGCGAACTGGAGCGCCCCGCAGACGGTCACGGTCCGCGGCGTCAACGATGCCGTGGTCGACGGAACGATCGCCTACACGATAGTCACCGGCGCCGCGGCCAGCACCGACGCCCGCTACGCCGGCCTCGACCCCGCGGACGTCTCGGCGAGCAACACGGACGACGATTCGATCGGCGTGTTCGTCTCCCCGGTCGCGGGCCTCGTGACGACCGAGGCGGGGGGCACCGCCACCTACAGCGTCGTGCTCCGGAGCCAGCCCACGGCCGACGTCGTGATCCCGATCACGAGCAGCGACGTCAGCGAGGGCATCGTGTCCGCGCCGAGCCTCACGTTCAGCCCGGGCGACTGGAACACGCCGCAGGTCGTGACCGTCACGGGCGTGGACGACGCGCTCCCCGACGGCGATGTGCCCTACCAGGTCGCGAACGGTGTCGTCCAGAGCGCCGATCCGGAATACGCGGGACTCGATCCGGCCGACGTGAGCCTCGTGAACCGCGACGACCAGGACGGCTCGAACATCGTGCTCGAGCTGGTACCCGACCGCGACAAGGTCCAGCAGGGCCAGCCCGTCGGCTTCCGGCTGAGCGTGCGCAACCGCACTTCACTGCCGATCGACGCCATCACGCTCACCCACACGCTGCCCGTCCGCTTCGCCGCGATCAAGGGCACGCTCATGCGGAACGGCCAGGTGATCGCCGACCAGGGCGGCCCCGTGCAGACGCTGCCGCTCGCGCACCTCGACGGGTTCGTGGACCGGAACGGGGACGGCATCGCGGGTCCCGGGGAGCCCGGCTACGCGGAGTTCCGCTGGCAGCTCGTGGCCGGCGCCGGCGCTTCGTCGGGGAGCTACCTGGACCGGGTGAGCGCCACGAGCGGCTGCGATACCTGCTCGTCGGCGGTCCCGGTGTCCGCGGTGGTCCACGTCGAGGACAACGAGCTCTTCACGCGCAGCACGCTGCTCGGCCGCGTCTTCGAGGACAAGAACCGGGACGGGCAGCAGGCCGCGAACGAGCCTGGCATCGCCGGCGCGCGCGTGGTGATGGACGACGGCACCTCGGTGACGACCGACGCGATGGGCATGTTCCACGTGCCGGACCTCGAATCCGGCCCGCGCGCGGTCAAGCTCGACGTGCCCGGGCTCGGCGCCGCCGCGATTCCCACGACGGACGCTTCGACGCTGGTGACGATCGCGCCCGGTCTCCTCTCGAGCGTGCGCTTCGGCGTGGCGTTCCCGCGCGACACCGTCGCGGTGGGACGCGCCGGCGGCAACGGCCTCGCCGTGTCCGCCACCGAGCCCGAGGGCATCCTCGACCTCGCGGGCAACACGACGCACTCCGAGCTGACGATCAACGGCATCACGATCCCGGTGCACGCGACGGGCACCACCGTGACGCCGCCGGCGTTCGCGCCGCACTACCCGGCGGTGCGACTGGGCTCGCTCGCGGTCCCCGTGGACCGGGCCGGCCGGTTCGCGACGTCGGTGCCCCATCCGGGCGGTGACACGCTCGAGGTGGCGCTCGTGGACAACCTCGGCCGGGTCTCCGCCGGGCACGTCCGCCTGCCCCGACTCGACATCCTCTCGCCTCGCGGCGAGGTCCGGTTGCCGTTCGGCCAGGCCTCGGCGGACGTGAAGCTGGCGAGCCACGCCGCGGATTCCAGCGGCGGCGGCGTCCCGCTCGCGAGCACGGACGGCGCGGCGGGCGATCGGCCCGTGGCGTGGACGCAGGTGCGCGGGCGCACGGACTCCTCCGCGGTGGTCGAGGTGAACGGCCGCAAGGTCGCGGTCGGCGCCGATGGCGGATTCACCTCCCAGGTCGCGCTCCATGTCGGGGAGAACACGATCTCCGTCATGGCGCACGACGCCACGGGGATGAGCAACCTCACGCACGTGACCGTGCAGGTCGCGGACCGCGAGGCGGACGGCACGCCGGTCGTGGCGGTGGATGCCATCCCCGAGCTGAGCCTGTTCCTGCCCCCCAAGGGTGTCGCGCTCAAGTCGCCGGCGCTCACGCTCGCGGGCCACACGCACGCCGGCTACCGCCTCGTCGTCAACCGCGACACCGTGGCGGTGAACGGCGACGGCTCGTTCAGCCACCGCCTGATGCTCGCAGAGGGCAACAACCACCTCGACGTGAGCGTCGTGGACGACAAGGGCCGCACGTCGTCGATCGAGCGCGACCTCGAGGTGCGCTCGCCGCAGATGTTCCTCGTCGGCCTCGCGGACGGGGTCGTGGGCCGCTCGAGCGGCGCCGCGTTCCTGCGCCCCGGTGGCGACAAGGAGACCTACACCGAGGGCCGGCTGGCGTGGAACCTGCGCGGCTGGATCTCCGGCCGCTACCTGGTCACGTCGGCGTTCGACTCGCGGCGGCGCGACTTCAACTCGCTGTTCAAGAACCTGGACGACGCCGGCCGCGACCGGCTGCTCACGAACCTCGACCCGGATCGCCTGTACCCGGTCTTCGGGGACTCCGGCTCGGTCCAGAACAGCAGCCTCTCCGGCGGCCGGCTCTACGTCGGCCTCCAGGGCGAGGCGGTGCGCGCTTCGCTCGGCAACTTCCCGATCGCGTTGAACGACGTCGAGCTCGCGGGCTTCCACCGCACGCTCTACGGTGCGCAGATGGGCTTCGGCAAGGCCGCCGGCGTGCAGAACATCGCGAGCGGCACCTCGGTGGCGCTGTTCGGCGCCGAGGCATCCCACGTGCACGTGCACGACGTGCTCGAGGCCACGGGCGGCACGCTCTACTACCTGAGCCACGGCGACGTGCTGGAGGGGAGCGCGCAGGTCACGCTGGTCGTTCGCGATCGCAACACCGGGCTCCAGCTCGCGCGCGTTCCGCAGCGCTCCGGCATCGACGTCGTGGTGAAGGAGTTCGAGGGCCGGGTGCAGTTCACGCGTCCGATCGCCAGCGTCTGGGACGACGGCGGTGTGATCGGGAGCGGCCGGCTCCAGGGCCACCCGGTGACGATCGAGGTCGACTACGAGACCGCCGGCCACGGCGGCGAGAAGACCGCCGCCGGCGGCCGCATCACCCAGAACGTGGGCGACAAGCTCACGCTCGGCTCGACCGTCGTGGACGATCGCTCGGGTGACGGCGACTACCGCCTGCGCGGCACCGACCTCACGCTCAACATGGGGCACGGCACTCGCCTGCTCGGCGAGCTCGCGACGAGCCACGGCCACACCGGCCGTTCGTTCGTCAGTACCGACGGCGGGCTGGCGTGGAACGAGGCGGACTCCGCCAACACGAACGAGGGGCTGGCCTGGAAGACCGCCGCCGAGGTGGACCTCGGCCAATGGCTCCACCGGCCGGGCCTCGCCTCGGTGAGCGGCTACGTGCGTCGCGTCGACGCCGGTTTCTTGAGCGACGGCGAGCGGGCGGGCGTGGCGCTCGATCGCTCCGGCGTACGCGGCCAGCTGAGCGCGGGCCGGTACGGCCTCCTCTCGGGCCGATTCGACCGCGAGACGCGGCCGGAGATGAACCAGCTGGGCCAGATCGACGGCACCGACGTCTACGGCATGCAGTGGCGGGTGGACGGCGCGCGGACCGGCGCGGCGACGGAGTTCGAGCAGCGCAACACGACGCGCGTGCTCGACCCGACGGACAAGAACAGCACCGGGGCGATGCGGCTCTGGTGGAAGCCCGTCGAGCGCGTGAAGACCACGGTGGAGCACCAGCAGACGTTCGCCGGCGAGAAGGCGAGCCAGTCCGCGCTCGCGCTCGAGTGGCGGGCGCTGCCGACGCTGGCACTCGAGGCGCGCGGCTCCACCGGCGACCAGGGCAAGACGATCCGCGGCGGCGCGACGATGAGCGTCGGCGCGCGGCAGTTCTACGTGCGCGAGGAGCAGGCGCAGTCGACGACGGGACTCCGCGGCGGGACGCTGTTCGGCATGCAGGCTCCGCTCGGCCCGGAGAGCCGGGTCTACTCGGAATACCAGTGGCAGCGCGACCCGCTCGGAGATCACGGGGTGTCGGTCACGGGCATCGAGCAGGGCTGGCACAACGCCGAGGGTCTCTCGCTCAACGTCGCGGGCGAGCACGGCACGCGTGGCGGGGACTCGGGCCAGCACGGCACGATCTCCGGCCAGATCGCGTACAAGGGCAACTCGCCGCTCTCGGGCTCGAGCCGGGCGGAGGCGCGGCGCATGCTCGGAAGCACCTACAGCCGGCAGATGCTGTCCGCGACGCGCCTCGAGCTGGCGCTCCCGAGCGGCTTCACCGTGCTCACCGACCTGCGCATGAGCATGTCGCGGCGACTGGAGCAGATGTACACGACGCCGAACCGGTTCACGGAGAGCAGCGTCGGCCTCGCCTGGCGTGCGCCGCGCTCGGACGCCGTCCAGGCGCTCGGCCGCTGGACGCGCCTCGCCGACCGCCGCGGGCCGGAGCCGGGGGATTCGCTCGGGACCGCGTCCGTGCTCGGGGTGGCGGCGCTCGAGGCGACCGTTCGCGTGTTCCCCGGCCTCGAGTGGGCGGCGAAGGGTGCCGCCCGGCTGGACCAGAGCGGGAGGAGCGGCCTGCCGCTCGGCACCGCGCACAGCACGATGTGGGCGAGCCGGCTCGACTATCGCATCGCCCAGCAGCCGTTCCGGCTGGGGGTCGAGTATCGCCTGCTCGAGCAGCGCGAGGCCGCGGACACGCGTGGCGGCTGGCTGCAGGAGCTCTCGTACGATCCGGGCCAGCACGTGCGCTTCGGGATCGGCTACAACTTCAGCCGGTTCTCCGGCGATCCGCTGGTCCGCAACCAGGACACCTCGCGCGGCTGGTTCCTGCGCGCGCAGAGCCGGTACTAAGTTCGGCCCGGAAGCTCTCGTGGCGCCCGGTGGGGAGACCCGCCGGGCGCCTCGGCGTTACGCCCGGGCGGCCGGCCCGGGCGGCGGCAGCTCCACGATCATCTCCCGCATCGTGACGCGTGCGCCCTGGCGGGCGAAGAACGCCTGCGCGCGGGGGTTCGCCTCGGCCACGTTGAGCGCGAGGAGCGGGTAGCCGGCGGCCCGGGCGCGCGCGCACGCGGCCGCGAAGAGCAGGTCGGCCGCGCCGCTGCCGCGCGCCTCGGGCACCACGAACACGTCGTGGAGCCATGCCGCGCGCTCGAGCAGGTTCATGTAATCGTTCGACTCGAACGTCATGTAGGCGTAGCCCACGCACGCGCCCGCGCGCTCGGCCACGAGCAGCACCGTGTCCGGCGCGGCAAGCTGCGAGGCGAAGAACTGCTCGCGTCCGGCCGGGCTGGCCACGCCGCTCAAGTCCCAGAACCGCACCGGGTCCCAGGCGTGGTGCGCGTGGTAGAGCTCGCCGGCGAAGGCCGCGATCGCCGCGACGTCGCCGGCCACCGCGGGCCGCACACTCGGACCCGCCGGCGCCGGCGAGCTCACGGCCGCGCCGCCGACGGACCGCCGTGCGCGTCGTACCAGCCGAGCCAGGTGTCGAGCCGGTGCACGAGGTGCGCGGGCTCCTGGAAGCCGTGCGGCTCGCGCGGGTAGGCGTAGAACTTCACCTCGCAGCCCACGTCGGAGAGCGCGCGGTAGAGCGTGACCCCGTTCAGGAACTGCACCCGGTCGTCGCTCTGGCCGTGCAGGATCAACGTCGGCGTCTTCATGTCCTTCGCGTAGCGGATCGGGTTCGCGCGGTCGAAGTGATCGGTCTCGCGCCACGGGTCGCCCTTGTACTCCCACTGCGCCGCCACGCCGTGGTTGATGTCGCTGCTCGAGTAGCTGAACGCCACGTCGTTGACGCCGGCGCCGACGACCGCCGCCCGGTAGCGCTGGACGTGGCCGATCGTCCACGCGGTCAGGTATCCGCCCCACGACCAGCCGCCGAAGAAGAGCCGCTGCGGATCGGCGAGCCCGCGCGCGACCAGCGCGTCCACGCCGCTCTCGATGTCCATCTGCTCGATGGTGCCGAACCGGTTGCGGTTCGCGGCGTAGAACTCGAAGCCGTAGCCGGTGCCGCCGCGATAGTTGGGCCGGAACACCGCGTAGCCGCGGGAGGCGAAGAGCTGCGCCTGCGAGCTCCACGTCTGCTGCGTCACGTCGTCCGGGCCGCCGTGCGGCATCACGACGAGCGCCGTCGCGGCACCGGCCGCCGCACCGGGCGGGCGGGTGAGGAGGCCTTCGAGCTCGCCGCCCTCCGGGCACTTCCAGCGGACGACCTGCGTCTCGCCGAGCGTCCAGCCCGCGACCTGGGGGTTGAGCTTCGAGACCACGTCCGTGCGGCGCGCGCCGAGGTCGAACACGGTGACCTCCTGCGGCTCGCGCGGGGTGGAGGAGAGGAACGCGAGCCGGCGCCCGGCCGCGTCCGCGAGGAGCGCGCCCGAGATCCCGCGCCCGGAGAACCCCGCGTCCTGCGGCGGCCCGCCCGCGAGCGCAAAGCGCATGAGCCGCGATTCCGTGCGCGCCTTGACGCAGGCGATCACCTCGCGGCCACCGTTCGCGAGCGCGATCCCGTCGAGCGTCAGATCCCTTCCCGGCGCCAGGTCGCGGACGGTGCCGGTCGCGACGTCCCAGACCAGCAGCGCGTTCACGTTCGAGAGCCCGCCGTCGAGGCCGGTCATGACGACCGCGTTCGATCCCGGCGACCAATGGAGCTCGCCATAAAGACTCCCGTACGAGTCGCTCTTGCGCGCGAGCGTCGCCAGGACATGCCCGTCCGCGGCGTCGAGCACGCGCGGCAATGGGAAATTGAACATCTCGTAAGGGTCGCTGTTCCGCGCGGTCAGCACCGCGAAGCGCTTCCCATCCGGCGACCACGCGAACTCCGCGACGCTCAGGCTCTCGGGGCTCGCGGCGCGCGGCTTGTCGCTCGCCCCGCCGTCGACCGGCACGATCCAGATCCGCGCCGGCCGCCACTGCTCGTCCCACGCGAACGCGCCCCCCGCCCGCCACGCCGCCGCGATCTCCGGGTCGGTCCGCTCGGGCTTCGCGATGAACGCGATGCTCTTCCCGTCCGGCGCGAACCGGAACGCGTCCGGCTCGAGCTTGCCGGTGTCGAGCTTGCGCGCCTCGCCGCCGGTCAGGGGCAGGAGCCAGAGCGCGCCCTTCCGCTCGAACGCGAGCGAGCGGCCGTCCGGCGCGAACTGCGGCGAGCCGGCGCGGTCGTCGCCCGACGTGAGCGTGCGGCTCGCCCGGGTCGTGAGGTCGAGGAGCACGATCTGGCGCGTCCGCTTCCAGCCGCCGTTCGTGTCGTCCGCGCTCGGCCTGGCGGACGTGTCGCGAGTCGCCCGGGCGAGCGCGAACGCGGCCCAGCGGCCGTCGGCGGAAAACGCCAGGTCGCCAGGAGTCGCGAGCGAGACCACGTCGGCCGCGGTCGGTCGGATCGAGCCGCCCGGGGCGGCGCGGGAGGGAACCGGGGCCGCTTCGGCCCGGGTCGCCAGCACGCAGACCGCGAGGCATGTCGGCGCGAGCGTCGCGGCTGCGAATCGCATGACCATCGGGGCGAGCCTCCTTCGGTGTTCGGCGTTCCCGTCGTGGAATCGCGGAATCGGACCGCCGCAGTGTTGCAGCGCCGCCCGCCCGCGTCCACGCCGCGATCCCGCGGTCGGCAGCCGCGACACCGCGCTCGTGGCCGTGGCTCGCCCGCGGGCACGCCCGGCCCGCGCGCGCGCGCTAGGCTCCGGCGTTCCTTGTTCCCCTGCCGCCCCGACCCGTCCGCCGAGGAGTGCCCGCCATGAAGCGCGTTTCGCCACTCGCCACGCTGTCCCTGCTGCTCGTCCTCGCGGTTCCCGCACGGGCGGACGACACCGGCAACTTCGTCGTGCGGCTGGGCCTCGACACGACGAGCGTCGAGCACTACGTGCGCACCGCGAATCGGCTGGAGATCGACCAGGTCGGGCGCGCGCCGCGGACGCTCCGCCGGCATTTCACGTACGACATGAAGGACGGCGCGATCACCCACGTCTCGATCGTCGCCACGCCGCCGGGAGCGGCCGCGCCGCTCCAGACCGCCGAGGTCGCGTACGAGGGCGACTCGCTGCGCGTCGAGATCAAGAACGGCAGCGCGGCGCCCCAGGTGACCCACCAGCGACTCTCGCTCGGAGCGCTCCTGCTCTTCAGCTCGAGCCCGTGGGCGGTTTACGAAGGGCAGATCATGAAGCTCGTGAAGGCCAGGCCGGACACGCTCGGGGGCCCGCTCTACATCGTGGGCTTCCCGTCACCCGAGCGCTTCCTGCTCCGGAAGCTCGGCCGCGATTCCGTCGAGATCTCCGACACGCACGGTGACGTCTACCACGCGGCCGTGGACAAGGCAGGGCACATCCTGGGCACGCTCCCGGTGGCCGGGACGGCCAAGTTCGGCATCACCCGCGTGGCCTCGCTCGACGTCGACGCGCTCGCGAACGGCTACATGGCGCGCGAGCAGGCCGGCCAGGGCGTGGGTACGCTGTCGCCGCGCGACACCGTGCGGGTGACGAACGCGGGCGGCGCGGCGATCACGATCGATTACGGGCGCCCGGCCAAGCGCGGGCGTGCGGTGTTCGGGGCGGCGCTCGTGCCTTACGGCGAGGTGTGGCGCACGGGCGCCAATGCCGCGACGCAGTTCCGCACGGACAAGCCACTCGACTTCGGCGGCACCGTCGTGCCCGCCGGCTTCTACACGCTCTGGTCG
Source organism: Candidatus Eiseniibacteriota bacterium (assembly GCA_036522895.1). Lineage (GTDB taxonomy): Bacteria > Eisenbacteria > RBG-16-71-46 > RBG-16-71-46 > RBG-16-71-46 > JAIOPA01. Next base: position 19,813 of record DATDEX010000425.1, on the reverse strand, counting down.
CTGCCCTCGGCCGCGGGCTGGAAGCTCATCGTGAACGGCGAGACCGGGCAGTGGGGGACGCAGCACAACCCGGCCAGGGACCTGTTCACGATCGACATGAAAGTGAGCAGCTTACCGCAAGTGGTGGAGCGATTTACGATCAGCGTCGATCCCACCTCGAGCGGCGGCGTGCTGAACCTCGACTGGGACACGACCCGGGCCTCCGCGGAGTTCACGGTGAAGCCGCAGCCGTAAGCGCCGCGCGCCGCGCGCGCGGCACCCGCCGGCCCGCGGGGGCATGCTAGTGTGCGCGCCCATGCACACGGCCGCGCAGCGTCACCCGCCGGGCCGCCTCTACTCGTTCGTGCACCGGTTCGAAGGCGGCGTGCTGGTCGTCGCCTTCCTGCTGTCGATGCTGATCCCGCTCGTCGATGCGCTCGGGCGGCCGTTCGGCGGCTTCGGCGTGCCCGGCTCGTCCGAGTACCGCGCCCAGCTCACGCTCTGGCTCGCGCTCCTCGGCGGGCTCCTCGCCGCACGCCAGCGCCAGCACCTCACGCTCTCGACCGCCGAGGCGATCGGCAAGGCGAAAGTCCGGGACGCGGCGCGCGTGTTCTCGTCGGCGATCGCCGCCGCGGTCTGCGCGGTGCTCGCGTATTCCGCCTACGGCGTGGTGCTCGCCGATCGCGAGCAGGGGAAACTCCTCGCCATCGGCGTCCCGGTCTGGGTGAGCGAGTGCGTCATGCCGCTCGCGCTCGCGCTGCTCGCGCTGCGCCTCGCCTGGGCCGCCTCGGAGGGCTGGCGGGGGAGGACGCTCGCCTACGCGGCGATTCCGGCCGGGCTGTCGCTCGGCCTGCTCCACGGGGCGGCGCACTCGATCGCCCTGCCGCTCGTGGGTCTGATCCTGCTCGCGGCGCTCGTCGGCGCGCCGGTGTTCGTGGCCATGGGCGGCATCGCGCTCGTGCTGTTCTTTCGCGACGGCGTGCCCGTCTCGGCGGTGAGCGCCGACATTTACCGGCTCATGTCCTCGCCCACGCTGCCCGCGGTCCCGCTCCTCACCGCGTGCGGCTACGTCCTCGCGGAATCCAACGCTTCGCAGCGGCTCGTGCGGTTCTTCCGCGCGCTCTTCGGCTGGCTCCCGGGCGGCGTGGCGGTGCTCGTGGCCGCGGTGTGCGCGCTGTTCACCACGTTCACGGGCGGCTCGGGTGTCACGATCATGGCGCTCGGCGGACTGCTCCTGCCGGTGCTCCTGAAGGACGGCTACCCCGAGGGCTTCTCGCTCGGGCTCGTCACCGCCTCGGGGAGTCTCGGGCTCCTGCTCCCCCCGAGCCTGCCCGTGATCCTCTACGCGGTCGTCGCGAACGTGCCGGCGGACTCGCTCTACCTGGCCGGGCTCCTGCCCGGGCTCCTGCTCATCCTGATCGTCGCGCTCTACGGCATGCAGGTGGGACGCCGGATCAAGACCCCGCGCCAGGCGTTCTCGGCGCGCGAGGCGCTCGCGGCCGGCTGGTCCGCGAAGTGGGAGCTCTCGGTGCCGCTCCTCGTGGTGGGGCTCTTCGCGACCGGGCTCACGACCATGGTCGAGGCCGCGGCGGTGGCGTTCGCGTACGCGATCGGGGTCGAGTGCTTCGTCACCCGCGACATCCACCCGTTCCGCGAGCTCCCCCGTGTGCTCGTGAAGGCGAGCGTGCTCTGCGGCGCCGTCTTGATCCTGCTCTCGAGCGCGCTCGGGCTCACGAGCTGGCTCGTGGACGCGCAGATTCCCGATGCGCTGCTCGCGTTCGTCCGGGCGCACATCCACTCGCAGCACGTGTTCCTGCTCGCCTTGAACCTCGTGCTGCTCGTGCTCGGGAGCGTGCTCGAGATCTATTCCGCGATCGTCATCCTGGCCCCGCTCGTCGCCCCGATCGGAGCCGCTTTCGGCGTGGACCCGGTGCACCTCGGCGTGGTGTTCCTTGCCAACCTGGAGCTGGGATTCCTGTTCCCGCCCGCGGGGTTGAACCTGTTCCTGTCCTCGTCGCGGTTCGGGAAACCGCTGCCGCAGCTCTACCGCCACGTCGTGCCGTTCCTGCTCATCCTCGGCGCGGGTACGCTCGCGATCACCTATCTGCCGCAGATGACCGTCGGCGTCCTCCGGCTGCTCGGGAAGTAGCGACGTGGCCGGCCCCGACGAGGAAGAGATCCGGCGCCGCCGGATGGCCTGGCAGCTCGCGCTGGGGGCGAGCCTCGTCGCCGGGGTCGCGCACGTGCTGAGCCTGCGCATGCTGTTCCTGCTCGTGGGGCTCGCGCAGGCGATCGGCGGCACGGGGATGTTCGCGGAGCTGCGCCGGGGCGCACGCGGCTGGGGCAGCCGGGTCGCGCTCGTCGCCGCGTGCACCGGAGCGGCCTACCACCTTCTCATGCTCGCGCTCTCGGCACTCGAGGGCGCCGCCGGCACGCCCCAGGATCCCGGGTTCCTGTTCCCGAGCATCTTCTGGGGCGTCGTCGATCCGCTCATCGTCGTGGCCCTCCTCTGGGGTTCGCCCGATGGCCGGCCGCGGGCCCGGCCGGCCAGGTCGCCGGGGCTCGTCTGAGGCCTCGAGCGTGTAGTCTCAAGCCGATGCGTGCCATCGGCCGTGCGCTCGGGATCTGCGCCCTCGCCGCCTGCGCGGGCGGCGCGGCGCCCACGCGCGCGCCGGACGGATCGCTCGCGGGCACGTGGCGGGGGAGCGCCGTCTTCCAGGGCGCGCGCCTGGATCTGAGCATCCGCTTCTCCCAGGAGGGCGGGACGCTGCGGGCGGCGATGAGCAGCCCCGAGTTGCTCATGCTCGAGCAGCCGCTCGCGGGCGTGGAGAGTGCCGGCCGCCAGGTACGTTTCGTCACCACGGACGACCACCCGTTGCGTTTCGAGGGCGAAGTGAACGGGGATTCGCTGCGCGGGACCGCCGTGGTGCCCGCGGTCCCCGGGGTCGTGGAAGCGGGCGGCACCGCACCGCCGCTCCGCTTCTCGCTGGGCCGCGCACGCGCGCCCGACCTGCCGCCCTACTCGGCGCACGAGGTGCGCTTCGCGAGTGGGCGGGCCCGGCTCGCCGGAACGGTGTACGTGCCGGACGCGGGTCCGGCGCCGCGCGCCGGGATCGTCCTCCTCCAGGGCTCCTCGACCAATCTCCGGAGCGATTACCGCTTCTACGCCGACCACTTCGCCCGCGCGGGGCTCGCCGTGCTGGCATTCGACAAGCGCGGGGCCGGCGAATCCTCCGGGGACTACGGCGCCGCCACGTACGACACGCTCGCGGGCGATGCGGCCGCGGCGGTCGAGTGCCTGCGCGCCACGCGCGGCGTGGACGCGCAGCGCGTCGGCGTGTGGGGCCTGAGCCAGGGTGCGTTCATATCCCCGCTCGTCGCCGCGCGGGTGCCGTCGCTGCGCTTCATCGTGGCCATCTCCGCGCCCGGGATGCCGATCGGCGAGAGCGCGGCGTACCAGGACAGCATGCGCCTCGCCTCGGCCGGGTTCGATGCCGCGGACATCCAGCGCACGGTCTCGCTCGATCGACGGCTCCAGGCCTGGCTCGGCACCAGACGCGATTCGAACGAGCTCTCGGCGCTCCTCGCGGAGGCCGCGACGACGCCGTGGCGGCGCGCGAGCTCGCTGCCGGAGCGGCTTCCCTCGGGGGCCGCGCTCGCCGGCTGGTACTGGCGCGGGCGCACGCTGGATCCGGCCCCGTGGTGGCGTGCCGTGCGTGTGCCCGTGCTCGCGGTCTACGGCGCCGCCGACGAGCTGGTCCCGGCGAAGCCGAGTGCGAGGCTCGTCGAGCACGCGCTCCGCCAGGGCGGCAACCGCGACGTGACCGTGCGCGTGTTCCCGGCCGCGAATCACGTGCTTCGCACGCTCCCGCTCGTGGCGGGCGGCAGGTGGGACTGGCCGCGGGCGGCGCCCGGGTACCTCGAGAGCGTCACGAGTTGGGTCCTCGAGCGATCGGGGCCGGGAGCGAGTCCGCGGCATCGCTGACCAAGGACCGCGCCGCGCGCGGGTCGCTGCCGCGTCGCGAGCCCGCCTTGCCGACCCGGCGCGGGCCGGAGCGCCTCGGCACTGCCACGCCCGGCCCCGATGCTCCAGCGTTCGGCAGGACTCCGGCCACCTTCGTGGCAACCTCGCGGCGCGCACCCGCGTAGGGCCACTAAGTTCGAGTCAGTGGTTCGCCCCTCCGGCCGCGGTCGTGCGCGGTCCAACCCTTCGCTTGGATTCGCCCGTCCAAGGGACCATGCCCATGCCCCTCGCGACCCCTCGCGCGGCCCCGGCCGCGCTCGCCGTCTGCCTGCTCCTCGCCGCCTGCGCGAGCGCCTCGCGCGCGGCCGATCCACGGCCCGGGCCGCTGCTCACGATCCGCCGTGCCACGGGACCCATCGTCGTCGACGGGGATCTCTCCGACGCCGGCTGGCGGGGCGCAGACTCCGTGACGACGTGGTTCGAGACCCGCATCGGCGACAACGTCGAGCCCCAGGTGCGAAATCTCGGGTTCCTCGCTTACGACGACCACTACCTCTACGCGGCGTTTCGTTTCGACGATCCACACCCGGAGCTGATCCGGGCGCCGCTCGGCGACCACGACGCGCTCTCGGGCCTCACGGACTACGGCGGCGTCATCGTGGACAGCCGGAACGACGGCAAGACCGCGGTGGAGTTCCTCACGAATCCGAACGGGCTCCAGTACGACGCGATCAACAGCGACGTGACGGGGGAGGACAGCTCGCCGGACTTCTTCTGGGACTCGAAGGGCAAGATCACCAAGGAAGGCTACACGCTCGAGCTGCGCATCCCGTTCACGTCGCTCCGCTACGCGAACACGCCGGTCCAGACCTGGGGCATCCTCCTCTACCGCAACTACCCGCGCGAACGCCACTACCAATTCTTCACCGCCCGCCTGCCACGCGACGTGAACTGCTTCATCTGCAACTCGAGCAAGCTGACCGGGCTCGAGCAGCTTCCGCACGGCTCGCACCTCGTGGTCGCGCCGTTCGCGACCACGCAGCAGACCGCCGCGCCGCCCGAGGACGGCTCGGGCAACGTGCTCCTGGGCGAACCGCTCGCGAAAGACAAGGTCAAGTCGACGTCGGGTGCGGATATCAAGTGGAGTCCGCTCTCGGGGCTGGCCGTGGACGGCACGCTCAAGCCCGACTTCTCCCAGGTCGAGTCCGACGCCGCGCAGATCGTGGCGAACGAGCGGTTCGCGCTGTTCTTCCCGGAGAAGCGCTCGTTCTTCCTCGAGGGCGTCGACCTGTTCTCGACGCCGTTCCAGGCGGTGTACACGCGCACCGTGACCTCGCCCGACTTCGGCCTCCGGGCCACCGGGCGCGCCGGCACGACGGCGTTCACCGCGCTCGTGGCGCGCGATCGCGGACAGGGGCAGGTGATCCTGCCCGGGCCCCTGCGCTCCGATGCCGCGGACCAGGATTTCCGCTCCGGCGTGGGCGTGCTGCGGGTGCGCCACGACATGGGGCAGTCGTTCGTGAGCCTGCTCGCGACCTCGCGTGAGATCGAAGGGGGTGGCCATAACCGCGTCCTCGGGCCGGATTTCCAGTGGCGCATGACGCCGACGGACAAGTTCACCGGGCAGGTGCTCTGGAGCGACAGCCGGACGCCGAACCGGCCCGACCTGGCCGCGGAATGGGATGGCCGCACGCTCCAGGACCACGCGCTCGTGCTCAACTGGTCGCACCCCACGCCGACGTACGACCTGTTCCTCCAGGCCCAGGAGCTCGGCCACGACTTCCGCGCGGACGATGGCTTCATCCCGCAGGTCGGATACCGCGAGGGTTACTACCAGGGGGGGTACACGATCCGGCCCAAGCAGGCGTTCTTCAATCGCGTACGCATCTTCAGCGAAGCCTACGAGGACGTGATTCCGGGCGGCGACGTGCTCGCGCGTCACGCTCAGCTCGGCGCCGGGGCCGACGGCAAGGTGAGCAGCTTCTCGCGGATCGAGCTGAACCGCGACGAGTTCCGGGTCGGCGGCCGGCTCCTCAAGCGCTTCCGCCCGCACCTCCATTTCGACGCGAGCCTGGGGCGGGTCGTGAACTCCCTTTCGTTCGACGCCGACCTCGGCGACGAGATCGATTTTGCAAACGCGCGCGAGGGACACGGCGCGACGCTGGCCGCGGGTGCCTCCGTGCGCCCCGGGAACCACGTCGAGGTGCAGGCCACGTCCAGCGTGCGCTGGCTCGACGTGCACGCCGGCCCCGGCCTCGACGGCCGCCTGCTCACGGCCCAGGTCGAGCGGCTGCGCACGACTTACACGCTCAACGCGCAATCGTTCGCGCGCCTGATCGTTCAGCACGTCCGCACCGATCGCGACCCCGTGCTCTACACGTCTGCGGTCGGGCCCCGGGACCAGCACGTGAGCCTGTCCGGCCTGTTCGCGTACAAGGTCAACTGGCAGACCGTGCTCTACGTGGGCTACGGCGACCAGCGCACGTTCCTGGACGCGACCCGCAACATGGAGCGGGCGGGCCGGCAGCTGTTCGCCAAGATATCGTACGCTTGGCAACAGTGAGCGGCCGGGATCCCCCGGGCGCGAAAGTCCCCGAGGAGGCTCCCATGCGGCGGCATCGCTTCGATCGCATCGACTCGCGGCTTCGGTTCGCCGGGCTCGCGCTGCTCGCAGTCCTGACGGCGCCGCCGGCGCGCGCGGAGTTCCACGTGGTCCGGACCGTCGTGCTGGGAGGGGAGGGCCGCTGGGACTACCTCGCGTTCGACGGCGTGGGGCACCGGTTGTTCATCACGCGCTCCACGCACGTCATGGTCGTGGACTCGGACAGCTTCCGCGTCGTCGGCGACATCCCCGACACGCCTGGCGTGCACGGGGTCGCGCTCGTCCAGGACCTGGGCCGCGGCTTCACGAGCAACGGGCGTGACACCAGCGTGACGATGTTCGACTTGAAGACGCTCCGGCCGCTCGCGCGCATCCGGGTCGGGCTCTCCCCGGATGCGATCGTGTACGACGGCGCGTCGCGGCGCGTGTTCGTGATGAACGCCGGAAGCCGGAGCGCGAGCGCGATCGATCCGGCGACCGGGACCGTCGTCGGCACGATCGCCCTCGGCGGCCAGCCCGAGGAGCCGGCGTGCGACGGGGCCGGGCGGATGTACGTGAACCTCGAGGACTCGAGCCAGGTCGTGCGCGTCGACACGCGCGCGCTCAAGGTCCTCGGCCACTGGTCGCTCGCGCCGGGCGAGGGACCGAGCGGGGTCGCGCTCGACCGGGCGCACGGTCGGCTCTTCTCAGGCTGCTCGAACAGCAAGCTCGTGGTGAGCGACGTCGAGAAGGGGAGCGTCGTCGCGACGCTGCCGATCGGCGCACGCGTGGACGGCGCCGGGTTCGACCCCGCGACGGGACAGGCGTTCAGCTCGAACGGGGAGGGGACGCTCACCGTGGTCCACGAGGATTCGCCCGCGAGCTTCCGGGTGGTCGGAAACGTGCCCACGGCGCTCGGGGCGCGCACGCTCGCGCTCGACCCCGGCGGGCACCGCATCTTCGTCATCACCGCCAAGTTCGGCGAGACGCCCGCCGCGACCCCCGAGCAGCCGCGACCGCGGCCGTCGATCGTGCCCGGGTCGTTCGAGCTGCTCGTGCTCGGCGAGTGAGGGGGAGGGGGAGGGCGAGGGGACGGCTCGCGCCGCCCGCGAGCCGGTGACGCCCGGGGTGGCGACGCCCGGTCGCGCGCCCGCCACCCCGGCGATCCGAAGCTAGAACACGATCCCGAACGTCACGGGGACGACCTGGATCTGGTCCGAGTTCACGAAGCCCTTCTGGCTGAACACGTTGTCGATGCGGCCCTCGACAAACGCGCTCACCATGCTCCCGAACTTCACCAGCACCCCGGCCCCGCCGTTCACACCGAAGCGCGTGTCGCTCTTGGACGTGGCCCCGGGGATGCCCGAGATATCGGTCTTGAAGTTGTACGCCCCGACGCCGGCGACGATGTAGGGACGGGCCGGACCACCCGGCATGAGGAAGTACTGGAGGTTCGCGACCCCGGCGAGGATCTGTCCGGTGCCGCTCGCGCCCGCCGTGGCCCCCGGCGCGGCGAGCTTGGCCGACGACACGTCGAACTTGGAGAACGTGAAGTCCACGCGCGGGGAGATCGGCAGGCCCTTGAGGTTCAGGCGCGCGAAGCCCTGGCCGTTGAAGCCCGTCTTGAACGCGTCCTTCGCATCGCTCACCGGGACGGAGACGCCGCCGCCCAGGCCGAAGCTCACCAGCCGGTTGGATCCCATGCCCTCGGGTCCACCCATCTGCGCGCGCGCGATGGGAGCGAGCGCAATGACGAACAGCGCGACCGACAGCAGAGCCAAGCGCTTCTTCATGACGGCACCCTCCGGGTGATCGAGCTCGAAGCCGGCGGATCCCCCGCCGCGGTGGGGCAGGATACAGGCGAAGCGCGCGCGTGGGAATGGGAACGCCCGTCGGGAGCGGGGCCGGAGCGACCACACGCTTTCGCCGGGAGAATCGAGTGTCAGCTCGCGCGACCTCAGGCGCCGGGCGTGGCGCGGCCTCCCGCGAGCCCCACGCGCTCGACGAGCGGCGCGAACCGCGGATCGCTGCGGATCGGATCGAGCCGGGGATGGACGCGCAGGAAGACGAGCCCGGTCGCGCCCTCGGCGATCGCGGTCTCGAGCCAGCGGAACGCGTCATCGACGTCGCCGAGGCTCGCGTGCAGCGCCGCGATACCCCACGCTGAGACGACCCGGTGCGACCGCGCCGCGACGAGCGCTTCGAGCATGCGCCGCGCCTCGGCCGCGTGACCCATGCTCGCCTCGAGGTGGGCGAGGCCGAACGAAGGTCCGGCGACGCCACCCGAGAGCCGGCGGCCCTCCTCGTACTGGGCGCGCGCCTCGTCGAACCGCCCGAGCGCCTCGAGCGAGCGCGCGAGATCGGTGTGCGCGCCGTCGAAGCGCGGGTCCAGCTCGATCGCCATGCGGTAATAGACCACGGACTTCTCGAACTCGCGCGCGTAGTAGTAGGCGTCGCCGACCGTGGTGTGGATCCACATCGAGAGCGGATCGAGGCTCAGGGCCTTGAGCATCGCCTGCTCGGCCTCGACGTGGCGCTCGAGGCAATAGAACGCCCGCCCGAGCCAGTGGTAGGGCGGCGCGATCCCCGGATTCAGCTCGATCGCGCGCTCGAGTGCGCGGATCCCGCCCGCGAGATCGTGCTGCGTGCAGAGCAGCGTGCCGAGCGCGCCGTGCGCCTCGGCGAGCGAATCGTCCAACTCGAGCGCCTTGAGCGCCGCGACACGGGCTTCCGCGCTCGCCTCGGCGGGCGGCGCCATGCCGCGGTTCGCGCGCACGATGTGGCAGTCGGCGAGGCCGGCCCACGCCGGTGCGAACGTGGGATCGAGCTCGATCGCGCGGCGGAAGTGCCGCAGGCTCAGCTCGATCGCCTGCGGCGAACCGGCGGAGTACGTGTGGCGGCCCTTCAGGTACTCGAGGTGGGCCTCGGCGTTCACCGCGCTGTGCCGGGCCAGCCGCGACGCCTCGCGCGGGGTGACCTGGATCGCGATCTCGCGCGCCACCGCCCCGGCCACTTCGTTTTGCAGTCCCAGCACGTCCGTGAGCTCGCGATCGTAGCGCTCGGCCCACTTGGTCTCGTCCGAGCGGGCGGAGACGAGCTGCAGGCTGATGCGCACGCGGCCGCCCACGAGCAGCGCCGAGCCCTCGAGGATCGCGTCCACGTTGAGCTCGCGCGCGATCTCCGGGAGCGCCTGCTGCGCGCCCTTGTACTTCATCGCGGACGTGCGCGAGATGACGCGCAGGGCCTTGATGCGCGCGAGATCGGAGATGAGCGCCTCGGTCATGCCGTCGGCGAAGTACTCCTGGGCCGGGTCCTTCGACACGTTCGTGAGTGGCAGCACCGCGAGCGAGCGGATCGTGTCCGGCCCGGCCACCGGCGCCACCCCGGCCGCGGCCGGCTCGCCGAGCCGGCGGAGCGCCTCGCTCACGCTCCCGGCGGACGCCGGGCGGAGCGTCGCGTCCTTGCTCATGCACGTCGCGATCAGCCGCTCGAGCTCGACCGGGACGTCCGGCCGAAGCGCGCGGACCGGCGCCGGGGCGCTGTTCAGGATCTCGAACATGAGCGCCTCGGCGCGCTCCTTGACGAACGGCCGGCGTCCCGCCGCCATCTCGTAGAGGAGCGTGCCTAGCGCGTAGACGTCGGTGCGCTTGTCGTCCGCCTCCCCGAGCAACTGCTCGGGCGCCATGTAGGGAAGCGTGCCGAGGATCATGCCGCTCTGCGTGAGCCCCGCGGCGGTCTGGGCGCCGTGCAGCAGCCGTGCGAGCCCGAAGTCGAGGATCTTGGGCCGGCCCGCGGCCGTGAGCACGACGTTGCTGGGCTTCAAGTCCCGGTGCAGGAATCCCTGCCGGTGCGCGTCCTCGAGCGCATCCGCGATCGCGGCGCCGAGGCGATACACGTCGGCGAGCGCGAGCGGACCCGCGCGCAGCCTCTCGGCGAGCGTGCCGCCGGGGACGAACTCCATGACCAGGAAGTCGACCCCGTCCTGGGCGGCGAAATCGAACACCGTCGCGACGCCCGGGTGCGAGAGGCGCGACAGCACGTGCGCCTCGCGACGGAAGCGCTGCCGGATCTGGCTGTCGGCCAGCGCCCCGGGGGCGAGGACCTTGACCGCGACCTCGCGGTCCAGGTGCTCGTCGTGCGCCTTCCAGACGACGCCCATGCCGCCCTCGCCGATCTTTTCCACGAGCCTGTAGTGCGCGAGCGTGCTGCCGGGAGCCTGCGCCATGGGGTTCCTCCGGGGACCGCGGCGCAGTCTAGAGGAGCGGCACCTTCGCCGCGACCACGGGCACCATCCACACCGCGTAGCGCCGCGGGTCGAGGATGTCGGCGATCATCTGGTCGAAATACGCGGTCGCCTCGGCGCGGCTGAAGCGCGTCACCTCGCTGATCGGCTCGACGTAGCCGTCCCGCCACGCCTCGAGGATCGCCGCGAACGTCTCGCGCGGCACGCGCAGGGTGTCGACGATGACGTAGTCGACCGTGATCTCGGTGAGCCCGAGCGCGGCGAGGATGCCGTAGGTGTTGCGCCCGATGAACAGGTCGGTGGCCGTGGCCTCGCCGAAGCGCGCCGGGGTCTCGTGCCAGAACCCGCGCGGATCGAGCGCCCCGCGCTGAAAGTGCAGCATGTCGTAGTCCTCGGGGATCAGGTGCAGCCGGCCGCCGGGACGGGTCACGCGAACGAGCTCGGCGATCACCCGGTCCGGGTGCGGAATCGAGTGGATGACGTGCCTGCACACGGTGAAGTCGTACGTGCCGTCCGGGGCGGGGAGCTCGAAGATGCTCTGGTGCTCGAACGTGAGCCGCGGCCCGAGGCCGGCGTAGCGCTCGCGGGCGAGCGCCAGGTGGTCGTCGAGGATGTCCACGCCCAGCACGCGCGCCCGGGGGAACATCTCCGCCAGCCGCGAGCTGCCCTCGCCCGTGCCGCAGCCGGCGTCGAGAATGCGCACGTCGGGGGCGAGCCCGTAACGGCGGATGAGCTGGGATTCCTGCGGCCAGATGGCGAGCGCCTGGGCGCGGAGCGTGCGCACCATGGATTCGTCGGCCATCTGCTTGCCCTGTGGATTCAAGTCGGTCACGGACGGACTCCTTGAGGGACTCCCTGGGAGAGTGATCTCTCGGTCGCGCGGCCGGGCGGGCGATCGCGCCCGATGGAAGCAGTCTACCCGATGCGGCGATCGCGGTACGGCCTTGCGCGCCATGCCGGCGCGGCACAGAGTGCGGGGTGCGACGTGGCCGCGAGGCTCGTGCCCGAGGAGGAAGTCATGAAAGCCCTGCTCATCGGAATTGCCGCAGTCGCGCTCGCCCTCGCCGCGCCCGCCACCGGAGCGGCCGCGGCAAAGCCACCGGACGCGAAGCCGCTCGACACCACCCGCATCGAGGCGCTCACCGGCGCCAAGGGAGCGTGGAACGAGGCCGAGGGCGTGTTCAAGGTCTCGCTGCCGCGCTCGGACCTCCACGTCGTCGCGGCCGGCGTGCACATGACGCCGGCGATGGGCCTCACCTCGTGGGCGGCGTTTCAGCCGATGGGACATCAGGCTGCGGTGATGGGCGACATGGTCCTGCTCGAGGATCAGGTCAACCCGGTCATGAGCGCGGCGCTCGATGCCGGGCTCGAGGTCACGGCGCTTCACAACCACTTCCTCTGGGAGTCGCCGCGCGTGATGTTCATGCACGTGGGCGGCATGGGCGACGCGGCGGAGCTGGCCCAGGCGGTGGGCAAGGTGTTCGCGAAGATCGGGGAGACGAGCGGCGGGAAGGGGGAGGCGCCTGCCGCGGATCTCGCCCCGGCGAACAGCTCGCTCGACCCCGCGAGGATCGAGGCGATCCTGCACGAGCCGGGGAGCTTGAAGGACGGCGTCTACAAGGTGGTCGTGGGCCGCACGACGCGCATGCACGACGCGGTCGTGGGGAACACGATGGGGGTGAACACCTGGGCGGCATTCGTCGGCTCGGATGCCCAGGCGGTCGTGGACGGCGATTTCGCGATGCTCGAGTCGGAGCTGCAGGCGGTACTCAAGGCGCTCCGCGGCGCGGGCATCGACATCGTCGCGATCCACCAGCACATGACGGGGGAGAGCCCGCGGATCGTGTTCCTCCACTACTGGGGTGTGGGCTCCACCGAGGCGCTCGCCCGCGGCCTGCGCGCCGCGCTCGACCAGACGGCGGGGGGGACGGCGGGCCACTGAGGGCCGGTGGCGGGCGGCACGTCTGCCGCCAGCTGGGCGGAAACGCGACGCGCCCGGCGGGAGTCCGCCGGGCGCGATCGCGTGAGCTCTTGCAGCCTACAGGGGCCGGCCGCGCTCACGCTCGTGAGCGGCCGGCACGTTCGAGGCTCAGTAGCCTACGTGGACGAAGGCCCGCAACTCGTCGGCCTTCGGCCCGTCGTGGTCGAGCGCGTTGTGCGTCCAGTCGAGCGCGACACGCGCGTTCGGGTTCACGTAGTACGCCAGGTTGAGCGCCGCCTGCGTCTCGGACGTCGCGTCCACGCCGCCCGAGGCCAGCGTGCGCCGGTCTTCGAACCGGCCGGTGCCCACCCACCTGCCGTCCTTGTCGAGCAGGGCGATCGCCTCGACCATGCCCGTGTCGATGTCCTTCGCCGACGGGACGTCGGAGAAGTGCTCGAGCGTCACGGCCGGGATGACCGCGAAGCGCCCCGACGACGGGGTCAGGTAGAGGCTGAAGTTCGACTCCATGTGTGTCGAAGCGTCCTTGTCGGCCGCGCGCGGATCCTGCCGCTCGAGGCGCACGCGCGCCGTGACCATGCAATTGTTGATCTCGCGGGTGAGCCAGCCGTAGACGTTCTCGAACTGATTCAAGTTCGTCGAGCCGGCCTTGCCCTGCGTGCGGTCGCTGTTCACGACGCCCGCGGCGTACATCCACGGGTTCGTCCTGCCGTTCAGCTCGATGCCGCGGTTGTCCTGCGTCCAGTCGGTGAGGTAGCCGGCCATGGTCGTGCGCCGCGCGTCCGAGAGGTAGGGGATCTCGCCGTCGAAGATGCCGAGCTTGACGTTGAGCTTCCCGTCGGCCGCGACGTCGTCGAACTGCACGAACGCCATGCCGCTCTCGAGCAGCCCCGAGTCCTCGCTGAAGCCGTTGTCGAAGTGGAACGTCACCTTCTCCGCCAGCGTGCCGCAGGTGTGGAACTCGACCCAGTTCTGCCGGAACGACGACTGCGTCGACTTGAACCGCGACGGTCCGCCCGTGTCGACGTCCGTGTGCAACCAGTCCGCGCCCACGTTGCCGATGAGCGAGATCGGGAAGCTCTCCTTCTCCCAGGGTGACGTGCCCTTCTCGCCCGGCATCCGGTAGCCATTCTGCTTGAACTGCATGCCGAATGGATTGAGGCGCGGAAACGCCATGTGGCAGGTCGTGCAGGGGACTTTGCGGTCCCGGGCGAAGAGCGGGAGTGTGCTCGCGGGGCGCGGCGCGACGAGCTGGATCACCCCGATCAGCAGCGCAACCAGGACGATGAGCGTCCGCAGGGAACGCAACATGCAGCCTCCTCTGGAATTCCCCGGCCGGAGGCTCAGGATGCGTAGCGGGGAGCCGGCTGGATGGTTTCCAGCGCGGCCCGCTGCGTTCCCGGTCCATGGGATCCCGAACCAAGCACGCTAGGGCGCGTGGGGCGCAGGGTCAAACTCGTGTCAGAGAATGCGTTCGCATCCGGCCTCTTCGGGCCGAAATGTCGACCGAGGGTTCGAGAAATGGCCGCGCAAGCGCCGAATTCGCAGCGACGGGACGGTGGCGTGCGGCGCGATGTCAACGAACGCGTCGCGCCACGGTTGCACGGACGGGGCGCGGGTCAGCAACACGCACCCGTGCCACGAACTGCACGCCTCTAATCCGGTTCCCGCGCGACGCATTTCGCGAACGCGTCGCCAATCGCGGCGTTCGCCGGATGCGGACCACGCAAGCCGGTGTGCGGCAAGCCCGGCGAACCCGTGAATCCTGCACGGGCCCCGAGGCACGATCGCTGCTGGGCGCGCCACCGCCGGGCGGCGCGCGTCGCCCGGCGTGGATGCGAGACTGCCCGCCGCCCGCTCGCGCACGGCGGGGAGTGTCCGACCATCAACCCACTCCATAGGAGCGGCTCAATGCGTCACACTCCATCTCACACGCTGTCGAAGGCGCTGGCCGTGGTGCTGCTGTTCGCGGCCACGACGTTCGCCGGCAACGCGCAGGCGTCGCCCGCACCGATTCCGATCGGGGCCAAACTCGTCTACAACTTCAACGTGATCGGGTACCCCGCAGGCCGGACGTACGACGGCAACTGCGGGGACGGACACCGCATCTTCGTGAACCGGGAGGCGTCGAAGGCACAGGTCCTCGTCAAGAATGGCGCCAACTGGAGCGTGGTCGACTGCAACGCGACGTCGGACCACCAGGCCGTGCTCCAGACCAACCAGGTCGGTCTCTTCAACGTGTACATGCGAATCCTCGGGAAGCCGGGTGGCCACTTCTTCGCCTGCGGCCAGACGGTGACCGACTTTGCCACGGGCGACACGCTGTGTCTGCTCGGCACCATCGACCTCACGCGGGCGAGCGGACAGTCCAAGTTCCAACTCGCCCCCTCCGCGATGTTCGACGCGAGCCTCGAGGACCTGATCTGGACCGTCGACACGAATGCCGACTTCCGGATCGTCCAGTTCCGGGTCTACCAGGTGCAGTGATCGGGGGATCACGTGCCGGCGCGGGGGCTCGCCTGTTGCGGGCCCCCGCGGGCATTTCCGGGGCCCGCGCGGCGGGGCCGTCCGCGGGGAATTCCCGGGCGTTCGTCGGATTCTTCCGGGGCCCGGCCGGTGCGAGGGCCGGCGAGCCCGTGCCGGCCGCCGGATCCTGTTGAAGGCCCCCCGCCCACCGCGCTAACCTGCGAGCGGTTGCATCGTCGCGCACCCCATTCCACCGGTTGTAAGGCTGCCAGTACCGCGCCCGACACGGTCCCTCGCCATGACCCAAGCCGTCACGAACGTCACGATCCGTGTCCCCGCCGCGCTCCGCGACTGCTGCGCGGGCCGCTCGAGCTTTCCGCTCGCGGCGCCGACCGTGCGCGTCGTGCTCGAGGAACTCGAGCAGCGCTACCCGCCCCTCTACCGGAGCGTCTGTGACGAGACGGGCGCGGTGCGCCGCCACATCAATGTGTTCGTCAATACGTCCAGCATCCGCGATCGGGAAGGGCTCGACACGGTGCTGGAACCGGGTGACACCGTCACCATCCTGACCGCGGTTTCAGGAGGCTGAACATGCCGGAGCGTGTGATTCTCTGTATCGGGACCAAGAAGGGGTTGTTCGTCGCCGAGGCCGCGAAGACGCGAAACACGTTCGCGCTCCGCGGGCCGTTCGGCCCCGGCGTGAGCGTGTACTCGGCGCTCATCGACACGCGCAAGTCGCCGCGCCTCTACGCCTCGAGCTGCAACCCGTTCTTCGGCATGAAGGTCCTGCGCTCGACCGACCTCGGGAAGTCGTTCAAGGAGACCACGTCCGCGCCCGCGTTCCCCAAGGACGACGGCCGCGCGCTCGCGAACATCTGGTCGCTCGAGCCGGGCAGCGACTCGAAGGACCTCTGGTGCGGCGTCGAGCCGGCGTCGCTGTTCCGGAGCCCGGACGGCGGGGATTCGTGGGAGATGGTGCAGGGGATCAGCAATCACGAGCACGCGAGGAAGTGGAATCCCGGAAACGGCGGGCTCTGCATGCACACGATCGTGCGCGACGGGAAGCGGGTGCACCTCGGCATCTCCACCGGCGGGCACTACCTGAGCGAGGATGGCGGCACGACGTTCACGGCGGCGAACAAGGGCGTCGGCGCCGGCTTCTCGCCCGACCCCAATCCCGAGTTCGGGCAGTGCGTGCACAAGATCGCGGGTCACAAGGACGCCCCCGGCCGGTTCTACATGCAGAACCACGGGGGCTGGCCGGAGCGCCCGGGCATCGGCGTGCTCCGGAGCGACGACCACGGCCACTCCTGGCGCTCGATCGCCGCCGGGCTGCCGTCGGACTTCGGCTTCCCGCTCGTCGTTCACCCGCACGATGCGGACACGGTGTACGTCATGCCGCTCGAGCCGATGACGCGCACGTGTCCGGGAGGGGCCCCGGCGGTGTGGCGGAGCGAGAACGGCGGCGACTCCTGGAAGCGGCTCGCGAAGGGGCTGCCGAAGAAGCAGAGTTACTTCACGGTCCAGCGCGACGCGATGGACGTCGACGAGCTCAAGTCGCCCGCGCTCTACTTCGGGACCACGACCGGCCAGCTCTGGATCGGCCGCGACGGCGGCGAGGAGTGGAGCTGCGTCTTCGACGCGCTACCGCCGATTCACTGCGTGAAGGTCGCGGTGGTCTGAACGCGTCCGGGATCCCCGCCCATCACCCAGCCGAGCTGCTCGACGAGGAAGCCCGGCCGCGTCGCCGCCGGCGTCGCCATCCAGCGCTGGTGGGGCTCGTTCCCGAGCAGCACGACCGCGGTGTGCTGACCGCGCTGGCGGTCGAGCTTAGGGTCCGGGTCCGTGAACCCGAGCCGGACCCGGCAGAGCTCGAGATCGTCCACCGCACCCGTGAGGAAGAGCCAGCCCGGCCCCGTGCCGTGCATCGCCGCGTAGTGGCGGAGCCGCGCGGGCGTGTCCTGCTCCGGCGCGAGCGAGAACGAATACATGAACACGTCCCGGCCGCAGCGCTCCCCGAGCAGTCGCTGCACCCGCACGAGGTTCTGGGTCGTGACGGGGCAGATGCCGTCCTTGCAGTTGGCATAGAAGAAGTTGACGAGCACGTTCTTCCCCCGCAGCAGGTCGTCGTAGAGCCGCACGGGCCGGTCGTCCTGCGTGCGCAGCACCACGTTGGGGAAGTAGTCGGCGTGAAACCCCGTGGCCGGTCGGATCCGGCGCGGATGGGCCCGGCGCTGGACGTACGAAGCCACCGGCGCCGCCGCGGCGGCGAGCGGTGCGAGCCCCGCGAGCATGAGCAGTTGTCGTCGGTTCATCGTTCAGCCTCCGGGCTCGGATGGGATCCGTCGCCGGATCCGACTGCAGCGGTCGGGATCGGGGTGATCACGGCACGATGTCCCACATGATCATCATGGCGTGGTCCTCGTGGACGACGTTGTGGCAGTGCATCGGGTAGCGGCCGAGGAAGTCGCGGAAGCGCAGGAAGATCTTGATCGTCTCCCCGTGCCCCAGCTCGATCACGTCCTTCCGCGACACCTCGTTCGGGCGCGGCGGTGAACCGTTCCGCGACAGGATCCGGTGCTCCTCGAAGTGGATGTGCACCGGGTGCATCCAGCCACCCGAGCTGTTGACGATCGTCCACACCTCGGCCGTGCCCTGGCGTGGGCTCGCGCTGAATACCGCCGGATCGAACGTCCGCCCGTTCACGGTCCACGAGCCGTTGCTGCGGTCGAACTCGAACGTGCGGGTCGTGACCACCTCGTTCATGTCCACGGGTGGCAGGTCGTAGAACCGGTCCGGCACGCGGCTCGGATCGCCGAGCGTGTCGATCGAGGCATCGACGATGAATTTGAGGATCGGGGTGCCTGCGCCGATCGAAAGCACGTTGCCCGTCGGACCGCGGCCGTCCGTCTGTTCGAGGCAGTTGACGAGGTAGAGCTCGGTCCCGTCCGGAAAGCTCGAAAAGTCGAGGATGACGTCCTTCCGCTCCGCCACCGCGAGCCGGATGCTCTTCGTGCGGTAGGGCGCGGGCAGGAGGTTGCCGTCCTCGGTGATCTGCACGAGGTCCTGCCCGTTCGAGAGGAAGAACTCGTACCAGCGCGAAGGGCCGATGTTCTGGGTGCGGAAGCGGTACTTGCGCCGCGCCACCCGCAGGAACGGATTGATCTTGCCGTTCACGCTGAACTTGTCGCCCAGGATACCGTCGAGATTGAACAGGTCGTAATAGCCGAGACCCTGCGAGTCGAACACGCGGTCGTGGAACACGAGCGGTACGTCGAATGCGCCGCTCGGGAGTCGGAACGCGCTCGGGTTCGGGTCGTTCTCGTCCCCCGAGTCGAATTCGTTGAACAGGTAGTACACGCCGGCGAGCCCGCGGTAGATGTTCTGCGCGGTGAAGTCCACCATGTGGTCGTGGTACCAGAGCGTGCTCATGCTCTCGCGCGGATCCCCCATCGTGCCGGCGTACTTGGGATCCGTGAAGCCTGCGAGCACGTTGGGGTAGAAGTGATCCTTCCAGTGGCCCGGCAGGACCTCGTCGAGCGGGTTCCCGTCGCTCTCGGACGGCGTGTGGGCGTTGTGGAGGTGGGTCGTCATCGCCGGGCGGCCGTACCCGGTGTGCTGGTCGAGCGCGGGAAGCTGGTTCTGGAAGCGCACCAGCGTCGGGCGGCCGTAGCGCGCGTGCAGGCGCGGGCCCGGGAAGACGCCGTCGAAGAGCCAGCACACGTCCGGCGGCAGCTCGCGGTGCCACACGGGGTGCGCGAGCTGGTAATTGATGAGGTAGGAGTCGAGGTTCGCCGGGTCGTAGAACTGGGTCCAGCCCTGGTGCGTGCCCCGGCCCATCTCGCCCATCGCGGTGTTGACCTCCGCCGTGGGTGCGGGATCCAGCGGGTTCTGCTGCCGGACGGCCGGAATCGGCAGCTCCTCGACCCACGGCGTCGTGGGCGGGCTCGACGGGCCGTCGTCCGCGTGCACCGCTCGCGCGCTCAGGCCGACCTTCGTGACCAGGTATCCCGAGCTCGTGAGCAGACCGAGCTTGAAGAGCTCGCGCCGCGAGAGTTTGGCGTCGATGAGTTCGATGCGATTGCGCCGTGCGGTCTCGGCGAGCTGCGCCTTCCAGCCAGCCATGTTCGTGCACTCCTGGTGGAACGTGGGCGTGGGATGATCGAATCGTCTCCGGGTGGGGGGGCACTTCGTTCGAACGTTCGGCGCCGCCGTGCATTCCTGCTCCCGTTCAGCGGAGCACGGCCAGCTTGAGCCTCGAGGTCTGATCGTCGCTGCGGCCGATGAGGAAGTAGACGCCATTCGGCACTGCGTGGCCCGCATCGTCGCGGCCGTCCCATCCGAGGATCCGACGGCCCGGCTCGAGCCTGCTGTGGGAGAGCGTGCGGACATGCCGGCCGGCGAGATCGACCACACGCACGTCGGCGTCGGACGAGTGGGGCGGGACGACGAACGAGACGTTGAGTTCGCCGCCGCGGTACGGCGTCGGCCACGCGGCGAGCGCGTGGCCCGTGCCCGGCGCGACATCGCCGTCGAGCGGGTGGGCTCCCCCCGGCACGCTCGCCGAGACGAGCCGGAACGGACCGCCGGTTCGCGCCCCGATCGCGATCACCGGGGCCCCCGAGGCGTCCAGCGCCAGCG
>DATDEX010000424.1:0-6898 GCA_036522895.1 Candidatus Eiseniibacteriota bacterium | reverse complement strand
CGGTCGTGGAGCGCGAGGGCGCGGAAGTGCCGCCGGTCGAGGCGCCGCCGGCCGACGCGGCCCCCGCGCGGAGCGCGCCGTGAGCGCGGACTCGGCCAGCGTTCCGGCCACCGTGCTCGTCATCGAGGACGAGCTGCCGATCCGAAAGTTCCTCCGCGCCGGCCTCGAGGGCGAGGGTTACAGGCTCGTGGAGAGCGCGACCGGCCAGGACGGCATCGCGCAGGCCGCGATGCGCTCGCCCGATCTCGTGCTCCTCGACCTCGGCCTGCCGGACCTCGACGGCTTCGAGATCGTGCGCCGGCTCCGCGAGTGGTCCGCGGTGCCGATCCTCGTGCTCACCGCCCGCGGCCAGGAGGGCGACAAGATCCGCGCGCTGGACGGCGGGGCCGACGACTACCTGACGAAGCCGTTTTCGATGGGCGAGTTGCTCGCGCGCATGCGGGTGGCCCTGCGACGGCGAAACTCGACCGGAACGAGCGTGGAGAACGGCGTGGTCGAGTCCGGCGAGATGCGCATCGATTTCGCACGGCGAACGGTCACGGTGGCGGGAAAAGAGGTGAAGCTCACGCCGATCGAGTACCGGCTGCTCGCGGTGCTCGCGCGCGAGGCCGGGCGCGTGCTCACGCACGACCACCTGCTCCGCGAGGTCTGGGGCCCCGGCTACGGCTCGCAGCATCACTACCTGCGCGTCTACATGGCGCAGCTCCGCCACAAGCTCGAACGCGACCCGGCCCGGCCGAAGCTGCTGCTCACGGAGACCGGCGTGGGGTACCGGATGCGGGAGTCGGGTTGACCCGCTGAGCCCGACGCGCCGTGCGACATGCACGGAGAGCGAACTTCGTTGAGTACGCGCGAACACGGGTGGTGTTTCCGGGCAGCGGTGCTTGTGTCAACCCGCGATGAGTTCACCAGCAACGAACTTCATATGCTTCTACATAGTGATATTGATTTTGCACTTGAATGTGATTTCATACTACTTCAGTATACCTTTCATGCCGCTGGGAGCTGATTCTCGACTCCCGGCGGGCATTGCCCACTCTCTCTCCGGGTCGTCTCCCAGCAGGAATCACGGGCCGCACGGGGCACTGCCGCCCCCGTCGTCCCGAGCGCCGGGGGCTGACCAAGTGCATCCACCTCCCGGGGGCCCCCAATGATTCACGCCGCTCAGAAGTTCAACGCTGCTCCGAAGTTCCCGTTCACGCTGCAAGCCGTTCTCGCGATGCTGGGACTCGTCGCGTCG
This sequence comes from Candidatus Eiseniibacteriota bacterium, assembly GCA_036522895.1. Classification (GTDB taxonomy): domain Bacteria; phylum Eisenbacteria; class RBG-16-71-46; order RBG-16-71-46; family RBG-16-71-46; genus JAIOPA01. Next base: position 5,658 of record DATDEX010000424.1, on the reverse strand, counting down.
CTCGGCCTCGGTGCCTGCGGCCGCTCCGCAGACATCACTGACCCGCTGGCGAGCCCCGGGCGCGATGGCGCGCTCGGCTTCGGCAAGGGCGGCGTCCACGGCAAGCCGTCGGCACCGGACGCGCCCGTGCTCAGCTCGCCGGCCAATGGCGCCACCGGTACGAGCGTGGCTCCGACGCTCACTTGGAACGCTTCCGCCGGGGCCAACAGCTACCGGGTCCAGGTCGCGACGAACTCCGCGTTCTCCTCCATGATCCAGGACCTTTCCGGGATCTCGACCACGTCGACGAGCGTCAGCGGGCTCTCGACAAGCACGCAGTACTTCTGGCGGGTGAACGCCAAGAACGCCGGCGGCACGAGCGCGTTCTCGGCGCCATTCAGCTTTACCACCGGGGCGAATGGGACGCCGCCCCCGCCGCCCCCGCCGCCGTCTGCGAACCCATGCGCCTCACTGTCCGGGCTGAGCGCGACGGTCAACAGCGTCGCCGCCGATGTCGTTCAGTTCCGCACCGGCCGGCTGCGCATCGAGGTCCAGGGTGACGTGACCGCGGGAACGATCCACACGCTCGGTCCCTGCACCGCGAGCGATGCGGCGGCGGTTCACTTCACCTCGGGCACCGGCAACGTGTTCCTCGCCGGGTCCACGACCTCCGTGACCGCCTCCGGCAACCCGGTCGCGTTCGGCGCATTGCTCTTCCCCGGGGCAGCACTCGAGCCCGGCGTCGTGCTCGCGACGGATGCGTCCGGCAACGTGCTCGAGATCATCTGGCCCGAGTTGGCCGGGCTTCCGGCGGGCCCGCCGATCCTCCGCCTTCAGCTCTCGAGCTGGGATGCGGCGGTGCAGACGGGCGTGAGCCTCGACGTGGCGATGACGTTCACCGCCACGGCTCCGGACGGCACCACGGCGACGTTCACCGTGAACGGCCGGAATATGGTGGTACCGGCATTCAGGCTCTAGCTCCGGCCTGGGCATGAACTACGCAGACGGCCCGCTCTCCGGAGCGGGCCGTTTGCGTGGCCGAGGCAGGCGGGCGGCTTCACCCGCCCAGCCGCTCCTTTTCCGCGTCCACGTTCAGTCACCGCCCGAGAAACGCCCTCGTCCGAGGTATCCCCGACCTCGACCTGGGGTGAGGCGGGGCTCGAGGAGCCCGCCGGCCTCGACGTAGCAGCGTTCGACGATGCGCTCGAAGAAGCAACCAAACTGCTTGACGAACCCGTTTCGGACTCTCAGATCCTCGAGGCAGAGCGGCTTGGTGTGGTCGAGCTCGGGCTCACCGGACCGCAAGGGAATGACGAGCGTGTCTCCGAGCAGGATGTTGGCGCCGCATTCAGGCGATTGGAACGCCAGCCGCAGAGGTGCGATCCGCGGCATGGGCCCGAACAGCGCGCGTATCGGCTCGCACTGAATGCTGTCGCGCCAGGTGGTCCACGTGATGTTTCCCGTCACCTTGCAAAGCACCAACGATTCGAGGCCGGCAAGTTCGCCGCGCCGGGCGGTGACCTCCGGCCCGTTCGCCGCATGCCGGAGGTCCCCCCGCGAGAACTCTGCGGGGTAGGGCCCCGTGAGCACGTCCCCGCCCGAGAGGTCGAAGCCCGCGAATCGATAGTTCCCCCAGAGTCCCGCGGCGACCCCGATCCGCCCTTCCGCCGTGTCGGCGGCCGAACACACGAAGTCGCCAAAGAAGGCCACTTTCGCGCCCGCGCGGGCATCTGGATCGCTCACCCCCGTGAAGCCCTTGTTGATCACGACCACGAGCGTTTCCGCGGGCAAGATTCCCGAATAGAGTCTTCGAACGGCCACGCGCAGGCAGTGGTATTCATAATATGGCGTCCGAACAAAGTAGGACTGCGGGCTGCAATCGAGGAGAGCGGAACGCTTGACTGTCTCCTGCTGTAGAACGATGCCCTCGAAGACGAGCGGTTGGCGCGACAGCGCAGTCGCCAGCTGACGCCCCGACGGTCGCCGGTGGACCTCGCCCGCGTGAGTGCGCGTGCTCCCTGGATTTCGCCCGACGCGACAGCTCACGCACGCGAGCACCAATATCGCGACGAACCCGGCCCGCCATCGCGGCGCTACCCCACGACTCTCCCCTCCCCCGCATAAACGTTCATCCGCCCCTCGCGCAGGAATCCGACCAGCGTCATCGCCGCGGCCTCAGCTAGTTCGACAGCCAGAGATGACGGTGCGCCGACTGCGGCCATGGCGGGAATGCCGGCCCGCGCGGCCTTCAGGACCAGCTCCGCCCCCGCCCGGCCGCTCACCCACAGCAACCCCTCGCCCGCCGGCCGGCGGCCCTGCTCCATGAGCCAGCCGCAGACCTTGTCGACCGCGTTGTGGCGGCCGACGTCCTCGCGCAGCACGCGCGGCACGAGCCCGGAGTCACACCAGACCGCGGCGTGGAGCCCACCGGTCTCGGTAAACGCCGCCTGATCGCCGCGCACGCGCGCCGGGAGCGCGAGCAGCGCCGACACGTCGATCGGCGGCCCCGCCGCCACCGGCACGAGCCCGGCCCGCAGCGCGTCCAGGTGAGCGCGCCCGCAGAGCCCGCACGCCGCGGTCGCCGTGAAGTGCCGCTCGAGCTTGCTCCAGTCGAGCACGGTGCCGGCGGCGAGCGTCACCTCGAGCACGTCGGGGGCGTCGCTGCAGTCGGCCGGCGTCTCGCGCACCGCCGCCACGGCGGAGGACGCCGAAACAACCCCCTCGCTCGCCATGAACCCCAGCGCCAGCTCGCGGTCGTGCCCCGGCGTCCGCAGGGTCACCGCGAGCGAGCGGCCGTCGACGCGCATCTCGAGCGGGCGCTCCACGGCGAGCGCATCCTCGCGCGTCTCGCGCGAACGGCCGGTCACTCGCGTGACCGGCCGCCGCATCACCGAAGCGTCGCTGCCGCCGGGCATCAGACCTTCACGTGCGGGGTCCGGGCGATGAGCGTGCCGTCCGCGAGCGGCTCGAGCGTGTAATCGGCGAACAGGTTGGGGGCTTCCTTCTGCATGATCTTCAAGACCGCGATGGCAACCTTGCGGATCTCGACCTCGGCGTGCTCGCTGCCGCGCAGCTCGATGAAATGCCGGAGCGCCCGGGCGTTGCCGGTGAAGAAGATCTTCGTCTCCGTGGCGTTCGGGAGCACCGAGCGCGCCGCCTGCCGCGCCATCTTCCGGCGCAGGGTCTTCTCGGGCACGTCGGTGAAACGCGCCTCCAGGCCCTTCACGAGCTCGTCGTACGCGTGCCGCGCCGCGTTCACCGCCGTGCTCCACACCTCGTGCAACTCCGGGTCGTCGGCGATGACGTCGGGCTCGACGTAGTCGGAGTCGCTCTCGTCCACGTAGCGCTGCGAAAGCTGCGAATACGAGAAGTGCCGATGCCGGATCAGCTCGTGCGTGAACGAGCGCGACACGCCGGTCACGACGAAACTCCAAACCCCATGCTCGAGCACGCTGCCGTGGCCCACCTCGAGCAGGTGGCCGATGAACTCGCGGTTCGTTTTCCGGCCCTTCCCGTAGCTCATGTAGCAGACGCGGCCGGCCACCTCGGCGAGGCGCTCGGCACCCACCTCGGTGTCGGTCTGCCACTTGAGGCCCTCATCGCCCATGAAGTCGAGCAGCGCCTGGTCGTCGGTCACCTGGCGTCCGACCAAGTACACCTTGGGGTCGCGAATGATCTTGAGTGGCTTCTGCGCCGCCTGGGCCGTCACGGTCTCCATGGCGCCTCCTCCGGGATGTGGTCTGCGAGTGGGGTCGGGAGCGCAGTGTGTCGCGTTCAGCGCTCGGCGTCCACCGCGTGGCGGACGCGCGTCATGATCTCGTCGACCTCGTCGTCCCGGGTGTAGTGGTGCGGGGCGAGGCGGATCCCCACGCCGGGACGGAAGTCGAGCAGCGCGTCGTCCGCGAGCAGGCGCTTGCACACCTGCTCGGCGTTCGGAACGTCGAGGCACACGGTGCCGCCACGGCGGGGCTCTTCTCGCGGAGATACGACGTTGAAGCCATATTCGTCGGCGAGTGCCAGGAGCCGCCCGGTGAGCCGCAGGGACTTCTCGCGGAGCGCCTCGCCCCCGATCTCGGCCGCGATCGCGAACCCGGGCCGGGCCGCGCAGTAGGCGGGGATGCACGGGGTGCCGTTCCAGAACCTCCGCTCGCCGGCGTGCAACCGCTGCGGCCCGGAGTCGAACGCGAACGGCTGCTCGTGCGCGAACCAGCCGGTGAGCGCCGGGTGGAGCCGCGCGTGAACGCGCGGGCTCACGTAGAGGTAGCCCGTGCCGGGGCCGCCGCAGAGCCACTTGATGCTGCCGCCGGTGAGGAAGTCGGGCTCGAGCCTCGAGAGGTCCACGTCCACGATGCCGACCGACTGGTAGGCGTCCACCATCGAAATCGCGCCCGCGGCGCGTGCCTTCGCGAGCACCGGCGCGAGATCGAGGAGCTGCGACGTGCGAAAGAGCACGTGCGAGACCGCCACGAGCGCCGTGCGCTCGTCGATCGCGGCGACGAGATCGGCCTCTTCGATCCGGCGGCCGTCACGCGCCGGGACGCGCACGATCTCGGCGCCGCGGCGCGCGAGGCCCTCGTAGAGATAGAGCTCCGAGGGGAAGTCCTCGGCGCTGCACACCACCCGATCGCGCCCCGGCGCGAACTCGAGGCACGAGAGCGCGACGGCCTGCGCCACGGTGACGTTCGGATGGAGCGAGATGCTCCCCGGCTCGGCCTGGATCAGCTTCTCGACCGACCCCGCGACCTCGGCCGGCACCGCCATCCACCGCTCCTCCCACGCGCGGACGCTCCGCTGGCCCCATGCGGTGGCGTACTCGACGAGCGCGGCCTCGGCCTCGGCCGGCATGGCGCCGAGCGTGTGCGAGGCGAAGTGGAGCACGCCCTCGACGCTCGGGAAGCGCGTGCGCCAGGCGAGCAGGGGATCCACGGCCACGGGGGGCGTGCTCATGCGGATCCGCTCATGCGGGCGTGCCCTGCGGCGTCGCGGGTGTCCAGCGGGTGCCGCGCACGCGCGCGATGCCGCCGAGCACCGCGTCCGCGGCGAGGAGTGGCGTCTCGGCCACCTGCACGAACGCGTGCAGCCGCGCGGGGATGAACTCGGGACCGCGGTGCGCCGCGAGCCACGCATGCCAGTGCGCTCCCATGAGCACGATGGGCGCCGGCTCGCGACCCTCGACGCTCACCAGCGTCCACGCGAGAAACACTTCGGTCAGCGTGCCGATGCTGCCCGCGACCGCGACGAACCCGTCGGCGCTCTCCACGATGTGACGCAGGCGCTCGAAGAGGTCCGGCGTGTGCACGCGCTCGCGCACCCACGGGTTCACCGGGCCGCGGCGCTCGAAGAGATCCACGGTGACGCCGATCACGTGGCCGCCGGCCTCGTGCGCGCCGCGCGAGGCGGCGGCCATGGCGCCGCCGTAGCCGCCGGTCATGGTCGCGACGCCGCGCCGGCCGAGCTCCGCCCCGAGTGCGTACGCTTCGCGCCAGCCGGCGTCCGCTTCGCGCACGGTGCTGCTGCCGAAGACGGCCACGATGGGTTGGCGGTGCGTGGGGCTGGACACGAGGGCGGCTCCCGGATGGGACGGCCGTGGGAGTCAGCATCATGCCACACCCACGCGGAACAAATGCCCGGCGGCCCGGGACCCGGCCAGCCGGGCGCCCGCGCGGGTGTGGCATGATG
>DATDEX010000423.1:0-9597 GCA_036522895.1 Candidatus Eiseniibacteriota bacterium | reverse complement strand
CCCCGCGGCCGGGGCCGGCGGGGCCCACGTCAGCAGCGGCAGCGCGGCCACGACCGCCAGCGCGAGAGCGGGGCGCGCGGCGGACACCACCTACCCGAGCGTCGCGCGCAGCTCGGCGAGATACTTTTCGAGCGACTCGATCTCGGTGTCGCTGAACCCGCGCGTCGCCGACCTCGAGTACGACTTCGACCGCCTCCACTGGAGGTACATCTGGATGCGCTCGAGCGCGATGCCCCACTGGCGCTGGTCGAGCCCACCCTCGTTCGCCTGCACCTTCGCGACCTTCTCGTCGATCTGCCGGATCTGCTCCGCGAGCGATGCCAGTTGCTGGTCCAGCGCCGCCAGGCGCTGCTCGGCCGGGAGCGGCGGGGGCACCGGCCCGCACGACTTCTGCACCCTGGCCGAGTCCTCGCGGGTGGGGGCGGTGACCTCGTGGATCACGGCCTGAGTCCTGGCGATCGCCGCGCTGTCGCCGCGCGCCGCGGCCTCGTTGTTCTGCTGGGCCGCACGGGTGAACTTTTCGCGAATCACGGGATCGGTGAGCGCCTTCTTCTGGAACTCCTCGAGCCGGCGTTCCCCGGCCTCCTTGTAGCCGTCCTGGAGGCAGCGCTCGACGTCGTCCCGCTTGTTGCGCGCGGTGCGGATCGCCTCCTCGTTCTTGTCGAACAACTGGGCGCGATCGGAGTTCGCCTGGTTCTGATTCTGGACGAGCCCGAGGCGGCCGGCGGTCACCTGGTCGACCGCCTTGAACGCCGCGAGGATGTGCTCGATCCGCTCGGAGGTGAGCTCGAGCACCACGTCGTTGAACTCGACCTTCCCGGCGGCGGACGTCTCCGCCGCGGGCTTCTTCGCCACCGCCTGGCTCGCCTTCTCCTTCGCCTTCTTCATCAGATCGCCGATACCCGCCCGGGCGACGGGAACGATCATGATGGCGGCGAGACCGATGAGCACGACGGCAAGATGCTGAAGCTGACCTGGAATCGAGGCGATGCGCTGGCGGCCCATGGGTGGTCCCTCGAGGGAAGGCGGATCAAGGTCGGCGGGGAGCGGGAGACCGACGCTGGCGGGGACAAGCCACGCGCCCACAACCCCTTTGGCGCGTGGCTTACCGCGGCCGCTCGCTGCGTTGCCGGGCTACTTGCCCTTCTTGCCGAGCACACCCGGAGCCGGATGTGACTTGGTGTAGGCATCCGCCTGCTTCTGCTTCTTCTCCGCCTCGGCCTGCTTCTTCTTCTGCTCGATCGCCTTCGGAGACTTGTCGCCCACGGAGCACCGCCTGGGGTTGGGGTGAATGGATCACCGCGTGACCGGAAGCCAGTCTAGCACGGCTCGAACGCGCTGCGGCCCGCTCACGGGCCCGACGAGGCCATGCGGTCGGGCACGACGCCGTCGCACATCGCGACCAGCCGCGCCTTGAACGTCCGGGCCTTCTCCGCGTCTCCCGCCAGCCTCGCGGCCTCCGCGGCCCCCCGATAGCTGTTGAAGCGGGCGGGCGCGGTGCGGAGCGAAGCCTCGTATTCGACCAGTGCCGGGGCCGGCTTCTTCAACTCGAGGAGCAGATCCGCGAGCTGCTCGCGCGCCGGCAGCACCGCACCGGGCGTCACGGGGTGCTTGTCGGTGGCGTCCTCGAGGTCGGCGGCCGACCGCAAGAGCGCGAGCGCGTCGTCGTTCTTTCCTTCCGCCCGCGCGAGCCAGGCCTGCGCGGCGCGGCGCTGGATCTCGATCTGCGTGGCCCAGTCGAACCCCTTCCCGCCGCGAAGCCCGGCCTCGATCGCCTCGAGCCTCGCCACGGATACGCGCGTGGCCGGAAGATCCCCGGAGCGGGCGGCGCCGACCGCCCGCGCGAAGTGGACGATCGCCTCCGCGTACGGGTACTTGCCCCACGGGAAGCCGGCGGGTCGGACCGCGAGGGCCGCCGCGTCCTTCCACGCCCGCCGCTCGAGCGCGTAGCGGGCGGGAACCGCCGCCAGCGCGTACGCGGCCTGGAATGCGGGGGCGTCGAAGCTCGCGGCCCGCGTGACCGAGTCGACGAGCGCGCGGGCCTTGTCGTCCTGGCCGATCTGCAGGTAGGCGTACTCGAGATAGTCCATGGCGTGGAGGCCGTCGTACGACGTCGCCCCGGGATGTGAGCGCGCCACCCACTCCTGTGCGGTCCGGACCGAGGCGAGATTCGACTCGATCGACTCGTGCCACATTCCGAGCCGGGTGAAGATGTGCGAGGGCATGTGGAGCGCGTGCGGAGCCGAGGGCGCAATCTTGGAATACGCACGTGCCGCGGGCAGGGCCAGCTCGGCGAGCTCGGGGTAGTCGAACGAGTGGATCATGTAATGGGCGATGCCCGGATGCTCGGGCTCGAGCGCGAGCAGGCGGTTGAGGATCGCCGCGGCCTGCTTCTGTCGCGCGTACGTCTTGTCCGGCGGCGAGTTGTAGGCCACCGCGAGGATCGCCAGGGCGTGGAAGATCTGCGCCTCGTGATCGTCGGGCTGGCGCTCGGCCACGCCCGCCATGGCCTTGTCGAACGCCGCGACGCGCTCCGGGTGCGGGACGCCGTCCCCCCGGTAGTAGGCGCCGATCGCGGCGATGAAGTCGCGTTCGCGCGCGCTCGCCGTCGGAGCGAGGGAGGCGGCCTTTTCCGCCGCGGCCTTGCCCGCCGCGAACTCGTCGGGGGTGGGCGGACCCCAGATCGTGTGGAAGTAGCTCATCGCGATGCCCCATTGCGCCATCGCGCAGCCGGGGTCGTTCGCGGCCACGTCCCGGAACGCCTTCGCCGCCTCGACATACGCGAACGAATGGAGAAGCGCCACCGCCCGCTCGAACGCAGGTTCGAGCTCGGGCTTGCACGAGGTCGGAAAGTGGACGGTCCCGAGCCGCTCGGGTGCGCCTTCCGCGTGCGCGTGCTCGTGCTCGTGCTGCGCGAGCGAGCGACCGGGGACCAGGGCAAGAATAACAGCGAGAGCGAGCACGACGCGCGAATTCCGCATGGGCACCTCCTCCTTCGAGGGTTCCGGAATCGACTCGGATTCGGCAAAGCTACCACGCCCGCGCGCGATCGCGGCGCGAACAAACGCCATCGGCGTGGCGAGGGGCGCCCGTCCGACGGGGCGCGAGCGTGCCCGCTTCAGATCCCCATGTCGCCGAGTCGCTTGCTCGCCAGCTCCATCGTCGCCGCGAGCTCGGGGTGCGAGACCTCGAACCGGGTGATCGCCGCGAGGAGCCGATCGCGGAGGCTCCGATGGCCCGGGTGCGACCCCGCGCCGGGTTGCGCCAGCAGCGCCCGAAGCTCGGCCGACAGCTGCTCGAGCTGCTCGCGATCCTCCTCGTTGATCGAGGTCGCGCCAGCGAGCGCGCCATGCAGCTGCTGGATCAGACTGCGGAGCACCTCGTCGTTCATCCGTCGCTCCAGGTTCGCGAGCTCGAGGGGTTACGGGGGCGTGCCGCCGGACCGGCGACCCCGGCAGCGTACTCGTTCATCGAGCGCTGGCGAAGGGCCGGGGAGGCCGACCCGCCCGCCCGGCTACAGCGGCAGGTTTCCGTGCTTCTTCCGCGGCTGCTCCTGGCGCTTGTTGCGGAGCATCTCGAGCGCGGCGATCAGCTTGGGTCGCGTCTCGCCGGGCTCGATCACGTCGTCCAGGTAGCCGAGCTCCGCGGCCACCCACGGCGAGGCGAACTTGTCGTTGTACTCGGCGACCAGGCGTTTCCGCTCGGCCACCGCGTCCTTCGCCCGTGCCAGCTCGTCCCGGTAGAGGATGTTCACCGCGCCGTCGGCGCCCATCACGGCCATCTCGGCGCTCGGCCAGGCCACGTTGTAGTCGCCGCGGATGTGCTTGCTCGACATGACGTCGTAGGCGCCGCCGTACGCCTTGCGCACGACCACCGTCAGCTTGGGAACGGTCGCCTCGCAGTAGGCGTAGAGGAGCTTCGCGCCGTGGCGGATGATGCCGCCCCACTCCTGGCGGGTGCCGGGCAGGAAGCCGGGCACGTCCTCGAACGTCACGAGCGGAATCTGGAACGCGTCGCAGAAGCGGACGAAGCGCGCGCCCTTGACGCTCGAGTCGATGTCGAGACAGCCGGCGAGGACCTTCGGCTGGTTGCCCACGATCCCGACCGGACGGCCGTTCAGCCGCGCAAAGCCCACGACGATGTTTCCGGCGAAGTGCTCGTGCACCTCGAAGAAGTCGCCGTCGTCCACCACCAGGCGCACGAGTTCCTTCATGTCGTAGGGCTTGTCGGCGGACTCGGGGACGATCGTCGAGAGCGCCGCCTCGCGGCGGTCCACCGGGTCCGTGCAGGCCCGCCGGGGTGGATCCTCGGCCCAGTTGCCCGGCATGAACGAGAGGAGCCGCTTGATGTGCCGGACCGCGTCGGCGTCGTCCCGGGCCACGAAATGCGCCACGCCGCTCTTCGAATTGTGCGTCATGGCCCCGCCCAGGTCCTCCATGGACACGTCCTCGCTCGTCACCGCCTTGATCACCTCGGGGCCGGTCACGAACATGTGGCTCGTGCCCTCGACCATGATCGTGAAGTCGGTGATCGCGGGGGAGTAGACCGCCCCGCCCGCGCAGGGGCCCATGACGGCCGAGATCTGCGGCACGACACCGGAGGCGAGCGTGTTGCGGAGGAACACGTCGGCGTAGGCGCCGAGCGAGACCACGCCTTCCTGGATGCGCGCGCCGCCCGAGTCGTTCAGGCCGACCACGGGGGCGCCGTTGTCCATGGCCAGGTCCATGATGGCGCAGATCTTCCGCGCGTTGGCCTCGCTCATGGTGCCGCCGAACACCGTGAAATCCTGGGCGAACGCGTACACGAGCCGCCCGTCCACGTGCCCCCAGCCGGCCACCACGCCGTCGCCGGTGACGCGCTTGTCGGCCATCCCGAAGTCGACGCAGCGGTGGGTCACGTAGCCGCCGATCTCCACGAACGAGCCCGCGTCGTACAGCAGTTCGAGCCGCTCGCGCGCGGTCAGCCGGCCGCTGGCGTGGATCTTCGCCACGCGCTCCGGCCCCCCGCCCAGCAACGATTCCTCGCGCCTCCGCCTGAGCTCAGTCAATCGCTGCTCGCGGTTCACGGTTCCCTCCTGATATCGTCAACATCGGACGGGGGAGCGTAGGAACCCCCCTCCATGTCGGTCAAGTGCATGCCGGACCGCCGCGCCACCCCCCTGCGAGGACACCCACCCGGTATGGCGAACCTGCCCATCCACCTGATTTTCGTCGTGGCGTTCTGCGCCCTCGTGGACTTCGTCAAGCTGCTCGTCGAGTTGCTCGGCCGAGCCGAGGACCGCCGCTTCCGCTCGGATCCCTCGCAGGTCACCGCGGTCATCGCCTGCCGGAACGGCGCCAACCTGCTGGCGGGCACGATCGCCGACCTCGCGGGCCAGATCCCGCCCGCGCGGATCATCGTCGTGGACGACGGCAGCACCGACGGCACGGGCGAGATCGCGCGCTCCCTCGGCTGCCAGGTATTCCGCTTCGAGCGCTCCAAGGGCAAGGCGTCGGCGATCAACTACGCCATCCATCGGGTGCCGACGCCGTACACGCTGCTGCTCGACGACGATACCCGGATGGGTAACGCCCGCATCCCCACCGCGCTGCTGAGCGACGGCGCCTGCGACGCGGTCGCGTTCCACGTGTTGCCGGATCGCCGCAGCCGGAACGGCTCGCACGGGAACAACTTCATCGGGCACCTGCAGCGCTACGAATACGGCAAGTCCATGGAGATCGGAAAGCGGTTCCACGATCTCGCCCAGTCGGTGAGCTGCATCTCCGGGGCGGCGGGCCTGTTCCGCACGGCCGACCTCGACGCGCTCCACCACAAGCACACCACCGTGTTCCAGGGCGAGGACCTGCAGCGCACCATCATCCACCTGCTCAACCGCAAGCGCATCGTGTTCGCGAACGAGCCGGTGTGGACGGTCGCGCCGAACAACTGGTGGCTGTGGCTCCGGCAGCGCGTGTTCGGCTGGTACCCCGGGTTCTACCACCAGTTCTTGAACATGGTGCGGCTCATGTTCGCCCGGAGTTCCGGCTGGAGGCTGCGCTACGAGATGGCCTACAACCTCTACACGATGATCTCGGACCCGCTGAAGACCTGGTCCATGGGGGTGATCCTGCTCACGCCCGGCCTGCGCTGGTGGGCACTGGTGGTGTACCTCCTCTACCTGGCATTCGAGCTCTACTCGTGGTGGGTGGTGCGCATTCCGGGCTCGCGCCGGCGCGCCCCGCTGCTCGTGCTGTTCTTCTATCCGATCTACGGCGCGCTCAACACCGTGCTGCGCACGTTCAGCCTGCTCGTGTGGTTCTACATGCGCTACGTGAGCGGCGCCATGCGCCCGCGACGCACGTTCCTGGACCGGGTCCCGGCGTGAGCGACGCGCGGGCTCGCCGGCCGCGAGCCGGCCGGGTGCTGGCCTGGCACGGGCTCGCTTCGCTCGCGCTCGCTGCCGCGGCGCTCGCCGTCGCGGCTCCCGCGGCTTCCGCGGGAACCGTGGGTGCCCAGTTTCGCTACTGGGCGTTCCGGGACGGCAACGACAATCGCAACCCGCTCATCTATTACTCGCCTGGACCATTCCACGTGCAGCTCGAGGTGTGGGACTACGTGCGCGGTCGGGACCAGTTCCGCCCCGAGGTGGGCGTGCACCTGCGCGACCGGCGCCGCTCGTCCTACACGGTGCAGTGGCGGCACGAGGACAGGCTCGAGCGCCTCACGTTCGGCAGCGAGCAGGTGCTCTCGGACCACTGGGTGGGGAAGGCCTACGTGAGCCCTCTCGTGGGCACCGACAGCACGGAGTTCGTGTACAGCGCGGGAGCCGATTACTACTGGCACTCGTACAGCTTCGCGAGCGTGGACGTGATCCGCGACCCGCGCGGCGACGATCTTTGGGTGGTCCCGGTGCGCGCACGATTCGGGAACGAGCAGAACGACTGGCTCCAGCTCATGGTGGCACCCGCGAGCAAGCGCACGCTCGGATGGGCGGCGGACGCCAAACTGCGCTGGCTGAGGCTGGGGGTCGAGCGCAACAACCGCTTCGATTTCTCGACACGCGACAACGTGATCTATACCGGCGGGGTGGAGTTCACGCTGCCGAAGGTGGGCCGGTAGCGTCCTCCCGGAGTCCGCTCCGGGCGCGACCCCGCGCCCGGCCTCGCCCCGGTCGCTAACCTCGTCGTGCGCCCGACCCCGCCCGGAGCCGCGCTGGTCGCGGGGCCGGGGGACCCCCACCCGCGTGTGCTACTTTCCCGGGGTATTCCCGCACCCACGCTTCCGGGAGGCCTCAGAATGCCAGCGACCCGCGAACTCCGCGTCCGCCAGGGCCAGGTCCTGCTCATGGTCGGCACCATGAAGGGCGTGTTCCTGTTCGCCTCGAACACGTCCCGGCAGAAGTGGGAGATGGGCGGTCCGCATTTCGCCGGTTCGCCGGTCTACGCCCTCGCCCACGATGCCCGCAACGGCCAGCATCGTATGATCGCGAGCGTCGAGAGCCCGTTCTTCGGCACGACCGTCCGCTGGAGCGACGACCTCGGACGTTCCTGGACCCAGCCGGCGGAATCCACGCTCAAGTTCCCGACGGACACCGGCGTGTCGCTCAAACGCGTCTGGCAGTTCGTGCCCATCGGCCGCAACGGCACGATCTACGCCGGGGTCGAGCCCACGGCGCTGTTCGTCTCGCGCGATCGCGGCGGCAACTGGGAGCTGGTGCGCGGGCTCTTCGACCATCCACATCGGCCCCGCTGGGAGCCGGGCAACGGTGGCCAGTGCCTGCACACGATCCTGCCGGATCCCAAGCGCGCCGAGCGCATGCTGGTCGCGATGTCCACGGGCGGCGTGTATCGCACGGACGACGGCGGGGCTCACTGGCAGCCGCGGAACGTCGGGGTGCGCGCCGAGTTCCGGCCCGACAAGTACCCCGAGTTCGGACAGTGCGTTCACAAGGTCGTGCGCCATCCCGCCCGCCCGGACACGTTGTTCCTGCAGAACCACTGGGGGCTCTACCGGAGCGACGACGGCGCGGATTCGTGGCGCGACGTCGCGAACGGCGTGCCCAGCGATTTCGGCTTCTGCATGGCCATTCACCCGCACGACCCCGACGTGGTCTACATCGTGCCGCTCGAGTCGGACGGCTACCGCTGCACGCCGGAAGGGAAGATGCGCGTCTACCGGACGCGCAACGGCGGCAAGAGCTGGGAGCCGCTCACGAACGGCCTCCCGCAGAAGAACGCGCACGAGACCGTGCTGCGCGACGCGCTCACCGTGGATGCGCTGAACCCGGCGGGCGTGTATTTCGGAACGCGCAGCGGCAAGCTCTACGCTTCGCCGGACGGCGGTGCGTCGTGGAAGCTCGTCTCCGACGGGCTGCCGCAGGTGCTCTGCGTTCGCGCGGCGGTGATCGGCGAGCCCTCCAGCCTGCGTGTGCCGGCATCCGCCAGGTCGGCCGCGGCGAGCGGAAAGAAAGGGGCGGCCCCGGTGAAGCCGACGGCGCGGAAGGTCACCGCCACGGCCGCGAAGCCGGCGGCGAAACGCGCGGCCACCGCGAAGGCGCCCAAGCCGGCCGCTAAGAAGACGGCCAAGCCGGGGGCGGGCCCGGCGGGGAGGCACGTGACCCCGAAGCCCGGCGGCGCCAGGCCCAAGCGCGCACGGTAGTCATGGCGACACGCATCCGCATCCCCGCGCACCTCCGCGATCTGCCCGGGGCCCGGGCGGTGGTCGAGTTGCCCGGCGAGCCGGCCACCGTGGCGGACGCGCTCGCCGCGCTCTGGCGCGAGTTCCCCTCCGTCCGCGATCGCGTCATGACCGAGACGGGCGAGATCCGCCAGCACGTTCAGGTGTTCGTCGGGGACGAGAGCATCCGCTACACGGGTGGGCTCGCGACGGCGCTTCCGGCGGGGAGCGAGATCAGCATCGTGCCGGCGGTGAGTGGCGGGTAGTACTCGGCGGCCGCCCGCGCGCGGCGTGCTATCTTCGCGCCCCCACGATTCCGCAGACCGTGACCGAAGCCCCGAGGGAGCCATGACGGAACCCAGCATCGCCGAACGGATCCAGGCCGAGATGGTCAGGGCCATGAAGGAAAAGGACGCCGACACGCTCTCCACCGTGCGCATGCTCAAGGCCGCGCTCATGGAGGCGAAGACGGCGAAACCCAAAGCCGCCACGCTGAGCCGCGAGGAGGAGATCGAGATCCTCCAGCGCTACGTGAAGAAGCGCCGCGAGACGATCGAGATGAACACCAAGGTCGGCCGCGCGGACCTGAACGCCGCCGAGGAGCGCGAGATCGCCGTCACGCAGCGCTTCCTGCCGGAGATGCTGTCCGAGGAAAAGCTCGCCGAGATCGTGAAGGCCGCGGTGGCGAGCACGGGTGCGGCCGGCCCGAAGGACATGGGCAAGGTGATCGGAGCGGTCATGGCCCAGGTGAAGGGCCGGGCCGAGGGCAGCACGGTGTCGCGGCTCGTGAAGGCGGCGCTGGGCTCCGTTTGAGAACTCCCCGCGTGCCCGCCGTGCCCTGGAACGCCACCGCGCAAGGAGCGAGGAGGAGACAAGCCCTGTGCGGGCTGTCGACGACGAGCGACGCCGCCCGGTGGCGTTCCAGGGCACGGCCCTTCGGGT
>DATDEX010000422.1:0-5253 GCA_036522895.1 Candidatus Eiseniibacteriota bacterium | reverse complement strand
CGCGGCGACCGCGGCGTCGATGCCACGTCGGAGCGCGACCGGGTTGCCGCCGGCGCTCACCGCCGCGAAGCCGTCGCCCACGATGCGGTGCGCGATCACCGTCGCCGTGCTCGTCCCGTCGCCCGCCGCCTGCCCGGTGCGGAGCGCGACCTCGCGCAGCATCTGCACGCCCATGTTCTCGAACGGGTCCGGGAGTTCGAGCTCCTGGGCGATGGCGATGCCGTCGCGGGTAATGGAGGGCATGCTTCCGTGCGTCCGGTCGAGCACCACGCTGCGTCCGCGTGGCCCGAGCGTGATGCGCACCGCGCTCGCCAGCTGGTCGATGCCCCGCCAGAGCGCCCGGCGGGCGTCGTCGTCGAAGCGAACGCGTTTGCCCATGCGCTGCTGCCTCCCTCCGGGTGAACCCGAATCGGGCACGAGCCAAGCGCTCGTGCCATCGCCGCACGGACTCGCGGCTGACACGGGTTTCCACCGGAGGTTATCGGCGGTGCGGCCCGCCGGGTTCACGCGAGTGCTTGCGCCCCTCCAGCTTACTCTTTGCGCCGGATCGCGGGGGTTTTGCGGCCGGGGAGGCCGCGGCGCGGCCGCGCACGGCGGCCACGAGCTCGGGCGGGGCGCCCGGTCGCCGGGCCGCCTCGGCGAGCCACTGGTACGCCGCCGCGGAGTCCCCCGCCTGCATGAATGCCGTGGCCGCATCGAACGCGTAGCCCGAGCTGTCGGGGAACGCGATCGCCAGCCGGCGGTACTCCGCCGCCGCCGCGCGCCAGTCCTTCCCCGCCGCGAGCGCGCTCGCGAGCGAGAGCTGGTCGGTCTGCCAGCGCGGGTCGCGTTCGCGCGCGGCCTGGTCCGCGGGGACGACCGACACCACCGCGGCGGCGGTGTCGCCGCGCATGACCTCGAGGAACTGCCCCGCGTCGTCGATGCGGAAGAAATGATCGGGGCCGGCGGGCTCGCTCGCCGCACGCGGGCGATAGGCGCTGTAGTAGCCCGCCTGGAGCGTGCGATCGCGATACCACACGCGCACCGCCGGCCCGTCGCCGGCGAGGAAGCCGACGTTGTTGGGCAGGCGCACGAACCAGAGGCGCGCATGCGGCTCGAGCTTCGGGTAGGCGCCGAGCAGGCGGGCGCGGATCTGGGAGACGAACGAGCCCGCGCGGCGCTGGTAGGCGGCCTCGCCCCAGTCGAGCGACGGCGTCGCGGCGCGCGCCGCCCCGAGCCACCCGAGGAGGCCCAGCAGGACCATCGCGACGCCCGCCTCCCGCGAAAACACGCGCCCCACCGCGAGCCAGATCCCGAGCGCCGCGAACGTCGCGTAGTAGGCGTGCCACCCGAGCCCGGGCAGGAGGAGCGGCAGCGCCCCGCACGCCCACCAGGCGAGCGCGAACGGTAGCGTGCCGCGGAACCGCGCGGCGCGCCCGCCGCCGAGCACGTCGGAGCGACGCCCGTCCGGTCGCGCGAGGAGCCCGACGAACGCGACGAGCAGCAGCGCGCCGCGGAGGCCGTCCCAGGCGACCGCCTTCCAGCCACCTTCCGGGGCGGGCCAGAGGTCGAGCGAGAACGCCGCGAGCACGCTGCGAACGAGCGCCGTCCACGGCGCGACCGCCGCGGGCGACGGCGGCACGCGGACCGGAGCGGCCGCCCACAGCCGCCCGAGCAGCAGCGGATGCGCGCAGGCCCACGCGAGCGCCACCACGAGCGCGGGCGACATCCGCATGAGCGACTCGAGCCACGGGCGCCGCGTCACCCAGCGGTCGTACGCGAGAAACAGGAGCAGCGCCGGCGCCGCCGTTTCCTTGCTCGCGAGCGCCATCACGTAGGCGAGCGTGGCCCAGCCGACGCGGTCGGCGCGCCAGGCGAGCAGCGCGAGGAGCGTGAGGAGCAGCATCCACAGGTCCTGCGCGCCGGCGGACCACAGCAGCATGAGCCCCCAGCCCGGGAGCGTCGCCGCGCCCGCCACCGCGATCGCCGCGGCGGGGGCCCCGGCGAGTCGCCGTGCGAGCGCCCAGAACGCCGCCAGCGTCGCGCACGCGAGCACCAGGCTCATGAGGTGGAACGGCCACTCGACCGGACCGAACGCGCGCTCGAGCCACCAGTAGTGGAACTCGCGCGACCACGGCCGCCACCAATGGAACGCGAGCTCGCGAAAACCCCAGAGGGACGTGAAGCCCTTGCCGGCCACGTGATCCAGGAACACGTAGTCGTCGTTCAGGAACGGCAGCCGGAACGCGTCGCCGAAACGCGCGAACAGGAACGCGCCGAGCACGAGCACGCCCGCGGCCCGGCCCGCGGGCACGGACGGACGGCCGCGGACGGCCCGGGCGGCCCGGGCGGTCAGGGGCGCCATTCCGCCAGGAACACGTTCGTCTCGCCCGCCACCTTGCCGCCGCGGTTGGCGCAGAACAGGAGCCAGTGTCCGTCGGGGCTGAACATGGGGAAGCCGTCGAAGTCGGGATCGCGGGTGACCGGGACGGGTTCGCCCCCCTCGACCGGCACGAGCCAGAGGTCGAAGTTCCGGCTCCTCGGGTTCGGCCAGTTGGAGGCGTAGATGATCGAGCGATCGTCGGGCGTGAAGTACGGCGCGAACGACGCGCCCGGCTTGTCGGTGACCCGGCGCTGATCCGTGCCGTCGGCGTTCATGACCCAGAGATCCATCTTCGTGGGCTTCACGAGGTCCTGCGCCAGCAGCTTCTCGAACGTGACGTTCGCCGCGGAGTCGTCCGTGCGGTACGTGCGCCACACGATTCGCTTGCCGTCGTGCGAGAAGTAGGCGCCGCCGTCGTAGCCGACCGAGTGCGTGAGCCGGGTGAGGCCGCTCCCGTCCATGTGCATCTTGTACAGGTCCACGTCGCCGTCCCGCTTGCTCGTGAACACGAGCCACTTCCCGTCCACGCTCATCGTGCCCTCGGCGTCGTAGCCGGGGTGGTGGGTGAGCTGGCGGAGGTCGCTGCCGTCGGGGCGGGCGGTATAAATCTCGTACGTCGGGTAGACGGGCCAGACGTAACCCTGGCTCATGTCCGGCGTCGGCGGGCAGGAGTCTCCGCCCGCGTGCGTGGACGCGAACAGCACGCGCCGGTCGCGGTCGTAGAAGTAGCCGCACGTCGTCCGCCCGCGGCCGGTGCTGACGCGGGTGCGGGCCCCGGTGCGGAGGTCCATGACGTACTCCTGGTCGCAGCGCCACGCGTCGTTCGTCCACTGCCAGATGAGCTTCGTGCCGTCCCCGCTCCAGTAGGCTTCCGCGTTCTGGCCGCCGGACGTGAGCTGCCAGAGGTGCGCGAAGTGGGTCTCGCCGTCGCGAATGAGCGAATCCGCCTCGACCGCGGTGGGCGGCACCGGCCGGAACGGCGGCGGCGCCGGGGCCGCGGCCGCGAGCGCGACGAGCGCCGCGGCCGCGAGGCGCGCGAGCGGTGCGGCGGTCAGCTTCACGAGCGTGGCGCTCCGGCTCGACACGATCCGCGCGCATGCGGGGACGGCGCTCACAGGCATCTCAAGGTCTCCTTCCCAGGGTGGCGACGAGGTCGATGTCCTTCCCCGCGCGCTTCACGGTGATCCGAACGTCCTGCCCCGGCTTGCGCGTGCGGAGCGCGAACGTGTAGTCGTAGATGTTGTCCACGCGGATCCCGTCGAAGCGGACGATCACGTCGTTCGCGGCGAGCCCCGCCCGCTGGGCGGGGCTGTCGTCGCGGACGCCGGAGAGCAGCACGCCGCCCTCGGTCTGCATGTAGTCCGGAATCGTGCCGAGCCAGGCGCCGTAGCCGCCGCCGCCGGCGATGCGGCCGGGCGACGCGTCGCTCTTCGCCCGGGTGAAGCTCGGCCGTGGGCGCGCATCGAGCGACTCCACGAGCGCCTGCGTGTAGCACGCGACGCGCGCGAGCCCCGTGGCGTTGATCTTGTCCCACGTGTCGCTCGGCTTGTGGTAGTCCGCGTGCGCGCCGGTGAACAGCATCAGGACCGGGATGTTCTTCTTGTAGAACGACTGGTGGTCCGAGGGGCCATAGCCGTCCTCGCTCGTCTTGAGCGCGAAGCGCGCCGCGGGGACGGCCGCGTTGACCGCCTGGACGAGTGAGGGGAACTCGCTGGCCGTGCCGACGCCCATGACCTGGAGCTTGTCCTCGCGCAGGCGGCCGACCATGTCCAGGTTCACCATCGCCTCGATGCTCTCGAGCGGCCTCGGCGGATCGTCGGTGAAGTGGGCCGAGCCCACGAGCCCGATCTCCTCCCCGCTGAACGCGACGATCGCGAGCGTGTGTCGGGGCTTCCGGCCGTGCCGGGCCCCGACGGCCAGGCGCTCCGCGGTGACGAGAATCGCGGAGACGCCGGACGCGTTGTCGTCGGCGCCGACGTGCGGCGTGTGCTCGTTCGGCGAGAGCGACGAGGGCCCGCCGTAGCCCAGGTGGTCGTAATGCGCCCCGAGGACGAGCGTCCGCGTGCTGTCGCGGCCCGCGATGAGGCCCACGACGTTGCGCGTCAGCGCGCGCGTGCGACGCACGTTGAGCGTGAGCCTCGCGCTGTCCGGCAACGCCAGCGAGTGCGGCGCCCCGGCGGACTCGATCGCGCCCTGGGCGCGGGCGAGGTCGAGCCCGGCGGGCGCGAGCAGCGCGTTCGCCACGTCTTCGCCGATCCACGCCGCGAGGAGCCCGCTCGTCATGTAGGCCTCGCCATCGCGGGCCGGGGCGCGCACCGGCTCGCCGGCGTGCCACTTCGGACCGTTCACGACCAGCATGCCGAGCGCGCCGTGCTCGCGGGCGTTGATCGCCTTCGTGCGCAGGTCGGCGAACGGCGTGTTGATGTTGCCGTCGAAGCGGCTCGTGGAGTCCATCTCGCCCGGCTCCTGCGTCAGCACGAGCGCGATGGCGTCGTGCGCGTCGATGCCGGTGTAGTCGTCCCACTGGTAGCCCGGAGCGGTGATGCCGTAGCCCGCGAACACGACCCGGGCGTGCGCGCTGCCGTTGCTCGAGAAGCCGAGCGGCTGGAGCGTTTCCCCGAGCTCGAAGTGGCGGCCGCCCGCTTCGAGCACGCACGGCGCTTCGGCCACGACACCGGTCGTGACCTCGAACGGCTGGAACCACGAGCTGCTGTCCCCGCCGGGCGCGAGACCGGCGCGGCGCATCCGGTCGGCGATCCAGCGCGCCGCCGAATCGATCCCGGCGGTGCCGATGCCGCGCCCTTCCCAGCGCGGGTCGGCGAGCGTGCGCACGATCTCGCGCACCGCCATCGTGTCCGCCGCCGCGACGGCCGGCCTCGCGACCGGCGCAC
>DATDEX010000421.1:0-7530 GCA_036522895.1 Candidatus Eiseniibacteriota bacterium | reverse complement strand
CGCCGCGGGCGGCAGCACGAACGTGACCCGGCTCCGCGCCGGGTTCGGCCAGGCCCGGATCCCCGCGGCGGTCGCGGGTGAGCCGCCCGGGGGCGCCACCGCGAGCGTGGTGACGGAGTACCACGGCACCGTGGTCTCGTCCGCGCGCACGAACGCGAGCAGGCTGTCCGCGACCTTGCTCCGCCCGCTGGTCGACGGGTGCGTTCCATCCGTCGTGCTGAACTCGCTGCACGCCCAGGTCAGCCCGTCCGAGCGCGGCGTCAGACCATCGGCCCAGAGATAGGGCCCCCACGCCACCCACGGGGCCACGACCGGGCCGCTCGCGGGGTCGAAGTTGAGTCCCGGGTCGCCCGCGAGCTGGCGCTCGATCACCTGCTTCACCGCGAAGCCGTTCTCGTAGGCGTACGGCTCGGGATTGAGCGTGGTGCTCGCGTAGCCGGCGTAGATGCGGCTCGTCATGTAGCAGAGTCTCACGTTCGGGAGCTTCTGTTTCATGATCTGGAGGATGCGAAAGAATTGCGCCACCAAAGAGTCGCGATTCACCGCGAAGCCGCCGGTGGGGTTGGCGTTCGCGTCCTTCAGCCACGCCACCTGCACCTGGCTCGGAGACGAGCCGTGGCCGCGCAGGCGCGTGGCGACCGTGTCCCAGTAGGGGGACGTGGGTTGGGCGAGGATCATCGCCGTCTGGCCGCCCTCCGCGCAGTCGATCGTGCGCACGTTCGCGCGCCGGAACGAATCGGCGTCCGACTTGGGAACGAACGCGCTGAACTCCTGCGTCGCGTTGCTGAAACCGATCGACACGAACACGACCTTGCCCGCGGCGTCGGGCACCCCGAGCGTGTCGAGCGGACCGATCGCGTTGGCGATCGCGACGCCCGCGGCGTTGTGCGCGACCGGGCGTTGGTTCGAGCCGCCCGGGTAGAGGCCGCCTTGGACTCCCTGGTAGAAGCCGGCGCCGAGGTCGTTCAAGGGAACGAGCCCGGTCGAGGTGCCGGCGCAGTTGGAGGCCGCGGCGGGCGCGGCGAGCACGGAGGCAAACACACAGGCGAGCGCGGCGGTGAGCGGCAAGGGGTGTCGGGGCATGGGGGCCGTCCTTTCGATCGCCGATAAGTCTACGCCGGTGCCCGAGCGCTGGCGATGGGCAAATCGCCTGCGTGTTTACGGTGACGATGGCCGCGCACCCGGGCCCCTGCGAACGCTCCCGCGTCCACGGCGTCCCTGCGCCGGACCGGCCCCGGTGCGCTCCGCCGGTCCTCGGTGCGGGCGCGGGGCCGGCCCGGTGCCCGAGTGCGGGGGTCGGCCGCTCGCCGGGTGCTCAGCGCCCGGGAACCGCGTTTCGCCAGCGGAGCCCGTCGAAATAGCGCTGCGTCGAGTCGGTCGCGGACGCGCGCGGCAGGAGCAGGACGTTCCCCGCGGTACGGCTGCCGACGCGGAGCGAGTAGGCCGACGTGTCGGTGGGCACCGCGCGGATCGCGCACTGCGGGAACACGACGTGACTCTGCGCCTCCGCCGAGTCGTCGATCTGGATCGTGGTGCCGACGCGGTCGTAGGAGTTCGCGCCGAACGTGATCGTCGAGGCTCCGCCGGTGGCGAGCACGCCACGGGAGGCGGGCAGGTAACTGGCCTGCGTGAAGTAGCAGCCCTGGAGCACGCCGCCCCGACAGCCCTCGATCACGATGGCGGTCGTGCGGCCGCGCGGCGCGGCGACGGCGAAGTTCTCGAAGTAGCAGCCGAGCGCGTTGAAGCCGTGGCAGAGCTTGATCCGGAGCTGGGTGTCGTACTTCGGATCGTCCACCGCGGGGCGGTCCTGGTTCCGCTCGAGCGACACCTGGTCGAGCCGCAACGACGCGACGGCGGTCGCGAAGATGCCCGCGAGCCGGTTGCCGATGAAGTACCCCCGCACGACGCTGATCACCGCACCGTTCGCGAGCACGAGTCCGTTCCCGCGGCAGCCGATGACCTCCACGTCGGTCAGCGACGAGAGGATCACGGCGTACTGGTCGCCGCCCTCGATGCAAATGCCGTCGGCGGCCATCGCCGCGATCACGACCCGCTCGACGATCACCCGGTCCACGACCCCAGGCGACCTGGCACCCTGCCTGAGAAGAATGCCGTAACCCCGGCCCGCACCGGGTGTTCCGGGGGGGCCATTGTTGGCGATCCGGAGGTCGCGGATGGTCACGTACCCGATCGGCTCGGCGCCGTGCGAGCGGAGCACGATCACGTTGCCGTCCCCCGTCACCGAGCTCGGCTTCAAGATCGTGCCCGTCTCCCCGCGTCCGATCCCGTCCCCGAAGAGCTCGAGGTGCTTCTCCACGACGAGCCCGCTGTCCGGGATGAGGTAGATGCCCGCGGGGAAATAGACCCGGTCCCCGTCGTGCGCGGCGTCGATCGCGGCCTGCGGCGTGGCGTAGTCGCGGACGTTCAAGAGGCTCGCGGCCGCCGGGGCGGCGGCGAGCAGCGCCCCGGCGAGGAACCCGAAGGCCACGGAGCGCGATGGAAGCATCGGAGGAGCCCTCGAGAGTGGCGGGCCCGGCCATGCCCGGTCTGGGTGAGCAGCGCGACGCGGGGAGCCTACCCCAACCCGTCGCGCTTCGCCCGGGAGTTGAACCCATCGGTGCGGGAGGGATATTTTCGCCTCCTCGACCCCAAGGGCCGCTGCCCCTGGCCCGACTCGGGGAGGTCGCGTTTGAGTTCGGTTCTCCATGGGATGCGCCTCGCCGGCATCTCCGCCTATGCGCCGGAGCACGTGTGGAGCAACGCCCGCGTCGCGGCCCGATTGCGACTCGAGCGGATGCGCACGCGCGCGGCCGCGAACGGCGAGCGGACGCCGGAGGAAGTGAAGCTCTTCGAGACGAGCGATCGCTGGGTGCGGCGCTTCATCGGCTTCACCGAGCGGCGCTTCAGCGGCGACGGCGAGGGCACAATCGATCTCGCGGTGCGCGCGGCGCGCCGGCTCCTCGAGCGGACGGGCGAGGACCCGGGCGGGATCGACGCGATTCTGGTCGCGAGCGTCACGCCCTCCTACCTCTATAGCCCGCCGGACGCGGCGTTGCTCCAGCACGAGCTGGGCATCCCGGTCTGGCGAGGCGCGGCCCCACGCGAGCTCAAGGGCGCGGACGTCTCGCTCGCATGCAGCAGCTGGGTGACGTCGCTCATGCTCGGCTACTCGCTCATCCGCGCCGGGATGGCGCGGCGCATCCTCCTCGTCGGCGCCGACCGCATGAGCGCGGCGATCAACTGGCGCGACCGGAGCTTCGCCACGGTGCTCGGCGACGCCGGGACCGCCACGCTGTGCGTCGCGGTTCCGGAGGAGGAGGACTGGTTCGCGCCGGCGCAGTTCTGGAGCTGGCTCGACGGCGGGCACGCGGACATCATCCGCGCGCCCGCGGGCGGATCGCGCGAGCCCTCCCCCACGAAGGAGGAGATCGACGCCGGCCGGCACCGGCTCGCGATGAACGGCGCGGCGGTGCGCGAGGTGCTCGTGCCGTTCACCGGCGGGCCCGCGATCGAGGCGGCGCTCGCCAAGGCGGGATGGCGGTTCGAGGATCTCGACCTGGCCACGCTGCACGAGGCGAACCTCACGCTCAACGCCTCGATCATCAAGCAGTGGCGCGAGCGTGGCTTCCGCGGCGAGGTGCTCGACGCGGGCGGCCGCTTCGGCAACACGACCAGCGCCTCGATCCCGCTGGCACTCGCCCTCCACCCGGCCGCGCTCTCGGTCGGGCGGCGCTTCGGCCTGTTCGGATTCGGCGGCGGCCTGTCCGCGAGCTTCGCGCTCGGCACGATCCGCCATGCGCTCCGGACCTGGACCGAGTCGGAACGCGCCCCGGGCCGGGCCTGAGGCTCCGGCGCCCCACGCGGCAAAGCTGCTACCATGCCTCCGAAGCCTCGACCCGGGGCCGCGGACTCCTCCGCGGTCCGTTCCGGAAGGACGGTCGGCATGACCCTCGCCCGCCATCCGGCGTCCCGCACGAGCCCCGACCTGCCGGGCGGAGCGCGCCCCCGGCCGATCGGTCTCGACTCGAGCCCCCTGCACGGCGAGCTCCTCGGCGTCGAGCGCCTGGAGGAGCGAGCCCGCGCGCTGGCGGCGGAGTTCACCCTTGCCCGCGATCCGCGACGGGGCCCGCCGCGCCTGCTGCGCCGCCTCTCGGACGACGCGCGCGTGCTCCGCCTCGCCTATCGCACGCTCGCCGCGGATGTACGGCGCGGCGAGGGCGGCACGCCGGCGGCGGAGTGGCTGCTCGACAACTTCCACCTCGTGGAGGGCGAGCTGCGCGAGGTTCGCCGCTGCCTCCCGACCCGGTATTACCTCGAGCTCCCGAAGCTCGCGGCGCGCGGGCGGGTGGGCACCGCGCGGGTCTACGCGATGGCCGTCGAGCTCCTCCGCTACAGCGATGCCCGGCTGGACGCCCAGCGGCTCGACCGGTTCATGAACGCCTACCAGACGGTCGCCCCGCTCAGCATCGGCGAGCTGTGGGCGTGGCCGAGCATGCTCAAGCTCGCCTTGATCGAGCACCTGCGCCGGCTCTCCGAGGAACTGCTCGCGAGCCGCGCCGGCCGCCGGGCGGCGGACCAGTGCTTCGCGAGCTTCGAGAGCGCGCGGCCGGGGGCCCACCCGCCGCCGCTCCCCGAAGTCCTGCACGTCGCGTTCGTGGACCAGCTGCTCCAGCGCATGCGCGAGTACGGCGCCGGAGCCGCCGAGCTGCGGAAGCAGGTGGAGGAGCGGCTGGAGGCCGAGGGGGTGACGGTCGAGGAGGCGGTGCGCGCCGACCATCAGCGGCAGGCGATGAACCACCTCTCGATGGGCAACTCCATCACGAGCCTGCGGCTCTGCGCCGGGCTCGACTGGAACGAGTACATCGAGCGCTCGAGCCTGATCGAGCAGATCCTGCGCCGCGACCCGCCGGGCCTCTACGCCCGGATGAGCTTCGCGAGCCGCGATCGGTATCGCCACGCGGTCGAGGCGCTGGCCGAGCCGAGCGGGGAGGCCCAGGTGCGCGTCGCGCTGCGGGCGATCGAGAGCGCGCGGCAGGCGGCCGAGACGCCGGACGTCGATCCGCGCATGGCACACGTGGGCTACCACCTGATCGGCGGCGGCCGCCGCCAGCTCGAGAGCGACGTGGCCTCGCGGCCGCCGCTCCGGCGGCGGCTGATGCGCCTGCTGTTCGCGCACGCCACGCCGTTCTATCTCGGGTCACTGGCCGGGCTCACGGCGCTCGGGGTGGCGGCCGCCGTGGCGGTGGCGCGAGCGGCGTCCGCGCGGCCATCGATCTGGGGCTGGGTGGGGGCGGTCGCGCTGATCCCGGCGAGCGAGATCGCCGTCGCGCTCATGCACCGCATCGTCCACCGGCTCGTTCGGCCGCTGCCGCTCACGCGCATGGACCTGCGCGACGGGGTGCCGGAGACGGCGCGCACGATGGTGATCGTGCCCACGCTCATCTCCTCGGTCGATGGCGTGCGCGCCCTGGTCGAGCACCTCGAGGTGCAGGCGCTCGGAAACACCGATCCGCACATCCACTTCGCGCTGCTGACCGATTTCCCGGACGCGGCCGCCGAGTCGCTGCCGGGAGAGACCGAGGTGCTCGCCGCCGGGGTCGCGGGGATCGAGGCGCTCAACGCCCGGTACGCGCCGGACACCCGCGACCGGTTCCATCTCTTTCACCGCGCGCGGCGGTGGAACGCCGGCGAGGGCGTCTGGATGGGCTGGGAGCGGAAGCGCGGGAAGATCGAGGAGTTCAACCGGCTGCTGCGCGGCGCGACCGACACGAGCTTCTACGTGCAGGTAGGCGAGCCGCGCATCCTGCCGAGCATTCGCTACTGCATCACGCTGGACAGCGACACCCATCTGCCGCGCGACGCGGCCCGCGAGCTGATCGGGGTGATCGAGCATCCGCTCAATCGCCCGCGCTTCGACCCCGCGCTCCGGCGCGTCGTCGAGGGCTACGGCATCCTGCAGCCGCGGGTCAGCGTGACCATGGCGAGCGCCGCGGGCTCGCTGTTCGCGCGCGCCTACGCCGGCCACACCGGCGTCGATCCCTACACGACCGCGGTGTCCGATACGTATCAGGATTTGTTCGGCGAAGGCAGCTTCACCGGCAAGGGTCTGTACGACGTGGACAGCTTCAGCGCCTCGCTCGAGGGTCGCGTGGCGGACAACGCGATGCTCTCGCACGATCTGTTCGAGGGGCTGTTCGCCCGCTCCGCGCTGGTGTCGGACGTGGAGCTCGTGGACGACTTCCCCTCGAGCGTGCTCGCCCACTCGCGCCGGCAGCACCGCTGGGTGCGGGGCGACTGGCAGATCCTGTTCTGCCTGCTGCCACTCGTGCCGACGCGGCAGGGGCTCGAGCGCAACCGGCTGCCGCTCATCAGCCGCTGGAAGATCCTCGACAACCTCAGGCGGAGCCTCGTGGCGCCGGCCATGGTGGTGATCCTCGCGTCGGCGTGGACCTGGCTCCCGGGCCCGCCGCTCGGCTGGACGCTCGCCGCGCTCGCCGTGCTCGCGTTCCCGCTGGTCCCGCCCCTGGTGCACTTCGCCGCCGGCCCGCGCCCGCAGCAGCCGCTGGGCGTGTTCCTGCACGACGTGTGGGCCGAGCTGGAGAGCGCGGGCGCGCAGGTGCTGCTGCAGATCATGCTGCTCGCGAACCACGCCTACGAGATGCTCCACGCCATCGTCCTGACGCTCGTACGAATGGTGATCACGCAGCGCCGGCTCCTCGAGTGGGAGACCGCGGCGGCCACTGCCGCGCGCGCGGCCGGGCTGCTCGCGAGCCAGGGGCTGCGCGTGTTCCTGGCCGAGATGTGGGCCGGCCCCGCGGCCGCGCTGCTCGTGCTGCTCGGCGTGCTCCCGCTGCGCGCCCGTGCGCTGCCGCTGGCGCTCCCGTTCCTCGCCGCCTGGCTCGTCTCCCCCGTCGTCGCGTGGTGGCTCAGCCGGCCGGTCGTCCCGCGGAGCCTCGCGCTCGGCTCGGACGACGCGGTGGAGCTGCGCCGCATCGCTCGCCGGACCTGGCACTACTTCGAGCGTTTCGTCACCGAGGAGGAGCATTGGCTCCCCCCCGACAACATCCAGGAGGTGCCGGAGCTGCGCGTCGCGCACCGCACCTCGCCCACCAACATCGGCATGGGGCTCCTCTCCACGCTCGCCGCGTACGACCTCGGCTACCTCGACACGGAGGCGCTCGCCGGTCGGATCGAGCGCACGCTCACGACCGTCGAGGCGCTCGAGCGTCACCAGGGACACCTGCTCAACTGGTACGACACGCAGTCGCTCGCCCCGCTCGCCCCGCGCTACGTCTCGACCGTCGACAGCGGCAACCTGGCGGGTGCCCTGATGGCGCTGGCCGCGGGGCTCCGCGAGATCGCGGACGGTCATACTGGTGGTGCAAAGGCGGTGGACGGAGCGAACGCCGAGGGGACGAACGCCGACGCGCGCCACCGCGCGGGGGCACTCGATGCCGCGGGCGTGCTCGCCGAGGCGCTGGCCGCGCTCGAGCACGGGGCCCACGCCGCGACGCCGCTCCGCGCCTGCTG
>DATDEX010000420.1:0-5480 GCA_036522895.1 Candidatus Eiseniibacteriota bacterium | reverse complement strand
GGGCGCCGCGTTCTGCAAGCCTCGCGGGTGCGGACTGCAGTGGCGCGGCGGGCCGTCGCAGCAGGCCGCCGCTGGCGCGCGCGGCGAGGTTGCGGCAGCATCGCGGCCCTCGTCCCTTCCGACGTACGCATTCCGGAGTCGAGCCCGCCGAGGAGAATCGATGCGCCCCGATCCACGCGCTGCCCACCGGCACACGTTGCTCGCGAGCCTTGCCCTGCTCGCGGTTCTCTCGCTCGCCACCCGCGCGCTCGCCGGCGAGCCCACGGTGGATCAGATGCTCGCGCTTCGCCGCGCCGGCTCGCCGGTCGCATCGCCCGACGGCCGCTTCGTGGCCTACACCGTGCGCGACACCGACATGGTGGGGAACGCGTACGTCACGCAACTCTGGCTCGCCGACGTCGCGAAGCGGACGGTGCGGCCCCTCACGTTCGGGACCAAATCCAATACCGCGCCGGCGTGGTCTCCCGACGGCGCGAAGCTCGCGTTCCTCTCCGAGCGGACCGAGAAGCGCCAGGTGTGGTGGCTCGACATGCGCGGCGGCGAGCCGGAAAAACTCACCGCCGCAGACGAGGGCGTGACCGCGTTCGCCTGGTCGCCCGACGGCGGGAGCGTGGCCTACACGGCACCCGAGGGGAAGGACGACGTGCGGAAGGATCGCGACAAGCGCTACGGCGAGCTCGAGCGCGACAGCGATCGCGGCGGCGCCAACCTGTGGCTCCACACGCTGGGCGGCGCGCGCGGCAAGCGGCTCACGACGGGCGGCTGGGCGGTGAGCGATTTCGGCTGGTCGCCCGACGGCAAGCGGATCGCGTTCGACCACCAGGCGCACGACGCGCTCGCCGCGGACAGCACGAAGGAGATCTCGGTGGTGGACGTGGCGAACGGGCGCGTCACCCCGCTCGTGACGTGGCGGAGCCCCGACGCGCACCCGGTGTGGTCGCCCGACGGCACGCGCATCGCGTTCGAGACGGCGGCGGAGGATCCCGCGTGGTACTACGCGAACGGGATGATCGCCGTCGTGCCTGCGGACGGAGGCCCGCCGTCGCTCCTGACGCGCGGCTTCGACGAGGACGTCTCGCTCGTGGCGTGGACCCCCGCGGGGATCTGGTTCGCCGCCAATATGAAAACGGCCGCGTACCTCTACCGGCTCGATCCCGGGACCGGCGTCGCGACGCGCCTGGCGCCCGCGGAGGGCTGGACGGGCAGCGGCTGGAATCTCACCCGCGACGGCGGCTTCGTCACGTACCTGGCCGGCGACGCCGCGCACTACCCGGAAGTGTTCATGGCCCGCGTGGGCGAGCCCGGCATCGCGCTCACCCGGCTCTCCGATCAACTCGCCGGCTGGACGCTCGGCACGAGTGAGGTGGTGGCCTGGACGAGCCGGGACGGCACGCGGATCGAGGGCGTGCTCCGCAAGCCCCCGGGCTGGAGGCCGGGCTCGCGCCGGCCACTGCTCGTGATGATCCACGGCGGCCCCACGGGCGTGTCGCGCCCGACACGCTTCGCCGCGACGTACGTTTATCCGGTCGAGCACTGGCTCGCGAAGGGCGCGCTCGTGCTCGAGCCCAACTATCGCGGGAGCGCCGGCTACGGCGCGGCGTTTCGCGCGCTCAACGTGCGGAACCTCGGCGTGGGGGACGCGTGGGACGTCGTCTCGGGGATCGAGTCGCTGGCGCGCGCGGGCCTCGTCGACTCGACGCGCGTGGGCGTCATGGGCTGGAGCCAGGGTGGCTACATTTCGGCCTTTCTCGCCACGCACGAGTCGCGTCGATTCAAGGCCATCTCGGTGGGCGCGGGCATCTCGGACTGGATGACCTACTACGCCAACACCGACATCACGCCGTTCACGCCGCAGTACCTGAAGGCCACGCCCTGGGACGATCCCGCGATCTACGCCACCACGTCGCCCATCACCACGGTGCGCTCGGGCGCGAGAACGCCGGTGCTCATTCAGCACGGTGGCGCGGACGCGCGCGTGCCGACGCCGAACGCGCGCGAGCTCTACCGGGCGCTCGTGGACGTGGGCGTCGAGACCCGGCTCACGGTGTTCCCGGGCTTCGGACACGGCCTGAACAAGCCGAAGGCGATCCGGGCCGCGATGGAGGAGAACCGGGACTGGTTCGATCGCCTGCTGTTCGGACCCGCCACGGCCGGCGCCGCATCCAACCGACGGTGACGGCCGCTCGTTGTCCAGCGGGAGAACAAACGCGTCATGGACGGCTCGGTTCGTGCTAGCTTGACCCGCCCGTGGCCCCCATGCCGGCAGGAAGCGCGCTGGGAGTGGCCGCGCATCCGACGTTACCACTGAGGGTTCCCATGTCCGGGCGTGTCGATTTCATCCTGCGGGCGAACGCCGACTACATCGACGAGCAGCACCGCCGCTGGTTGGAGAATCCTCGCTCCGTGCCCGAGGATTGGGCGCTCTTCTTTGCCGGGGTCGAGCTCGGCGACCGCCGCCCGCCGGCGGCCGGGGGATCGGACAGCGCGTACGCGCTCGTGCATGCCTACCGCGAGTTCGGGCACCTGGTGGCGCGTCTCGACCCGCTCGGGAGCGACGCCGCGAGCACGCACCCGTTCCTGGAGCTGGCCGCGTTCGGCCTCGGCGAGGCGGACCTGGACCGCGAGGTGCACGTGCCGCTCCACGGCGAGTTCCACGGCACGCTCCGCCAGCTCATCGAGGCGCTGCGCGAGACCTATTGCGGCACGCTCGGGGCCGAGTTCATGGACATCCCCGACGCCCAGCAGCGCGAATGGCTCCAGGCGCGGATGGAGAGCACGCGCAACCGGCCGCAGCTCGCCGACCCGGCGCGGGTCGGGATCCTGCGCGCGCTCCTCGCGGCCGACGGCTTCGAGCAGTTCCTGCACGCGCGCTACACCGGGCAGAAGCGATTCTCGCTCGAGGGCGGCGCCTCGCTCATCCCGATGTTCGAGACGCTCGTGGCGGGCGCGGCCGGGCTGGGGGTGGAGCAGCTCACGATCGGCATGCCGCACCGCGGCCGCATCAACTTCCTCGCCAACATCATGAAGAAGCCGCTCGACAACATCTTCAGCGAGTTCGAGTCGGCGTTCGCGCCGCCCGACGTGCAGGGCCACGACGACGTCAAGTACCACCTCGGGTATTCCTCCGACCACGTCACGCCGGACGGCCGCCGCGTGCGGCTCTCGCTCTACTACAACCCGAGCCATCTCGAGTTCGTGAACCCGGTGGTGCTCGGCGCGATGCGCGCCCGCCAGGAGATGATGGCCGACCATGCCCGCGAGCGCGGCATCCCGGTGCTGATCCACGGCGACGCGGCGTTCTCGGGCGAGGGCATCGTGCCCGAGACGCTGGCGCTCTCGCAGCTGCCGGCCTACGAATCGGGCGGCACGATCCACGTGGTCGTGAACAACCAGGTCGGCTTCACCACCTCGCCCCACGATGCGCGGACGAGCCGCTACCCGTCCGCGATCATGCGCGTCGTCGACGCGCCCGTGCTGCACGTGAACGGCGACGACCCGGAGGCGTGCGTGCACGCCATGACGCTGGCGCTCGAGTACCGCATGCGCTTCAAGCGCGACGTCTGCATCGATCTCGTGTGCTACCGGAAGCACGGCCACAACGAGCTCGACGACCCCACGTTCACGCAGCCGGTGATGTACAAGGCGATCGCCGCCCACGTGCCCGCCGCCCGCCAGTACGCCGACAAGCTCGTGCGCTCCGGCGTGCTGGACGCGGGTGCCGTCGAGCGGATGGAGAAGGAGCTGGAGGGCACGTTCCGCGCCGCGCACCGTCGCGCCTCGAGCGAGCCCGTGGTTCCGGTGCGGCGCGAGCCGCACGGCACCTGGCGCGGGCTCGAGTGGGCGGGCGACGACTGGAGCGCCGACACGCGTGCCCCGCGCGAGACGCTGGAGCAGGTGCTCCACGGCGTCACGCGCCTGCCCGACGACTTCCACCCGCACCGGAAGATCGCGCAGCTCGCCGCCGAGCGCCGCCGCATGTTCCTCGAGGACCGCATCGACTGGTCGCTGGGCGAGGCGCTCGCCTACGGCACGCTGCTGCTCGAAGGGCGGAACGTCCGGCTCACCGGGCAGGACACCGGGCGGGGGACGTTCACGCACCGGCACGCGGCTTTGTTCGACAACGAGGACGGGCGCCGCTGGGTGCCGCTCGAGCACCTGGTCCCCGAGCAGGGCCGCTTCGAGGTGGTGGACACCATGCTGAGCGAGGCGGCGGTGCTCGGGTTCGAGTACGGGATCAGCACCGCCGACCCGCACACGCTCGTCGTCTGGGAGGCGCAGTTCGGCGACTTCGCGAACGTGGCGCAGGTGGCGATCGACCAGTTCATCGCGTCGGGCGAGGCCAAGTGGGGGCGCATGAGCGGGATCACGCTGCTCCTGCCGCACGGCTACGAGGGCCAGGGCCCGGAGCACTCGAGCGCGCGCCTCGAGCGCTTCCTGGCACTCTGCGCGGACAAGAACCTTCAGGTCTGTAATCTCACCACGCCGGTGCAGCTCTTTCACGCGCTCCGGCGCCAGCTCCATCGGCCGTTCCGGAAGCCGCTCGTGATCATGAGCCCCAAGAGCCTGCTCCGGCACAAGCTCGCGGTCTCGCCGGTGGCCGACTTTACCGGCGGCACGTTTCGGTCGGTGCTCGACGACGCGCTCGCCGATCCGGAGCGCGTCCGGCGCATCCGGCTCACCACCGGTAAGGTCCACTACGCGCTCCGCGAGGCGCGCGAGGCGCGCGGCCTCCTCGACACGGCGCTCGTGCGCCTGGAGCAGCTCTACCCGTTCCCGGCGGCCGAGCTCGCGGCCGTGTTCACCCGCTATCCGCTTGCACGCGACGTGGGCTGGGTGCAGGAAGAGCCGGCGAACATGGGCGCGTGGCGCGCGCTCCGCCACCGGCTTGAGGCCGTCGTGCCGGCCGGGGACATGCTGCGCTTCATCGCGCGGCGGAGCTCCGCATCGCCCGCCACCGGGTTCTACGCCACGCACCAGCAGCAGGAGGCGGCGCTGATCGAGGCCGCCCTCGGCGACGGCACGAGCCCCGTGAACGGCTCGAACGGCGTGAGCGTGGCGTTCGCCGAAATCCGCAGGGACGGCGGCAGGGGGGAGGGCGAGAGGTGAGCGTTCAGGTGAAGGTGCCGCGGCTCGCCGAGTCCATCTCGGAAGCGACGCTCGTGGAGTGGCTCAAGGCGGACGGCGCGACCGTGCGCACGGACGAACCGATCGCCACGCTGGAGACCGACAAGGCCGCGGTCGAGATCGTGGCCGATGCGTCGGGCGTGCTCTCGCATGCGCGGAAGGCGGGCGAGATCGTGAAGGTGGGCGACCTCCTGGGCGAGATCGCGGAGGGTGACGGCGCGGAGGGCGTAGCGAGCACGGCGACCACGGCGGCGAAGCGCGCGGCGAGCGCGCCGTCGAAGCCTGCGGCGGGCGCCGACGGTGGGGCCACGAAGACCGCGGCCACGACGACCCCCGCGGCCGCAAGGCCGGCGACC
>DATDEX010000419.1:0-2861 GCA_036522895.1 Candidatus Eiseniibacteriota bacterium | reverse complement strand
CGTCACCCGGTGCCGCCACGCGAAGCGCCGCGCGAGCTCGCGCGCGAGCCGCGCATCGGCCGCCGCGGAGAACGGCCCGGACGCCCGCCGCCACTCGAGCCGGTCTTCGAGTACACAGCCCGCGCCTTCGGGAACTACGCGCCGCACGTGCGAGCAGTCCGCGAGCGGTCCCGGGCGTCCGCGCTCGACCACCCACGGCGGCGCGAGCCTCGCGGAAATCCCCGGTCGCTCGTGCCAGGCGAACGCTTCCGCCGCGGGCACGGGCAGCACGAGCCGGAACGTCAGCGCGCCGCGGCCCACACCCGGAACCCGCCCCGGAACGCGTTCGCGTTGTCGCCGCGGCGCGTGTGGGGCGGCAGGCGCTTCAACTTCTTCACGTTCCCCCCGCCGAGCACGACGTGGTCCGCCACGAGCGCGCGGCGGAGCATTTCCGAGACGAGCGCCACGTGTTTCTGCCACTTCGAGTGGCCGATGCGCTCGAGCCCGCGCACGCCCAGGTAGTCCTCGAACGTGCGGCCATCCCGGTACGGCAGGTGCGCCAGCTCGAGCGGCGAGACGACGCCGGCGTCGACGAGCGCGCTCCCCAGGCCGGTGCCGAGGCCCAGGAACAGCATGCGCCCGCCGTCGTAGCTCCCGAGCGCCTGCATCGCGGCGTCGTTCACGATCCGCACCCGACAGCCGAACGCGCGCGCGAAATCGAACCGGAGCCAGCCCGGGGCGAGATTGTGCGGCTCGGCGAGCGGGCGGCCGCGCACGACCGGCCCCGGGTAGCCGACGGTGACGACGTCGTAGCGCCAGCCCGCGGCGGCCTCGCGCACGCGCCGGACCATCTCGCGCGGCGTCAGGTTGGCGCCCGAATCGAGCTTGATCGGGGTGCGGCGGCCGGTGGCGAGGAGCTTGACGTGCGTGCCTCCGACGTCGACCACGAGCACGTTCATGCCGGGTTCGCCCAGCCGCCATCGTCCCGCGTGAGCCGGTCGGCGCCCGGCGGTCCCCACGTGCCGGGCGCGTAGGGCACGGGCTGGCCGCCGCAGCGCAGGATCGGCTCCACGATCCCCCACGCCGCCTCCACGACGTCCTGGCGGGCGAACAGCGTGGCGTCGCCGTCCATCGCGTCGCCGAGCAGCCGCTCGTACGCGTCCATCTCGTCGCTCGTGTGCATCCGGGCCACCGACAGCTCCGTGGCCTGCCCCACCATGCCCTCGCCCGGCCGCTTGGCCGAGGCGCCGAGCGCGATCGCGACGTCGGGCCCGAGCCGGAAACGCACGTGGTTCCCCATCGAGGGCAGCGCCTCGTGGAACACGACCTGCGGCGGGGCCTTGAGCCGGACGCGCACCTCGGTCGCGGTGGTGGCGAGCCGCTTGCCCGCGCGCAGGTGGAACGGCACGCCCGCCCAGCGCCACGAGTTCACGTACAGCTCGAGCGCCGCGTACGTGGGCACGCACGAGTTCGGCGCGACGCCGTCCTCGGCGCGGTAGCCCTCGAACTGCCCCAGCACGAGCCGGTCCGGCGAGGCGGGCTCGATGCTGCGCATCACCTTCGCCTGCTCGTCGCGGATCGCCTCGGCGTACGAGCCGGAGGGCGGCTCCATGGCGAGGAAGCCGACGACCTGGAGCAGGTGGTTCTGGACCACGTCCCGCAGCACGCCCGTCTCCTCGTAGAACTTGCCGCGGCCCTCGACGCCGAACTGCTCCGCCATGGTGATCTGCACGTCCTCGACGTAGTTGCGGTTCCAGATCGGCTCGAGGAACGCGTTCGCGAAGCGGAAGTAGAGGATGTTCTGCACCGCCTCCTTGCCGAGGTAATGGTCGATGCGGAAGATCGCGCTCTCGTCGAAGCGCTGGTGGAGCGTCGCGTTCAGGGCGCGGGCGGATTCGAGGTCGCGCCCGAACGGCTTCTCGAGCACGACGCGCGCGCGCTCCGCGCAGCCGGCGCCCGCGAGGCCCTCGACCACGGTGCCGAACAGCGACGGCGGGATCGCGAGGTAGTGAAGCGGGGCGCGCGCGCCCCGGAGGGCCTGGCGCAGCGCCTGGTAGGTGCCGGGCTCCTGGTAGTTCCCCTGCACGTAGCAGAGCGAGGCCGCGAGCGCCGCGAACGCCGGCTCGTCGACCCCGCCGCCGTACTGCGTGATGCTGGCGCGCGCGCGCTCGACGAGCGCCTCCCGCGTCATGGCGCTCGACGCCACGCCCACCACCGGCAGGTCGAGCATGCCGCGGCGCGCCATGGCATGGAGCGCCGGGAAGATCTTCTTGTAGGCCAGGTCGCCGGTGATGCCGAAGAACACGAGGGCGTCGGAGCGTTCGTGGCTCATGCGTGCGGCTTCTCCGCGTGCCCCCCGAACTGCCAGCGGAGTGCCGACAGCAGCCGGTTCTGGAACTCGCTCTCGCCGCGCGATGCGAAGCGCTCGAACAACGCCGCGGCGAGCACGTAGACCGGCACGCCCAGGTCGTTCGCCGCGGCGAGCGTCCAGCGGCCCTCGCCCGAGTCCGAGACGCGCCCGGCGAAGCGCTCGAGCGTCGCGTCCTGGGCGAACGACTGGGCGCTCAGGTCGAGGAGCCACGACGGGATCACGCTCCCGCGCCGCCAGAGCTCGGCGATGTCCGCGAGCGCGAAGTCGTAGCGGTAGTGCTCGGGGTGGCGGAGCGGCGTCGTTTCGGCGTCCGCCGCCACGCCCGCGCGCGCGGCGCCCGCACCGGCGTGGCGCAGCAGATTGAAGCCCTCGGCGTATGCCGCCATCATCCCGTACTCGATGGCGTTGTGGACCATCTTGACGAAGTGCCCGGCGCCGTGCGGCCCGCAGTGGAGCCAGCCGCGCTCGGCGGTGCCCGCGCCGGGCGGGCGGCCGGGTGTGGGCGGGACCG
>DATDEX010000418.1:0-7599 GCA_036522895.1 Candidatus Eiseniibacteriota bacterium | reverse complement strand
CGCCGCGGAGGCCGCGCACAGGGCGCCGGCGAGCAGCGCGACCCGGTAGGCGGCGAACAGCGTGGTGCCGGGGGCCACGGCGCGCACGAGCGACGGCAGCGCCCCGCCCACGGCGTTCCCGAACACGCCCGCCAGGAGCGCGCTCGCGAAGAACGTGCTGAAGAGGTGCGTGCGCTCGCGCGGCGTGGAATGGTCGGTGAGGAACGGCGCGGCGGCGATCTGGAACAGCGACTGGCCGAGCCCCGCCACGAAGCCCGCCCCGAGCACGAGCGAGCCGTGCGTCGAAGACGCGCGCAGCACGTGACCGAGCCCCTCGAGCACGGCGCCGAGCATGAGCGTGCGCCGCCGTCCCCAGCGATCCGCGAGCGAGCCGGCCGGCAACGCCGCGACCACCATGCCGATCGCGCTCGCCGAGATGGCGCGCCCCACGAACGCTTCGCTCGCGCCGGCCTCGACCAGGTACAGGTTGAAGAGGACCGAGAAGATCCCGTGCGCGGTCCACATGAGGAACTCGGCCCCGAGGTAGAGGCGCGCGGGGCGCGAGAACAGTCGGGCGGCGTCGCGGAAATCCCGCCAGGCGCTCGCGAGGGGTGTCACCGCCGTTCAGCCTCCCTGCCGAAAAGACGACGAGGCGGCGGCCGTTCCGGGCCGCCGCCTCTTCCAGCGTGTGACCGGATCAGGTGACCGTGTCGAGGATGGCCGAGTCCACCGTGTGTCCGTGCGCGTTGTCGCCCCGCGTCCGCATGAGCGGCTCGAACGCGGCGGGTGTGAGGGCGATGAGCAGCCGCACCGGAACGTCACCGGCATTCTCGATCGAGTGCGGCACGCGCCCATCGAAGTGGCAGGAGTCGCCGGCCTCGAGGATGACGACATGCTCGCCGCACGCGAGGTTGACGCGGCCTTCGACGCACAGCACGACTTCCTCACCGTGGTGGAAATGCCGCTTGTCGCTCATCGCGACGCCTGCGGGCAGCTCGACCTGCAACAGCTCGAGGTTTCGCCGCGGCTGCGCGGACATCACCTCGACCCGGGAGGCGTTCCCGTTGATGCTCATGTTGGGCCGCTCGTTGCGGCGCACCACGTAGGGAACCTGGTCCTCTTCGACGACCAGGTACGCGACCGACGTCTCGAGAGACTTGGCCAGGTCGTACAGGGTCGCGAGCGAAGGGGAGGTACGGCCATTCTCCACCTGACTCACGAAACCTTTCGAGAGTCCGGTGGCTTCCGCCAACTGCTGTACCGTGAGCCCGCGGCGTAGCCGCAAGTCACGGATCTTCCGTCCCAACTGCATGAAGTCACCTCCGGAGAGAGAGAGAGAGGGAGAGCGGAGTGACGGAACAGAGTTTAGTGACGGGACTAGGGCGAGTCAACGCCGATCGAACGCCGAGCGACCGCGCTTACCGGTTTTTCGTCGAGCGAGTTGCACGTTGCACGACAACCGGTCCCTTCAAGAACCCTGCGCGACGTTCGCGGGTGGCTCCGAGGCGCTGCCGAGGTACTGGAGACGTACCAATCGGTGGTAGAGACCGCCCAGCGCGAGGAGCTCGGCGTGCGTTCCCGCCTCGCGTATGCGCCCATGGTGGAGTACCACGATCCGCTCCACGTCGTGGATCGTCGAGAGCCGGTGCGCGATCACCAGGCTCGTGCGCCCGGCGAGCAGGCGGCGCAGCGCGGACTGGATGAGCCGCTCGGTGTGTG
The DNA here is from genome assembly GCA_036522895.1 of Candidatus Eiseniibacteriota bacterium. Lineage (GTDB taxonomy): Bacteria > Eisenbacteria > RBG-16-71-46 > RBG-16-71-46 > RBG-16-71-46 > JAIOPA01. The sequence goes on along the minus strand of DATDEX010000418.1, from coordinate 5,901 downwards.
TGTCGACACTCGAGGTGGCCTCGTCGAGCACGAGCAGCTCCGGGTCGCGGGCGAGGGTGCGGGCGAACGCGAGGAGCTGCTTCTCGCCGGCCGAGAGCGTCGCCCCGCGCTCGCGAACCTCGGCGGCGTACCCGCCCGGGAGCCGCTCCACGACGGCGTCGGCATGCACCTCGGCGGCCGCCGCCCGCGCCCGCTCCGGGCTCACCCGCGGGTCGCCGAGCGTCAGGTTTCCGAGCGCGGTGCCGGAGAAGAGGAACACGTCCTGGAGCACGAGCCCGATCCGGCGGCGCAGCGCGGCCGGCTCCCAGTCCGCGAGCGGGCGGCCGTCGACCCGGATCTCGCCGCGCTGGGGGGTGTAGAAGCGCAGGAGCAGGCTCGTGAGCGTGGTCTTGCCGGACCCGGTCGCCCCCACCACCGCGACGCGCTCGCCGGGCTCGATCGTGAAGCTCACGTCCTCGAGCACCCACTGCTCGCCCAGGTAGGCGAACCAGACGTGGTCGAACTCCACCCTCACCCCGGGTCGCGCCGCCGGTCCGGTCACGGCGCCGTTCGCGCCCGTTCCGGCGAGGGCCGGAAACGCGGGCGCCCCGTCCGCTCCCGGAGCCGGCCAGCCGGTCGCGTCGCCGGCCCCCGCGCCCTCGGCCGTGCCCGCCCCCGGCAACTCCACCGCGGCCGGGTCCACGGGGGTGTCGAGCAGCTCGAAGATGCGCTCGGCGGACGCCATCGCCTGCTGCAGGATGCCGTACTTCTCCGACAGGTCCGAGAGCGGGCGGAAGAAGCGCTGCGTGTACTGGATGAACGCCACGAGCGTGCCGAGCGTGATCCCCGTCCACATCACCTGGCGGCCGCCGTACCAGACGATCAGCGCGAGCGCCATGGCGCTCACGAACTCGAGCAGCGGGAAGAACACGGCGTGCGTGTTGTTCGCGCGCAGGTTCGCGTCGCGGTGGTCGGCGTTGATGGCCCGGAACTGGTCGTGGTTGCGGGCCTCGCGGCCCAGGAGCTGCACCGTGCTCATGCCGCCGAGGTTCTCGTTCAGGAACGCGTTCAGGCGCGCGAGGCACGACCGCACCGCCCGGAACGCCTTCCGCACGCGCGAGCGGAACGTGAGCGTGAGCAGGATCATGGGCGGCAGCACCGAGAACGTGACCACGAGCAGCTCGACGTTCAACTTCGCCATCGCGATGACGATGCCGACGAGAATGAACAGGTCGCCGAACAGCGCGTCGACCCCGGCGGTGAACATCTCGTTCAGCACGTCGACGTCGTTCGTGACCCGGGTCATGAGCCGGCCCACCGGCTGGCGGTCGAAGTACGCCACGGGCAGCCGCTGGAGGTGGCGGAACACGCTCGCGCGCAGGTCGCGCATGAGGCTCTGTCCGACGCGCTGCATGATCTGGGTCTGCAGGTAGCCGAGGCCCATGCCGATGGCGAGCGCCGAGAGGTAGGCGAGCGCGATGCGATCGAGGATGTACGTGTCACGGTGGCGGATGCCGAGGTCGATGGCCTCCTTGGTGAGCCACGGGTAGGCGAGCTGCACGCCCGCCGCCGCGAGCGTCACGACCACGGCGCCCGCGACCTGACCGCGGTAGGGGCGGAGCGTCGCGAGCAGCCGGCGCGCGAGCCGATGGTCGTAGGCCTTGGCGCTGCCCTCCTCGAGCTCGACGTCGTGCACCGTCATGACGCGGCGATCTCCTCTTCGAGCTGCTGCGCCTGGTGGAGCGCCGCGTAGTGACCACCCCGCGCGAGGAGCTCGGCGTGGCGGCCGCGCTCCACCACCTCGCCGCGGTCGAGCACGAGGATCAGGTCGGCCTCGCGCACCGTGCTCACCCGGTGCGAGACGAGCAGCGTCGTGCGCCGGCGCATCTCGCGCCGCAGCTCGCCCAGGATCGCCTCCTCGGTGTGGGTGTCCACGTTCGACAGGCAGTCGTCGAGGAGCAGGATGGGCGCGTCGCGCAGCAGCGCGCGCGCGATGGCGGTGCGCTGCTTCTGGCCGCCGGAGAGCGTGATGCCGCGCTCGCCCACGCGCGTGTCGAAGCCGGCGGGGAAGCCCGCGAGGTCGGGGGCGAGGTGCGCCACGCCGGCGGCCCGGGCGATGGCGTCGCGGTCCTCGCCGGGCACGCCGTAGGCGATGTTCGCGGCGAGCGTGGTGGAGAACAGGAACGGCTCCTGCGGCACGCTCGCGATCTGGGCGCGCAGCCACGTCAGGTCGAGCGTGCGCACGTCGTGCCCGTCCACGAACACGGTCCCCGCGGGCGGATCGAACAGTCGCGGCAGGAGGGCCAGCGCCGTGCTCTTGCCCGAGGCGGTGCGCCCCACGAGCGCGACCGTGGTGCCCGCGGGCGCGTGGAACGAGAGCCGCACCAGCGCGGGGCCCGCGGCCCCGGGGTAGTGGAACGTGAGGTCGCGGAACTCGAGGTCGCCGCGCGCGACCGCCGGCGGCCGGAGCGCGCCGCGCGCGCTCGCGACGGCGGGAGCCTCGTCGAGCAGCGTCGTGATCCGGCGGAACGACGCCGAGCCGCGCTGGAAGATGTTGATCACCCAGCCCAGCGCCACCATGGGCCAGTTGAGCATGCCGAGGTACACGGTGAACGCCACGAACTGGCCGAGCGTGATGTGCCCGGCGATCACCTCGCGGCCACCGATCCAGATCGCGAGCAGCGCGCCGACGCCGCTCCAGAACGCGAGCGAGGGCTGGAACACGCCGGCGACTCGGATCAGGTCCAGGTGTCCGCGCCGGTAGTCCTCGGACAGCGCGTCGAAGCGCGCGGCCTGGCGGCCCTCCGCGCCGAACGCACGCACGACGCGCACGCCGGCGAGGTTCTCCTGCGCGTGGGCGGAGAGCTGCGCCATGCGCTCCTGCACCTTCTCGAAGCGGCGGTGGATGCGGTCGCCGAACCACCAGACCGACAGCGACACGAGCGGGAGCGGCAGCAGCGACACCAGCGCGAGGCGCGGGCTGATCGCCAGCATGAACGTCACCGACAGGAGCCCGACGGTCAGCGTGTTGACCGTGTACATGACGCCCGGCCCGAGCATCATGCGCACCGCCGCCATGTCGTTCGTGGCGATCGACATGAGCTCGCCGGTGCGCCGCCGCTGGAACCATTCGACGGGCTGGCGCTGGAGGTGGGCGAACAGGTCGTTGCGGAGGTCGAATTCGAGCCGGCGCGAGATGCCGATCACCCAGTGCCGCATGCCGAAGCGGAAGAGCCCCGCCACGACCGCGATGCCGATCACGATGAGCGCGTAGCGCCCGAGCTTCTCCGCGGTCACGCCCGCGTAGAGATCGTCGATGGCGAAGCGCAGCACCTGTGGCTGCGCGAGCTGCACGACGTTCGCGCACACCACGCAGGCGATGCCCCAGAGCAGGCCCGCCCGGTAGCGGGCCGCCGCGCGGAGCAGTCGTGCGAGGTGGTTGGAAATCGCGACTCCTAGCGGACGGCGCGGGGCGCCGTCCCCCGCGTCAGTGCGCCTGGGTGCCTCCCAGGGCTCCCGCGAGGCGGTCGAGCCCGGTCTGCTTCCAGGCGATGCCGGCGTAGAACTGATCCGTGTGCAGCACGTTCCGCCCGCCCTCGGTGTGCCACGTGCCGGCGAAGACGTCGGTGCGATCGTCGATCCGGTAGGTGAGCCGCGGCCCGGCGAGCAGCGTGGCCGGCTCGAGGTCGGGCCCGTGCGCGCCCGCGACCGGGGCCGCGATGCGATCGTAGGCGCCGCCCTGGGACATCGACCATTCGCCCGCGAAGTTGCCGCTCACGAGCAGGTGGTCTCCCGCCCAGTACCCGAGCGTCACCGCGCCGGTGGCGAAGTCCGCATAGCGGTCGGTGAGGGCGCGCGCGCCGAGCGTCTCGTAGTGCGTGCGATAGCCGCCCCCGAGCGTCCAGAACGTGCGCTTGCCGGCGGTGCCGCCCAACTCGAGCGCGGCGGACAGGCTCTGGAGCCCCGAGTCGAAGAACGCGCTCGAATCGCGCACGGGACCATTCGCCTGTGCGCCGTAACCCGTACCGTCGGCGCCGCCGGAGCCCGAGGTGCCGGGGAAGAGGCGGCGGTTCCCACCGAGCGGCGCCGTCCAGCCGAGCTCGATCGCGAGCGGCGCGTGCCCGAGGTGCATCCCGTACCGGATGCCGAAGCCGAAATCCCCGAGCCCGGTCGAGGTGAGCGAGCCGCCCGCGTCGCCCGCGAACGTGCGGCTCACGACCGGCACGTCGAACCACACCGACGCGCGCTTCTTCCAGCCGAACTCGTCGTGCGACCGGACCGTCCGCTCTTCCAGCGTGCCACCGAGGGTGAGACGAGTTCCGTCGTTGTTGTCGAGGAAGCTGCGGGCCGAGTAGAAACTCCCCGAGAGTTCGGAGTAGAACTCGCCCGGCTTGAGCGCCCAGGGCGAGGCCCACGCCGCGGACGCGAGCGAGACAGTCGCCATGGCCACGGCGGCGGCGACGGAACGGCGCGGGCTCATCGAGCCTCCTCGAGATGCATGAAGGTGTACCCGGTGACGGACGGGCGAGACTAATCGGGAGCACCGGGGGGCTGCAAGGCGGGCGGGCCGCGGAAGCCCCGCCTCCGCGCGCACGCCGCCGCGAGGGGTGGTCGCTGCCAGGCCGCATGCGGCCGTTCCGCGCGGCGTCGGCGGGGCGCCTGTGGCAACATGCCGCGCCATGGCTCGAGCGCACGTGCTGGAGTGGGTCCGCTACCCGAACGGCATCTGGAACCTGCCGCGCCCGCTCGCCCGCGCCCTCGCCGACGCGGCGCCGGGGGTGGAGGTGTGGTGCCCCGCATCGCGCGAAGAGGCCGAGGCGCGGCTCCCCGAGGCCGACATCGTGCTGGGCTTCGCGGTGCGGCCGGAGAACTTCGCGCGCGCCTCCCGGCTCAAGTGGATCCACTGCACGGCGGCGAGCGTGACCGGGGTCCTGTTCCCCGCGCTCGTCGAGAGCGACGTCGTGGTGACGAACGCGCGCGGGCTCCACGGCGACGCCATGGCCGAGCACGCGCTCGGCGTGATGCTCGCGTTCGCGCGCAAGCTCCACCACGCGCGCGACGCCCAGCGCGCGCACGAGTGGTCGCAGGCGGTGCAGTGGACGGAGCCACCCCCGATCGGCACGCTCGCGGGATCGACGCTCGGCCTCGTGGGCCTGGGCGCGATCGGCTCGGCGCTCGCGGTTCGGGCGCGCGCGCTCGGCATGCGCGTGATCGCGGTGCGCCGGCATCCGGCCGCCGATCCCGCCCCCGCCCACGCGCAGTGGGCGGCGTCGCGCCTCGGCGAGTTGCTCGCCGAGGCCGACTGGGTCGTGCTCGCGGCGCCGCACACGCCCGAGACCGTCGGGCTGATCGGTGCCGCGGAGCTCGCGCGCATGAAGCCGGGCGCCCGGCTCGTGAACCTGGGCCGCGGCGCGCTCGTCGACGAGCCGGCGCTCGTCGCGGCGCTCCAGTCGGGAAAGCTCGCGGGCGCGGCACTCGACGTGTTCGCCGAGGAGCCACTCCCCGCCGCGAGCTCGCTCTGGGACCTGCCCGAGGTCATCGTGACGCCGCACACGTCGGGCCTGGCACCCCGCTACTGGGAGCGGGCGATGGCGCAGTTCACCGAAAATCTCGAACGCTGGCTCGCCGGCGCACCGCTCCGAAACGTCGTCGACAAGCGGGCGGGCTACTGAATGAGCACGCTCGGCGTCCTGCTCGCGGGAGGGGAGGGGCGGCGGCTCGGCGCTCGCACGCCCAAAGCTCTCATCCGCTGCGGCGGACGAACGCTGCTCGAGCGCGCGATGGCCACGCTTACCGCGCTCTGCGATGCCGTCGTCGTGGTGGCGCCGGCCGACATGGTGCTGCCGGTGGATGCCGCGCGGCGGCTCGCCGACCCGCCCGATGCGGCCGGTCCGCTCGCCGCGCTCGCGGTCGGCCTCGGCT
>DATDEX010000417.1:0-9962 GCA_036522895.1 Candidatus Eiseniibacteriota bacterium | reverse complement strand
CCGCGGGCGCACTCGCGCTCCTGCCCGTCGCCGGCGCGCTCATGGCGCTCGCGGCGAGCACGGCGGTGCTCCACTGGCTCGCGACGCTCTGGGGCCGCCCGGTGGCGGCCACGCCCGCGCTCATGTTCGCGCTCGGCATGGCGGCGCTGCTCATGACCGGCGCCTGGAGCACGCTGCCGCTTGCGTTCCAGCCCGCCGGCGCGCGCCAGGTGGGCACCTACTTCGGGGTCGCGCACGCGCACGAGATGCTCTTCGGCGGCGTGGTGCTCGGGCTCCTGGCCGGCGTCTACCAGCACGGCGCGCGACTGTTCGGCCGCACGCTCGACCCGCACCTGGGCCAGCTCCATTTCGCGCTCACGCTCGTCGGAGCGTTCGCGACGTTCCTCCCCATGCACCTCCTGGGGCTCGCCGGGATGCCGCGGAGGATCCACACCTACCCGGCGGCGATGGGGTGGGGAGGGTTGAATCTCCTCGCGACGCTCGGGACGGTGGTGCTCGTCGGTGCGGGCGTGGTATTCGCGGTGGCGCTCCTGCGTGCGAAGCGGGTCGATGCGGACGCGGCGCGCCCGGGCGGGGAGGTGGCACTTCCCGGAACTCCCGGGCCGGCGCTCGCCGCGAGTGGCCTCGCGCTGCTCGCGACGGGCACGCTGCTCGGCTGGCTCGTGGGGACCGTGGGCGCGGGATTGCTCGCGGTGGGCGGCTGGCGGATGGCGCGCGACTGGCGGGGGTGAGCCCGTGGCGCCACGGGTGCCGCGCCGCGAGGCATTCTCGGAGCACCGGTCGCAGCCGATCTCCATCCAACCCGGGGCGCCGCGTGCACATCGGGTCGCGCTGTCGCGTCTCGAGCCTCGACTCCCAGCGAGCGGGCCCGGGCCCGTGCGGGAGAACTCGTGAGACGACCCAGCTACCGACCAATCTTGCGACCGATCTTGCGACCAATCTTGCGACCAATCTTGGCCGCCCTGCTCCTCTGCGTCGCGGCGGCCCCGTGCGCCGCCACCAACGCCATCACCGCCATCACCGTTCGGAAAGAGCGCCAGGTCACGTCGGTGGCGATCGAGGCGATCGTCCACGGCGACGACGACTCGAGTGCCGTGCTCAGGATCTTCCAGCGCTGGCGGGGCGCGCCGCGATTCGACTCCGGCATGGTCATGATCCGCAGGAATCACGGGCCGCTTCCCGGAATCCCCGGCGGCACCGCGATCGCGTCGGGGGAGATCTTCGAGGGCCGCATCCTCGACATGACCCCGGGGAGAATCGCCGAGTACTGGATCGAAGGCAGTGACGACGCGGGCGGCTTGAACGCGTTTTCCGCCGCCGCGCCCGATACGGCGAGTTGCCAGCCCATCCGGCCGCTCGTCGCCACCGGGCCGGTGTTCTACGTCGATCAGGCCAGGGGCGACGACGACAACACTGGCTCGAGCAGGGCACGACCGACCCGAACCATCGGCGCCGCGCTCCGGCGGCTCTCGGCCTCCGCGCTCCACGGCCGGAACGGCGGCATCTTCGTAGCACCCGGCGAATACCACGAGCGCATGACGCTCGACGCCGCGCTCTTTCCCACCGATGGCGACTTCCACTTCATCGAAGGCGACGGCACGAATCGCGATTCGACGATCATCTGCGGAGCGAACGAGGAGGTCGAGTCGGGAAACTACGCCGTGGGCCGACCGTTTGAATGGCGGCCGACGGGGCAAGATTCCACGTTCACGGCCTATTGCCCGGCGGCAGCTGGCCCCATGGATTCGACCCTGCTGATCGTCCTCGGGTGGGGCGAGTACATCGAGCGCAAGACCAGCATCCGCGCCATTCTCGACGACTCGACCTACGCGTACATCAGTTGCTCCACGAACGGCGGAGAACGCTCCGGCTGGTTCTGGGAACCGACCGGCAGCGATCCCGCCTGCCCGGGATGCGGGGACACGCTCTACCTCAAGCGCCGGAGCGGGGAATCGCCCGCGGACTGCAAGCTGCATTTCGGCTATCGGGATCGGCTGATCGCCGTCGAGCGGCGCAACTGGCGGATCGCCAACCTGACGCTTCGCTTCGCGGGCAGCATGAACGGCGATCCCTCGCACCCCGCGAACGTCTGCCCGCCGGACATCGGCGGCCACGGCGTCGTGGCGGGACTGCGAGCGATGGGCTCGGGGCTCGTCGTGGATTCGTGCCGCTTCTACGGGTTCAACGCCTCCGCGGTCTATGTCCAGCATGGATTCGGGGGCTTTCACGCGGACAGCGTCGTGGTCGCGAACAGCGTCTTCAGCGGCCCGGGGCTGGGAGGCATGAACTACGGCGCCGGCAAGTCGCGCCCCGAGGAGCACGCCAGTCAGGCCACGATCGTCGCGCGCGCCTCGAGCTTCGTGGGCAATACGCTCTTCGACCTCCACAATGGCTGGGAATCCGGCGGAACCCTCGATCAATCGGACTCCACGCGCGGATCGCAGTGCGAAGTGGTCGGAAACACGTTCACGGCGATCGTGGACGACGCCATCGAGCCGGACGGCAGCCACGCGATCAACACGCTGATCGAGCACAACGTCACCCGGAGCTGCGGGTCCTCCGGCCTCTCGATGACCCCGCTCTGGACCGGCCCGGTCTTCGTGCTCTACAACACGTTCGAGGACTCGCGGATGACCGGAATCAAGACCGGGGGCGGGCACACCGCGAAGGTGCTGGCCGCGCACAACACGATCCTCTCGCGCGTGCCCGGTGCTAAGGCCGTCGACGCGACGAGCGGGGGAACGGTCGACGGGCTCTCGTTCATGAACAACATCCTCTACTCGAAAAGCGGCATCCCGCTCGCTGGGCCGCCGGGCTCGAGCCCGATCACCAACAGGTTCAACTACGATCTGCTCGGGGCCGCCGGCAACCCCGCGCTCGTGCAGTGGAACGGAACGACCGAATCGACGCTGCCCGGGCTCCGGCTCCGGCTCGGCTGGGAAGCGAACGGGGTCGCGGGAGCGCTCGCGGCCGTGGACTCGACCCGCGGCGGGCTCTCGCCCGCGGGCTCTTCCATGTGCGCCGGCGCCGGGCGGCGAATCCCCGGGGTCAACACGGGTCTCGACGGGCCCCGCTACGGCGGGAACGCGCCGGATCTCGGCGCCGGGGAGCTTCCGCACCCGTGAGCCGGGGTTCGGTGCGGGCTAACCCGCCGCCGCGCCGAGCCGCTGTTCGCGAATCCGCGTGAGCCTTCGCTCGAGCCCCAGGTGCCCGAGGGCAACCCCGAGCGCCAGCACGAAGCAGCCGCCCCATAGCGCGCTGCCGCCCAGCCGTTCCAGCACGAGCGAGCCGAGCGCGGGCGCCGCGCACACGGCGAGCCCGAACGACAGGCTGTAGGCGCCCTGGTAGCGGCCGCGGATCTGCGCCGGCGCCAGGTCCGCCACGAGCGCGTTCGCGACCGGGAGCACGCCGATCTCGCCCAGGGTCCACAGGATCACGCCGAGCGCGTAGATCGGCGCGGTTCGTGCCAGCGCATTGAGGCCGAAGCCGATGCCGGCGAACACGGACCCGAGCGCGATCGTGTGCGAGCGGTTCCGGGAGGCCAGCGCGGGCGCCAGGAAGGGCTGGAGCAGCACGATGAGCACCCCGTTGAGCGCCAGGATCACGCCGAACGTCGCGGGGTCGATGCCGTTCGCGGCCATGGCGAGCGGAAACGTGCTCAGGTTCTGCATGAACACGAGCGCGAACAGGAAGGAGAGCGCGAGGAGGCGCACGAACACCCGGTCCCGATAGGGGGCCACGAACTCGGACCAGTGCGACGGCCGGCGCTCGCCGGCACGCAGCGGGGGCCGCGCCGGCCGCGACTCGGGCACGCCGAACCAGACCACGGACGCGAAGAGCAGCGTCGTGGCGCCGTCGCCCACGAAGAGCCAGCGGAACGAGGCGCGCGCGAGCACGCCGCCGAGCGTGAGCCCGACCGAGAAGCCGAGGTTGATGACCCAGTAGATGAGTCCGTAGGCGCGCACGCGATCGGCCGGCGGCACCAGGTCGGCGACGGCTGCCTGCATGGCCGGGCGGTACATCTCCGTCACCATGGCGACGCAGAAGATCGCGGGCGCGAGGACTTCGAGGCGCTGGATGAAGCCCACCGCGATCATGCCGGCGCCCCCGAGCGCGAGGGCGGTGACCAGCGTGGCGCGGCGTCCGATGTGGTCGGCGAGAAAGCCACCGAGGGGTGCGGCGACCGAGCCACCGGCGCCGTAGAGCGCGAGCACGAGCCCGGCCTGCGCGAGCGACAGGTGCCGGACCCGGGTGAGGTAGAGCGTGAGGAACGGCAGCACGAAGCTGCCGCAGCGATTCACGAACGTGCCGGCGCAGAGGGACCAGAAGGGACGCGGCAGCCCGCCGGTCAGCGTGCGGAGTCGATCGCGGAGTGTGGGCTGCGAAGGCATCGCGGCCTCGGGTCGGCCTGTGGGCGGGTGGCGCGGGCTCGCTCGGCGCGAGCGCACGAGCTCCGCCGGAAGCCGGAGCCGGTCAGCGAGCGGCCCACTCGGCCCGGTGCGCGACCCGAAATGGTCAGGCCCCGAGAGCTTGCGCCCTCGGGGCCAAATGGTAGCGGGGGCTGGATTTGAACCAGCGACCTTCGGGTTATGAGCCCGACGAGCTACCAGGCTGCTCCACCCCGCATCACGTAGCCCCAAGTTAGGCTCGGGGGGTGAAAGTGTCAAGGGCGCGCGCCGGGATTTGTCGTGGACCTCACTTCGCACACCGCATCCGCAAGCGGTTGCGACCTAACAGGCTGGCCGGTATGCTGCCCCGCCTCGACCGGGTCCACCCCGCTGGCGCGCCAGCCCGCCACTGCATGGAGGTTCCGTTGTTCCGTCCGCGATCCGCAGTCCCGGCGCTGCTCGCCATGGCCGCCTTGCTCGCGCCGTCGGCCGCGTTCGCCGCCGCCGAGGTGCACCGGCTCAACCTGGCGCTCTCCGGCACGCCCACGCAGGTGAATGCCGGAGACGTGAACGACGGCATCCAGTTCTACAATCGCACGGTCATCACGCCGCCGCCGCGTGGCTACGACCCGCTCCCGAAGATCACGTTCACTTGGCTCTTCGACAGCGAGCTCCGCTACTTCGCCACGCGCAACCTCGCGATCACCGCCGGGGTGGGGCAGTTACGGGCGAAGTCGGTGAAGGAGTACCTGCCCGCGCTCTCGCAGGCCATCAACGTGCGCGCCGAGATCATCACGGTGCCCGTGCACCTCGGCGCCACCTACTACCTGCAGCCCTACAACCAGGGCGATTTCCAGGCGCGCCTATTCGTGGGCGGCGGGCTCGAGAGCTACACCCACTCGCGCACGTCGTTCGAGCAGACGCTGTTCGGCACGGACTCGACGACCACGGCGCAGCTCGGTGGCTCGTTCCGCGTCTCGAGCACGCAGGACGGCCCCGGCTATTACGCCGAGGGCGGCGTGCACATGTTCTTCGCCTCCAAGTACTCGGTGCTGCTCTCCGTGCTCTACCGGAGCGGCGAGATCACCGGGCTCGTGAACGAGGCCACGGGGCTTCCCGTTCTCAACCCCGTGACGGGCCGGCCGGCCGGCCTCGACGTGGGCGGCGTCGGCTTCCGCATGGCGGCGGTCGTCGGGTTGTAGCGGCCTACATGCTCGTGTCGGACTGCGCCGCGCCGCCGCGCAGCTTGTAGACGATCTCGCCGGGCGCGGCCCAGCCGTGCTGCGTGCGCGCGATCTCCTCGGCGCGGAAGCGCTTGGCCTCGGGGTCGGCGAGCTGGGCCTGCAGCCGGGCAGTGTCGTCCTTCAGCTTGTGCGTGTCGCTCTCGGCCTCGGCGATCTCGCGCCGCAGCCGCGCGATGCGCCAGAAGCTGTGCTCCGAGATCACGGCCACCCACGCGAGCCAGACGCCGGCGAGGAGCCAGAACCAGCGCGGAATGTTGCGGGCGCGGCTGCCGCGCGGGCCGCGATCGAGCGGGCGGGAGAAGAAGCGGCGGGTGACATCACGCGGCTTCATGCGAAACCTCCTTGTGAAGTGGCGCTTCCGCGGCCTCCGTGCCGCGGATCGGGTCGGTTACGACGCGGGCTGCGCCTGGGGCTCGCGCGCCACCCGGAACGCGGCGCGCCCGAGATACGCGGCGCCGGCGCCCAACTGCTCCTCGATCCGCAGGAGCTGATTGTACTTCGCGACCCGGTCCGTGCGACAGAGCGAACCCGTCTTGATCTGGCCCGCGTTCGTGGCCACCGCCAGGTCGCTGATCGTCACGTCCTCGGTCTCGCCCGAGCGATGCGAGATCACCGCGGTCCAGCCGGCGCGCTGCGCCATCTCCACCGCCGCCAGCGTCTCGGTGAGCGTCCCGATCTGGTTCACCTTCACGAGGATCGAGTTCGCGACCCCCTCCTTGATCCCGCGCGCGAGGCGGACGACGTTCGTCACGAACAGGTCGTCGCCAACGATCTGGACGCGGTTCCCGAGCTTCTTCGCGAGCGTCGCCCAGCCGGCCCAGTCGTCCTCGGCGAGACCGTCCTCGATGCTCACGATCGGGTAGCGCTCGCAAAGCCCCGAATACCAGTCCACGAGCTGCGCGCTGGTGAACTTCTTGCCGCCCTCACCTGCGAGCACGTAGCCGCTGCCGTCCTTCTGCCACAGCTCGCTCGCCGCGACGTCGATCGCCAGCGCCACCTGCTCGCCCGGCCGGTAGCCCGCGGCCTCGATGGCGGCGAGGAGGACCTTCAAGGCCTCCTCGTTGGAGCGCAGGTTGGGGGCGAAGCCGCCCTCGTCGCCGACCGCGGTGGCGAGACCCTGCTTCTTCAGCACGCCGTGCAGCGCGTGGAACACCTCGGCGCCCCAGCGGAGCGCCTCGCGGAAGCTCGCGGCGCCGAGCGGCACGATCATGAACTCCTGGAGGTCCACGTTGTTGTCCGCGTGCGCGCCGCCGTTCACCACGTTCATGAGCGGCACCGGCAGGACGTGCGCGTGAACGCCCCCGAGATGGCGATAAAGCGGCACGTCCATCTGGGCCGCCGCGGCGTGCGCCACCGCCATCGACACGCCGAGGAGCGCGTTGGCTCCGAGCCGGCCCTTGTTGGGGCTGCCGTCGAGCTCGATCAGCCGCGCGTCCAGGCCGGCCTGGTCGAACGCATCCGTGCCGAGGAGCGCCGGCGCGAGCACCTCGGCCACGTTGCGGACCGCCTTCTGGACGCCCTTTCCGCGGTAGCGCCTGGCGTCGCCGTCGCGCAACTCGATCGCCTCGTGCTCGCCGGTCGAGGCTCCCGAAGGCACCGCGGCGCGGCCCCGCGCGCCGCCCTCCAGCACGCAGTCCACCTCGAGCGTGGGGTTGCCGCGCGAATCGAGGATCTCGCGGGCGTGGAGCGATGCGATGGTGAGCATGGCGCGGCAGGCTAGGCGGCGGGCGGGGGGCAGTCAAGGCTAGGGAGGGGTAAAACCGCGGCCGCGCGCCCTGTCCCGGGCGGAACAAGAATCGTGCAGGGCGCCCTGCGTGTGGGGTCGGGACGGGGGCCCGGCCGGGGTCGTCCCGGACCCGGCCGCGCGCGCTCCGAGTGGGCCCGGACCCGCACCAGCAGCGGCTCAAGTGCAATTCGGGTGCGGTTCTTGACCGGTTCGTGACCGCGAACCTAATGTGCCCCAGCATGAAAGCAGCGGCCGCCAGGCCGAAACCTTCGGCCGCCAGTACCCGTAGCCCGGACTGGACCCCGGGGACGTGAGCGGCGGCGAAGACGCCGAGCTCGTCCGCCGGTGCCTGTCGGGCGACCAACGAGCCTGCCGGGACCTGGTTCGGCGCTACGAGCGTCCGGTCTACTCGGTTCTCATGCGAGTGGTGCGGAGCTCCGAGGACGCGGAGGATCTGGTCCAGGAGACGTTCGTGAAGGTGTTCCGGGCGCTCGACCGGTACGATCCGGAACGACCGTTCAGCGCGTGGATCTTCACCATCGCCTCGCGCCTCGCGATCGATCACTTCCGGCGGCGGCGGGTGAAGACGGTGTCGCTCAACGTGAGCGAGCCCGGGTCCACGGAAGAACGCACGATGGACGTCGAGGACCCGGGCTTGAAGCCCGACGAGATCACGTCGCATGCCGAGGAAGAATCCGCCACGTCGAAGCTCATCGACGGTCTGCCCGAGCACTACCGGATCGTCGTGCTGTTGCGCCACCAGCAGGACTTGTCGTACGAAGAGATCGCCGAAGCACTGAATCTGCCGCTCGGCACCGTGAAGGCCCGGATCCACCGGGCTCGCGCGCTGCTCAAGGACCGCATCCAGGGACCGTCATGAATCGCTGCATCGAGGCGCGCAAGCTTCAGGATTGGCTGGACGGCGAGCTCGCCCCCGCCGAGGCGGAGCGCTTCGCCGCGCACGTCGCCGGCTGCCGCGAGTGCGAGGCCGAGGCCGCCGCCTACCGGCTGGTCTGGAGCGAGCTGCGCGCCCTGCCGCTCCTGGACCCGCGCCCCGAGCTGTTCGACCGCATCATGGAGAACGTGCTGCCGCACCGGCTGCCGCGCTGGGTCCGGGTGCTGGGCTGGGCCTACGCCGGCGCGTTCGCCGCGAGCCTCGCCGCCATCGTCTCGGCGTTCCTGCTGCCGGCGCCGAGCGCCTGGCTCCACGGCGTGATCGCGGCGGGGCTCCGCTCGCTCACCAGCACCGGGTCGTTCGTGCTGCGCACGCTGAGCGACGGGCTCGCGCGCACGGGCGTGGCCCTCGCCGGCGGCGGCAGTGCCGGCCGGCTGCTGCGACTCCTCGGAAACGCGCTCGCGCATCCCGCCGTGCTCATCACCGTGCTCGCCGCGCTCGCCGTGTGCGGGGCGCTGCTGTGGTGGATGCACCCGCGCGAGGAGCGCGCCACCGCGGAGATGACCGATGTCGGCCTGCTGGTCCTCTAGGTTCGCGGTCGCGGCACTCGCCGCGGCCTGCGTGCTCGCGGCGGTCGCGCCCGTGCCCGTCGCCCGCGCCGAAGCCGGCATCGACTCGAGCGCCACGAGCACGCACGACGCCCGACCGGCGCGGCACCTCCGGATCCGCCATCGCGCCCCGATCGAGCTTCGCACGACGAGCGAGCGCGACACCGACAGCAGCGCGGTCACGATCGGCGGCGACTTCGAGGGTGGCCCGATCGTGGTGCACGGAAACGGCAACGGCAACGGGATCGTGCGGCTGTTCTCCGACGCCCGCGTGGGCCCCGGCGAGCGCGTCGAGGGCGACGTCGTGACGGTGTTCGGCTCGGTGCGGGTCGAGGGCGAGGTCGAGGGCTCCGCGGTGGCCGTGTTCGGCTCGGTCGACCTCCGCCGCGGCGCGATCGTGCGCGGCGACGCCGTCGCGGTGGGCGGCGGCTTGACCGCCGAGGGCGCCAGGGTGAGCGGCCAGAGCGTGCAGGTGGGATTCCTGCCGCTGACGCTCGGCCTGCCGGGCCTGCCGCTCGTGCTCGCGACGATCGTCCTCGCGTGGCTCGTCTCGCTCTTCTTCGGCTGGATCGGGGCGGCGCTCTTCCCGGCGCGGCTCGCGCGGGTGGCCATCACGTCCTCGCGCCGCACGGCCGCCTCGCTGCTGCTCGGGATCCTCTCGGGACCGCTCGTGCTCATGGGCACGCTGCTGCTCATGGTCACGGTGATCGGCATCCCGATCGCGGTCTTCCTGCCGTTCGTCTACGTGGCCGTGGTGTACGCGGGCCAGATCGCCGCCACGTACGTGCTCGGATGCAAGCTCACGCGCCGCCAGCTCGGCGTGGGCGGCGTCACCGCGCCGCTCGTCGCGGGCTCGCTGCTCGTGGCGTTCATCTTCGGCTTCGGCGCGATCCTCTGGGACACGCCGGGGATCGTGCGCACGGTGGCGCTCTTCTTCCTGCTCGTGGGCGTCCTGCTCATGGTCGGGCTCTCGACGATCGGGACCGGTGCGTTCCTCCTCTCGCGTGCGGGCACGCGCCCGCGCGAGATCGGCGAGGCCGGAAGGGGCGACCTGCCGGCGCCCGCGCCCCCGATGCCCGACCCGCCCGTCGCGCCCGTGCC
>DATDEX010000416.1:0-11094 GCA_036522895.1 Candidatus Eiseniibacteriota bacterium | reverse complement strand
GGGCGGCGACGCGCCGGGCGGCGGCGGGATGGCCTCGGATTCCGATCCCGCGACCGGCGGGGTGGCCGGCCGCGTGCCGACCGTGGGCCAGGCCGGCTTCTGCACCTCCTCCGTCGGAGCGGCGGGGGGAGCGGCGGGCGGTGGCGTCTCGTCGCCCGAACTCCTGAACGCGGGGCTGATGAGCGACTCGATCGAGACCTTCTCGATCAGGCCGCGCAGCGTCGTGGGCTTGCTCATGCTCACCGACGAGCCCGAGCGCGCCGTGGCCTGGGAATCGGATGAACTTTCGGCCGGGGCCGCGGGGGACTGATTCGCCGGCGGTGCGGCGGGTGGCACCGGCATCGCACCCGATGCGGGGTTTCCGGATCGCCGCAGCAGCGGCCACTCGGTGCGCGGCGACGCCGGCTCGCTCACGACCGGCGGCGGGAGCGCCGGCGCGGGCGGGACAAAATCGCCGATCGGCACCACGCCGAGATCCGAGCGCGGGGCGGGCGCGGGTGGCGTGCCGGCGGCGGTCTCGGGCGTCTCGCGCGGGAAGCCCGCGAGCGCCTTGGCGGAGAGCTGCGCGAAGCCGAGCAGGTCGCGGAGCCGCGCCTTCATGTTGAGGCCCTTCTTCGCGGGGCGCGCGTCGGCCACCGGCAATACGGGCGGCGTGAACTCGGGCTCGTCCGTCGACACCGTGGCGCGGAGCTGCGGCGGCAGCGGGGACGACGGATCGGAGCCCTGCGGCGGCGCGTCGACCAGGTCGGCGAGCAGGTTGTCGGTCATGTCCGAAGCAGTCGTCGATCCCCCCAGGTCGCCGGCCGGGAGGTCCACGGTCGGGAACCCATCCTCGAACTCGCTCGCCTCGGGCTCGCGCACGTCGCTGCCGGGCGTTTCGAGCAGGCCGTCCGCGCGGATGTCCTTGATGAACCCCGCGAGCACGCGGGCCGCCTCCTGGCAGCCGCGGCTGTACCACTCGCGCACGGCGCGCGCATCGGCACGCGGGTCGGCGGGCGAGAACGGGATGCGACGGAAGCGCTCCGAGCAGGCTTGATCGCCGGGCCAGATGCGCTGCATCACCGTGAGCGTCGCCTGCCGCCAGTTCTTGAAGCTGGGGTCGCGCGCCGTGGCGTTCCGGATCCCGGCGAGCTCGCGCAGCTGAACCTCCAGCCACTCGACGGCGCGCGCGGCGGAGTCGTTGGAGCTCATGCCGCGCCTCGCTCCCGCAGGGCCGCGGGGCTACCAGTCGGAGAAGCGTTCCTCGCGCCACGGGTCGGCGTCGTTGTGGTAGCCGTTGCGCTCCCAGAAACCCGGCTCGTCGCGTTCGACGACCTGGACGCGCGACACCCACTTGGCGCTCTTCCAGAAGTAGCGTCGCGGCACGACCAGTCGCAGCGGCCAGCCGTGCTCGGGCGTGAGCGGTTCGCCGTCGTGCTTGTCTGCGAGCAGAACGTCATCCTGATCGAGCTCCGTGAGCGGCAGGTTGGTGGTGAAATCCTGCGCGGCGTGGATGACCGCGAAACGCGCCGCGGCCTTCGGCACCGCCCGTCGCAGCACTTCCCTGAGTGCGACGCCTTCCCAGAGATTGTCGTAACGGCTCCAGCGGGTGACGCAATGGATGTCGGAGACGACCTGCACGCGCGGCAGCTTCTGGAACTCCTCCCAGCTCCAACGCTGGGGCTGTTCCACGAGTCCATCGACGCGCAGTTCCCACGTGCCGAGATCGGCGCGCGGGACCGAGCCGTAGTGCAACACCGGCCATTTTTCGGTCTTGACCTGCCCCGGCGGGAGCCGGGGCTCGCGGCGGGGGCTCTCGATCTTATCGGCAGCGCCGGAATCCTTGTTCATCTCAATCTCCGCGGGCCTGGGGAGGTTCCCCGTTCCATGCGCTTACGGTGCAGCCGCCGGGTCCGGGACCGGCCCATGCAGGGTGCCATGGTGCCACATCGAGCGCGCCCGGTCAGGAATGGCGGAGCCCCCGGCGGAACGCTCCCCGCCGGGGGCTCGCAGGTACTGCCTCGGGAGGCCGGCCCGGAGGCCCGGCCATCGCCCGCGCGCCCGGGTCAGAAATCCGTGCTGAGGCTCGCGAAGAACGAACGGCCCGGCTCGTCGAGCGAGCCGAGCGCCTGGCGATACTCGCGGTCGGCGAGGTTCCGCACGCCGGCCACGAGACGCTGGCCGCTCGGCGTCCGCGCGCCGACCGAGACGTCCCCGACGATCCACTCCTTCTTGAAGTCGGTGAGCTGGCTGACGCCGGGGGTGGGGAACGGGAGCCGGTTCGTGCGCCACGACCAGCGCGTCCCCGCCTCGATCCAGCCGCGCGAGCGCGGATCCGACCAGCGCAGCGAGGTCGAGCCCTTGAGCGGCGGCACGCCGCCGAGCGGCGCCTTCTCGGCGTTCGAGACGCCGTAGAGCTGCTGGATCGCCGAGGCGCTCGTGATGTCGCCCATCGTCCCCGCGAGCGTCGAGCGCACGCGCCAGTCGCGGTAGAGCGTCAGCTCGCCCTCGGCCTCGCCGCCCCACATGCGCGCGTCGGAGATGTTCGTGTACTGGTACGTGGGCTGCCCCTGCGCCTCGGGCACCGACGGAACGGGCAGCGCGTCGATCAGGTCCTTGTACGTGGAGAGGAACATGTTGCCCGAGAGCGCGACCGGACCGTGGCCCCAGCGCAGGCCGAAGTCGTACGACACGCTCTTCTCGGCGCCGAGCTTGGGGTTCCCGATCACGAAGCCGACGCTCGCCGCGCCGTCGAAGAACAGATCCTGCGCGTTCGGCTGGCGATAGCCGTTCGCGACGT
This sequence comes from Candidatus Eiseniibacteriota bacterium, assembly GCA_036522895.1. GTDB lineage: Bacteria > Eisenbacteria > RBG-16-71-46 > RBG-16-71-46 > RBG-16-71-46 > JAIOPA01. The sequence goes on along the minus strand of DATDEX010000416.1, from coordinate 8,315 downwards.
TGGCCGAGAGATGCAGGTCCTCCACCGGCTCGTAGACGACGCCGATGGAACCGCTCCCGGCGTCGTTGCTTTCGCTCCGGTCGGTGAACGTGAAGCCCGGCGCGAGCGGCCCCGCCTCGGCATGGTAGTGGTAGTGCGTCAGCCGCCCGCCGGTGCTCAGCGTCCAGCGCGGCGTCAGGTACCAGTCGTTCTGGAAGTACGCGCCGTAGTTGTCGAACTGGCCGTCCGGCACGGACTGCGTGACGCGGTTCGCGGTGGTGCCCGCGGAGTCCTGCGAAGCGACGCCGGTGTAGTGGTAGGTGCGCCGGCGCTCGTTGTCGCCGCCGGTGCGATCGCTCGCCGCGTCGAGCCCGGCCGTCCAGCGGTAGCCCTCGTGGCGCTTGGACGTGAGCTGGACCTGCGCGCCGTACGTGTTCAAGTCGAAGAAGCGATCCTGGTCCGTGATCGCGAACGTGGAGCCCGGGCTCGGCGGCAGCCCGAAGCCGCTGTACTGCGAGGCGTCGAGCGTCTGGCTCGAGAAGAAGTTGCGGCGCTCCCGCTGCCAGTACGTGCGGATGCGCGTGCTCTCGAGCCAGCCGGTGTCGTAGCGCTCGTCCAGCGTCAGGTGCGCGACGTCGCGGTCGTAGTAGCGGAACCCGAAATCCTGCGACGCGCCCGGGAACGCGAACGACAGCCCGGGGATGCCGATGTCGTTGCCGCGGTACATCTGGTAGCCCGAGCGCACGGTGAGGCGCGACGAGGCGTCGTAGCGCGCGTTGACCGCGCCGTTCCAGTCCTTGTACGCGGAGTTGCGCACGGTGCCGCTCGGCGCCTCGAAGTCGTTCGCGTCGTGCCAGCCGCCCGTGAGCACGGCCCCCATCTTGTTCCATCGCGGGCGCACGTCGACCTGGCCGCCGAACACGTGCTCGGCGCTGCCGCCGCCCAATTGGGCCGAACCGGTCATGCCGTCCCCGCCGGCCTCCACGCCGGTCTGCGGCTCGCGGGTGATGAGGTTGACGGCGCCGCCGATCGCGTCGGAGCCGTATGCGACCGACGAGGGCCCGCGTGCCACCTCGACGCGGTCGACCATCGAAGACGCCACGAGCGAGGGATGCGGTCCGTTGCCGCGCGCGCTGTTCATGGGAATGCCGTCCATGAGCACGAGCACGCGCTGGCCGGAGAGCCCGCGCAGCACGAGGCGCTGCTCCCACGGACTGTCCTTCGAGTTGTCCACGCCCGGGAGCGACTGGAGCGCGTCGCCGATCGTGACCGGCGCCATGTCGCGCAGCTGGCCGCGCGACAGGAACGACATGGCCTGCGGCGATTCGTAGTAGCGGCGCGGATAGCGCGCCCCGGTCACCACCGTCTCCTTGAGGAACGTGACGGGCTTGCTGGTGTCCGCGAACGCCGACTGTGGCCGCGCGCTCTCGGCGGCGCGCACGGGCACGGCCGACGAGGTGGCGGCGAGCGCGACGACGCACAGCGTCGCGCCACACCACGAGAGGAATGAACGCACGGTCATCACGAGATCCTTTCGCAGGGGACGATCAGCACGGAAGCCGCTCCGGAGGACTGGCGTGGAATCGCGCCCGACCCGGACGCACCTCGTAAGTGAGTGCCCGAGTGGGCGCCCCGCGTGGATCGATCGGGTCCACGCGCGGGAATGCTCGATCCCACGACGCGCGGGTTATCGGCCGGACCGGGCTGCAACCTCGGTCTCAGAAGCGCAAAGAAAGGGCGGCACCGTGCGGGGGGCCGGCCGCGGCCCGGCCGTGGGACTGCTCAGTCCTCCGCGGCCGGCGGCCGCCGCGTGCGCTTCTTTTCCGCCGCCCGCTGCTTCTCCGCCAGCCGCTTCGCCTCGGCGGCCTTGCCGGGCCGGGTGGCGATGCGCGGCTTGGGTCTGCGCCGGCGCACCTCGAGCGCCCGCCAGATCCGCTCCAGCGCGAGCTCGCGATTTCGCAATTGCGAGCGATGCTCCGTGGCAACCCGCACGATTCCCGTCGGCCGGTGGGTCATGCGCACGGCCGACTCGGTCTTGTTGCGATGCTGACCGCCGGGGCCCGAGGCCCGATAGGTCTCGACGTCGCATTCGTCGCGGAGCCGGCGGAGATGATCGGGAAGCGCCATGCGGGCGAGGTTACTCGAACGCCCCGCGCCCGGCAGCGGCGGCCGAGCGTCCCTCCCGCCGCGGGTCACGAAGCCCGGGGCTCGAGCGCGGTGCCCGGTGCCCCCGCGACGGACCGGAGCGCGATGCCCACTCGGCGAGCTGGCCGTCGATGCGCACCCAGCTTCCGAACAGCACGAACGTCACCCAGCAGAAGAGGAGCGAGAGCACGAGGCCGCCCAGGCTGGAGCGCCAGACACTCGAGAGCGCGGGCGGGATCGCCGGCGTGCGGACGAGCCAGGCGAGGGATTCCCACGCGAACCAGGCGGCGCAGGCTTCCACGGCGAGGAGCGCGGCCACCGCTCCCGCGTAGGCGCCTCGCCACGCGCCGCCGAGCTTCCATGCGCGGCCGAACATCGCGGCGCCGGCCGCGAGCACGCGCTGCGCATGGTCCCATTCGGCTTCGGTTCCGGGGAGCGTGACCGGTGAGGCCGGCGGCGGCGGGACCGCCGGCACGAGACCCGCGGCCGCGAGGCTCGGGTAGACGTAGCGGCGGACGAAGCGATCGGCGTACTGATAGCCCTGGTAGACGAGCGTGTCCTGCTCGATGTCGGAGAATCCGTCGAGGTCGATGCGGAGACCGCTCACCTCGCGCGCCAGCGGGTGCGCCGGCAGCGGCGGCGGCGAGTCCGTCTCGGGCACGCCGTCGCCGAGGCTCGAATCGGTGAGGAAGAACGCCACGGCCTCGACCGGGTAGCGCCGGCGGAGGTCCGCGATGCCCGGCGGCGCGGGGGCTGCGGGTGCGTTCGCGGCCAGCTCCGCGAGCGCGCGGTGGACGCGCGCCTGCTCGCGGAGCGCCCGGAGCTCGAGCCGGCGCACGATCACGAGCTGGTTGAAGACGATCTGGATCATCATCCCGAGGCGGTTCCAGCCGACGTCCCGGGTCATCTGCGGACCCGGGCCCGCCTCGCTCGCGATGACGTGCGTGCAGCGCTCGTCCATCACCGACTCGATGCCGTTGTTGTCGTCGAGTCCGCCGTCGGAGAGCCGCAACCGGTCGACCTTCTCGCCGTCGAAGAGACCGCGGAGGTGGAGCGGCGAGAAGACGGGCGGGAAGTTCGCGGACGCCTGGACCGCGGTCGGCAGCGTGATCGCGTCGAGCGCACCGGCGCGGAGCGCGCTCGCGACCCGGAAGTAGTAGAGCTCGAGCACGAACTCCATCCACTCCGCTTCGCGTTCTCCGACCCCCCCGCTCGAGCCCGGGCCCGCGACCGCTCCGATGCTCGGATCGATCGCGCGGAGCGCGCGCCAGAATCGCTCGCGGTGCTCGGCGAGCGTGAAGCCGCCGCGCCGCTCCGTCTCCGGAGGCACCCCGCCGCTCCAGCCCGCGCGGTCGAGGGCGTACCAGGCCGCGACCTTGGCCGCGCGAAGCGCCCCCGGCTGCGCATCGAGGAAGCGGAGCGAGCCGTCCCACGATTCCACGAGGTGTCGGACCGCGGCGGAGCGGAACGTGTCGAGCCCGGTCGCCGTCTCGCCGAGCTTCGCGCGCCGCGCCCGCTCGACGATTGCGCTCGCGCGGCCCGGGAGCTCCTGCCGGCTCGCGCGCTCGGCATTCGCCGCGTGCCACCAGGTCAGGTGCTCGGACGTGAACCGCCGGAGCTCGAACCGGCCGGCGCCGCCGTCTTCGGCCAGATCGCCGCGCCGGAGGGCAGGGCCCGCGCCCGCGACACCGGGGCCCCCCCGCCCGGCTCCCCCGCGCCCGACTGCCCCGCCCGCATCCGTCGCGGGCGTTGCGCGCTGGAGCAGGAGCTTGTAGCCCCGGAGCAGGGCGCGCTCGTCGCAGCGGATGTAGCCGAGCATCTCGTCGCCGATCTCGCTGAACGTGAACGTGAACTTGCAACCCGTGTTGAGCGTCGAGGCGTTGAGCACGAGCTTCGGCACCCGATCGGTCGTGGCACATGCGTTGTAGCGCTCGATGTCCGGCTCTCGCAGGAGCTCCGGCAGCCGCACATGCATGCGGCAGAGCGGCATCCCGCCCGCCACGTCGCCCGCGGAGGCGCCGGGGAGCTCGCGCGTCGCCTGCTGGAAGAGATGGCGCTGGTAGAGCGATGCCATTTTCTCCGACAGGCTCAGTCGCCAGCGGGTGCGGCCCAGGAACATCATGCGGAAGAGCTCGAGCGGCCGGTCGAGCAGGCGGCAGCGCAGTTGCGCGGCGACGGCCTGGCGGATCTCGCTCCGCACCCGCGCCACGAGCCGGACGTACTCCTCCCGCGACAGCCGGCCCGTGGCACTCCCCTCGAGCGCCGCCTTGAGCCGCAGCATGTAGTGGGCGGCGAGGATCGATCCGCCGGAGACGGACGAGATGACGTGGAGATGGCGGAGCAGGTCGAGCTCCGCGAGACGCACGAGCACACCGAGATGGAAGAGCGTGGCGCGGAAGCCGCCGCCCGAGAGCGCGAGCCCGAGCCGCACCGGGCTCCCCGAGCCGACCCCGGAGGGATTCTGCGCCGCGCCGGTCTGCGTCGGTTCACTGGAGCGCATGGGACCTCGCAGGGTGAGAGCCCTGGATGACGTCGCCGTGCGGCCGGTTTGCCCGGCACGCACCTCGCCGGTAGGGTGCCCGGATGCACATCCCGCCGTTCTCCCTGTTCTCGGCCATCAGCGAGCTGTTCGTGACCGCGGGCGTCCTGTTCGTGGTTCGGCGCAATTGGACGCGCCGGGCGTTCCCGTTCGGGCTGTTCCTCGTGGTGTCGCTCTTCGAGGCGCTCGTGAACGTGATGTACATGGCGAACCGCAGCGCGGCCGTGTCCGCGCCCGGCACGACCGAGACGCTCCCGACGGGAATGAAGATCGCGTTCGCGGCGCACGGCATGCTGTCGCTCGTCGCGTACCTCGTGTTCGTCGTGCTCGGCGTGCTCGCCTACCAGGAGCACAAGGCCGGCCGCTGGTTCTTCCGCGACCGCCCGGCGCTCACGTGGGGATTCCTCGCCCTCTGGACCATCAGCATCGGGTCCGGCGAGGCGTTGTTCGCGCTGCGCTACCTGGTGTGAACCGGGCGCAGCCCCGGGGTCGCCCGGGGCCGGAGGCGACGCCTCGCTCGGGCCGTCTCCGCGCGCCGCTCCTCGTCCTGCTCTGGTGGCTGCTCGGGATCGAGGCCGCGGGCGGGCTCCTCGTGTTCATCTCGCGGCTCGCCTCCGGGCGCACGCCGGGCGAGTCGCTGCACGTCGTCGCCGGCGCGCTGCTGACGCTCGTGTACGCCACCTACCAGTGGCGGCACTGGGGCCGCGTGGAGCCGTGGCGGAGCCGGCTCGACTACGCCATGGGACTGATCGCCGCGCTCGGCATGGGGGCGACGCTCGCCACCGGCTACGTGCTCGCCTGGCCGTGGTGGCGCATGCGCCTCCTGCTCCACCGCGACGGCGCCGTGCCCTACCCCCCGCCGGTGAGCGCCGCGCACAACATCATGAGCATGCTCGTGCTCACGTTCGTGGGCGCCCACCTCGCGGCCGTGTTGCTGCGCGATGCGGCGGCGAAGCGGCGGTAACGACCAGCGTAGTCTCGGCTACGCCTTCAACCACCGCGCGAGCCACGCGTGCACTTCCTTGTACCAGTAGAGCGAGTTGCGCGGCTTCAGCACCCAGTGGTTCTCGTCCGGGAAGTAGACGAGCCGCGCCGGCACGCCCTTGGCCTTGAGGACTCCGTAGATCAAGAGCCCCTGCCCCACCGGCACGCGGTAGTCGCGCTCGCCGTGGATCACGAGCATGGGCGTGTTCATGCCACTCGCGAACCGCACGGGGGACCAGCGGTCCTGCTTCTCGAGCCCGTCCCAGACCTCGCCGCCCGCCGCCTTGCCGCGGCCCTGCGTGACGTCGCTCGCGTACTGCGCGGTCAGGTCCGCGACCCCGGCGTGATTGACGATGCAGCGGAAGCGATCCGTGTGCCCGGCGATCCACGCGACCATGTAGCCGCCGTAGCTCCCGCCGGTCACCGCCATGCGCTTCTCGTCCACGAGCCCCGAGTCCACGAGCAGGTCGGTGGCCTTCATGATGTCGTCGAACGGACGCGCCGCCCATTCGCCCTGGATGCGCTGCGCGAAGTCCTGCCCCCACGAGGTCGAGCCCTGGAAGTTGACGAGCGCCACCACGTAGCCGGGCGCGGCGAACGCCTGCGCGTTCCAGCGGCCGTGCCAGAGGTCGCCGAACGTGCCGTGCGGCCCGCCGTGAATCATATGGACGAGCGGGTACTTCTTCCCCGCCGTGAAATCCGGCGGCAGGACGACGAACATCTGCACGCTCTCGCCCCGCGCGCCCTCGAAGCAGAGCTCGCGCACCTCCCCGGTGTGGAAGCTTGCCGCGCCCTCGTCGGTGAACCGTGTGATGCGCGTGGCGGTGCCGCCGATCTGCGCCATCACGTGGAGCTCGGCCGGAGCCGCCAGCGTCTGGTAGAGGAACGCGATGCGTCCGCCCGGCACCGGCGTGCTGGCAGAGACGCTGCCGTCCGGGGTGAGCGCGCGCGGCTCGCCGCTCCCCGACCACGTGAAGAGCTTGACGCGCGCGTGGTGCTCGGCCTCGAACACCACCGTGCCGTCCGCGGCGTACTCCCAGTGCGACGGCGTCCAGTCCCAGGTGCCGAGCCACTCCTCGTGCTGCCCGGTCGCGAGGTCCATTCGCATGAGCCGGACCCGGTCGGCGTAGAACTCGGGGTCGTGCGTCATGCCGTAGAGGAGGTGTCGCCCGTCCGGCGAGTAGCGCGGGCGGAGGTCGTCGGCCGGGTGCCCGCTGGTGCGGCAGACGATCGGGCCGCCGCTCACCTGCACGGTGTAGATGTTCGTGACGACGAGCGAGCGCGCGGCATCGAACGAGATGCCGGCGAACGCGAGCTCGCGGCCGTCGGGGCTCACGTCGTAGTGGCCGGCCATCTCCATCCAGTCGAACCACACGGTCGACTCGGGCGTGAGATCGCTCGCCACCTCGCGCGCGAGGTCGTAGAGGAAGAGGTGCGGCACTTCGCCCGTCGTGAGCCAGCTGTCCCAGTAGCGGTAGAGGCGGTCCTCGGTGGCCTGCGCCTTCACGGGGTCGTCGGCCCGGCGCTTGAGCTCGGTCGCCGTCGCCTCGGGGCTCAGGTGGCCTTTAAGGAGCATCGTCCCGAACACGATGCCGGAGCCGTCCGGGAGCCAGCGCGGGTCGAACACGCCGAGCGGCAGCTCGGTCAGGTGTCGTGCCTCGCCGCCGTCGAGCGCCATGAGCATGAGCTGCGCCTTGCCGCCGGCGTCCTTGCGCGTGAACGCGAGGCGCCTGCCATCGGGCGAGACCCGCGGCTCGGCCGACGAGGCGTCGGGCGTGGTTAGCACGCGCGGGGCACCGCCCGTGATGGGCACGAGCTGGAGCTGCGTCCGCGTCTCGTTCTGCTCGGGGTTCCAGCGCGTCACCGGCACCACGACTGCGCTGCCGTCGGGGAGCGGCGCGGGCGCGCCGACGCGGGGCAGCGTCCAGAGGTCTTCGGCGGTCAGGGGACGCGCGCCACGACGGGCGGGATAGAGCGTGCTCACGGGGGCACTGAGCGTGGACATGACGGGAATCTCCGGGTTGGGGAGGTGGTGACGGATGCCGGAGAATAGCGCCATTCGCGGCTCGAAAGCAGCGGCCGGTTCACGAGTGCGGCGCCGCGCTGGCCGCGCGCGGCCACGCCCTACGGCTCGCTCGCGCCTCGCTCGCCCAGGAGCCAGTCGACCACGTCGCCGGCCGAGTACCGGGTGCGCCCGCCGAGGAAGTCGGCGAGGTGCTTCAGCTCGTCGCCGCTCGTGACGAGCGGCGGCTCGAGTGCGCCGCCCGCGCGGGCCTGCGGGTGGCCCACCGTGGCCATGAGCGAGTTGCAGAGACAGCGGCGGCCGGACGTCTCGGCCGCGTCGCCGCCCTTGGCGACGAACGTCGCCTCGGGTTCGCTCGCGCAGCGATACCCGATCGTGCCCGAGGGGGTGCGGTAGGCGACGCGCAGGTAGCCCAGGTCGCAGATCCGCTCGCGCTCGACCCCGAGCGCGGGATCCGCAGCCCAGCGCACCACCTTGAACGGATAGCCCGTGGGCGAGGCGTTCGGGTCCGTGAATACGTCGACCTCCCCGCGCGCCGCGTGCTCGACGACCGAGCGGCGCAGCTCCGGATCGAGCCCGGACTCCTCGCAGCACGCGAAGAGCCCGCCGACCTGAACCCCGGCCGCGCCCGCCGCGAGCGCGGCG
>DATDEX010000415.1:0-4317 GCA_036522895.1 Candidatus Eiseniibacteriota bacterium | reverse complement strand
CGGCGCCGGTGGCCCCGCCCGCCCGGTCGAAAGCCGCGGCGCCGCGGGCGGCGAGCGCGGCGACCGGGGAACTCGCGGCGCGCAAGGCGATCGAGCGCGTCGTGGAGCGCTACCGCTCGCTCGTCTCCTACCGGCTCGAGGGCCAGGCCACGACCGAGGTCGGCGGCGCGCAGGGCGTGAACCAGTCCGCGACGTCCGTCCGCTTCGTCGTCAAGCGGCCGGGGTTGGTCGCGAGCGAGGTGGCGAACGGCCGGCTCACGACGCGCATCGTGGCCGACGGCGAGAGCCTGTGGACCGCGGTCCCGGAGCTCATGCAGTACCAGGTGCAATCCATGGCGGCGGTGCGAGCCGCTACCGACAGCGCGGGACTCGCACGCCAGCTGGACCCCGCGGACGACTACGCGCGGCTCCTCGAGGGCGTCACGGCCGTGCGCGCGCTCGGCCGCGACACGGTGCGCACCACGCGCGGGGTCGTGACCTGCGAGCGCTACGCGCTCACCGTGGCCAACGCCCAGGCCGAGGCCCAGGGGGTGACGTTGATGCCGCGCGTGCTGTGGGTGGACCCCGCCTCGCGCATGGTCCTCCTCGACTCGGTTCGCATGGAGCAGAACAATGCGCAGCTCGGACGCGTGCACTCGGTGAACATCACGCGGATGGTCGTGGCCGAGGCCGACCCGGCGCTCGCCTCCGACACGTTCCGCTACCGCCCCGTGGGCGATCTGCGCCGCGTGCGGCACTTCGTCCAGACCACGCCCGAGCTCAGCGCCATGGAGGGCCAGCCGGCGCACGACTTCACGCTCGAGGCGCTCGGCGGCACCAAGCCGGTGAAGCTCTCCGATCTCAAGGGCAAGGTCGTGCTGCTCGACTTCTGGGCCACCTGGTGCGGGCCGTGCCGCGGCTGGCTGCCGATCGTGGCCAAGGCGCACCGGACGTACGCGGCGAAGGGCCTGGTCGTCTACGCGGTCAACGAACGCGAGACGGAGCCCAAGGTGCGTGACTACCTGGCCAAGCAGAAGCTCGACATCCCGGTGCTCATGGACTTGAGCGGAACCGTCGGCGGCCCCTACCGCGCCGACTCGATTCCGCTCACGGTGGTCGTGGGCCGCGACGGGAACGTGGTCCGCGTGCTCCTGGGCCTGCACGCCGAAGACGACCTGCACGACGTGCTGCACGAGGCTGGGATCGACTGACGCCGGCCGGCCGCGGCACGCGGGTCGGTGCGGCGCATCACGCCGGGGTCGTGGCGAACCAGTCGAGGGCCGCGGCCAGGTCGACGTTCCCGCCCGAGACGATCACGCCCACGCGCGCCCCCGGGAACGCGACGCGCCCCGAGAGCAACGCGGCGAGGCCGAGCGCGCCGGTGGGCTCGACGACGAGCTTCATGCGCTCCCACGTGAAGCGCATGGCGCGCACGACCTCGGCGTCGTCGAGCGCGACGAACTCGTGCGCGTACCGGCGCACGAGCGCGAACGTGAGCGCCGAGAGCGACGGCGTGCGCGCGCCGTCGCAGATCGTGTCGATGGCCTCCGCGCGCACGAGCACGCCGCCCCGGAACGAGCGGCCGGCGTCGTCGCCGGTGGCGGGCTCGGCCCCGACGACGCGCGTGCCGCGTCCGTCGACCGCGGCGGCGAGTCCCGTGCCCGAGAGCAGCCCGCCGCCCCCCACCGGCGCGATCAACGCGTCGAGCGGGCCGTGCGACTCCAGCAGCTCGGCGGCGGCGCTCCCCTGGCCGGCGACGATGTCCGGGTGATCGAACGGCGGCATGAGCGTGAGCCCGCGCTCGCGCACGAGCCGCTCCGCGAGCGCCTCGCGGGACTCGCCCACGTCGTCGTGATGCAACACGGTCGCGCCGTAGCCGCGCGTCGCCGCGAGTTTGGGCGCGGGCGCCGTGGAGGGCATCACGACCGTGCAGGGCACGTGCATGATCCGGCAGGCCAGTGCCGCGGCCTGGGCGTGATTGCCGGAGGAATAGCACACGACACCGCGCGCCCGGGGCTCCTCGGAGAGCGCCGACAGAAAGTTCCAGGCCCCGCGAAACTTGAACGCGCCGGCGCGCTGCAGGTTCTCGCACTTGACGAACACCTGCGCGCCGCAGGCGTCGTCGAGCTGGCGCGAGGTGACGACCGGCGTGCGCTGCGCCACGCCCTCGATCCGGCGGCGCGCGTCGGCGAGCCGCGCCGCCAGGTCCTCGTGCGCGGGAACGCCGTGGTCGGCGGCGTAGTCCACGCGGCTCAGCCGCCCGCGCTGCCGCCCGGCTCGAGCCCGGGCTCCGTCTGCCGCGCCGGGTCGAGCGCGGCGTCGATCTGCGCCGGCGTGAGCTTCGTCATCTCCCGCGCCAGCTCGCGCACCGGGCGGCGCTCCTTGAAACTGCGCTTGGCGATCTCCGCGGCCTTGTCGTAACCGATCAACGGATTCAGCGCGGTCGCCATGCTGGGCGAGATCTCGATGTAGTCGCGGCAGGTGTCGGCGTTCGCGACCAGGCCCGCGAGTGCCTTGTCGGCGAACACGCGCGACGCGGCGGCGAGGAGCTGGATGCTCTCGAGCAGGTTCTTCGCCATCACGGGGAGCATCACGTTCAGATCGAGCTGACCCCACTGCGCGCCCACCGTGATCGCGACGTGGTTCCCCATGACCTGCGCCGCCACCATGGTGACCGCCTCGCACACGACCGGGTTCACCTTGCCGGGCATGATGCTCGAGCCCGGCTGGATCGCCGGCAGCGTCACCTCGGCGAGCCCGCAGCGCGGCCCGCTGTTCATGAGCCGCACGTCGTTCGCGATCTTCATGAGGCTCGCCGCCACCGAGTTGAGGGCGCCGCTCGCCCAGCAGGCGCCGTCCTGCGCGCCCTGCGCCTCGAAGTGGTTCGAGGCCTCGTGGAAGGACGTGCCCGCGAGCTTGCCCAGCTCGGCGGCCATGCGCCGGCCGAACTCGGGATGCGTGTTGAGCCCGGTCCCCACCGCGGTGCCGCCGATCGCCAGCTCCCGCAGGTCGGGCAGCGTGGCCTTGACGCGGGCGATGCCGTGCTGCACCTGCGAGGCGTACCCCGAGAACTCCTGCCCCAGTCGGATCGGCGTGGCATCCATGAGGTGCGTGCGGCCCGTTTTCAAGACGTCATGGAACTCGCGCGACTTCTCGTCGAGCACCTTCCACAGCCGCCCGAGCGCCGGGAGCAGGTCCTTCTCGATCTGCACCACGGCGGAAACGTGCAGCGCGGTCGGGATCACGTCGTTGCTGCTCTGACCGAAGTTCACGTGGTCGTTCGGGTGCACCGTGAGCCCCGAGGCGCGCGAGGCGAGCCGGGCGACGACCTCGTTCGCGTTCATGTTCGACGACGTGCCGCTCCCGGTCTGGAACACGTCGATCGGGAACTCCGCATCCCACTTGCCCTCGGCCACCTCGAGCGCCGCCTTCTCGATCGCGTCGGTGAGCGCGGGCTCGAGCAGGCCGAGCCCGCGGTTGACGCGCGCCGCCGCGACCTTGATGAGCCCGAGCGTGTGGATGAACGCGGGCGGCAGCGGCCGACCCGAGATGGGGAAGTTCTCGACCGCGCGCTGGGTCTGCGGTCCCCACAGCGCCGCCGCCGGCACCTGCATCGGCCCGAGGCTGTCCTTTTCCACACGAAACTCCGACATGACACGTCCTTTCGTCGCGCGCCGCGAGCGCGGCCGGGCGCGGTGAGGTCACACTCGTCGCGACTCTAACGCAGCGGCGCGGGGGGCGAAAATGCGCGGGGATCCCGCGAGCGAGCGGCTTCCCGCGGGACGCGCCGCCTCCCTCGCGCCCCGCCCCAACCCCGTCTCACCCCTCCCGGATCTCGATCCGGTGCGTGAACGTGATGTCGGGTCGAAGCGAGTGATAGACCGAGCAGTACTTCTCGAGCGACAGCCGCAGCGAGTCCTCGACCGCGGCACGCTGCACCCCGTGCCCGGTCACCTCGTGCACGAGCTCGATGGCGGTGAATCGACGCGGGTGATCCGGGGCGCGCTCGCCCGACATGCGGATCACGTAGGCCGTGACTTGCTGGCGTTTCTTCCGCAACAGGGAGATCACGTCCATGCCCTCGCACGCGGCGATCGAGGCGAGCAGCGTCTGCACCGGGTTCGGCGCCACGGGGGTCGTGGCGCTGTCGATGACGAGGGTGCCGGTCGGAAATGCGGCGTCGAATCGCAGCGCATCGCCTTCGGCGCTGTGCAGGCGCAGGGTGCCGTGCTCGCTCATGAGGTCGGGGCTCCGGAAGCGGTCGGGGGTGGAACGGAAGCGGCGGGTTCGGCCGGGCGGGCGCCCGGCGGCGACGGCGGGCCGTCCGCGGCCGCGGCG
>DATDEX010000414.1:0-8862 GCA_036522895.1 Candidatus Eiseniibacteriota bacterium | reverse complement strand
CGCGAGGGCGGCGAGCGCGGGCCGCGACCGGTGCGCCAGCCACGCGATCTGGGCCACGCCGCCCGCGGTGAGCGCGAGCGCGGCGAAGCCGAGGCCGGGAAGCGAGTGCCAGGCGACGCCGATCCCGAGCACCGTCGCGGTGGCGACGAGCAGCACCGCCATGGACTCGGTCACCGCCCGGGTGCGATGCGCGTGCACGAGTGCTCCCTGGTGGTAGCTCTGCCACACGGTCACGGCCCCCATCGGCACCAGCCACCAGAGCGACCGCCACGCGAGCCGCGCGAGCGTCTCGGGGAGCGCGGAACCGCGCGCGAACCACCAGAGCCCGAGCGGCGTCGCGGCCCCCGCGAGGAGCGCGGCGGTGGCGAGGAGTGCGAGCCCCCACGCGAACCGCCGCAGCGCCGGCACCGGCCGCCAGCGGTCGAGCAATGCCACCACGACCTCGTTGTAGGCGAAGCCCAGGCTCCGGATCGTGAACGTGCTGCCGGAGAGGACCGGCCAGGCCGCGAGCGATTCGAGCGCGTTGGGCATGCGGCTCATCGCGGCGGCCGCGAGCGGCATGGAGATGAAGTTGAGGAGCGGCGTGAGCAGCAGCGGCGTGTAGAAATGGACGAACGCGCCCATCGTGAGCGGCGGCTCGACCGCGGGGGCGGCGGCGAGCGCGCCGCGGCGCACCGGCCGCACCGCGAGCCCGGCGAAGACGGCCTCCGCCACGACGCCGCACGCGACGGCGCACGTGCCGACCACGATTCCCGGCCAGCCGCCGTGCCAGACGCCGAGGGCCAGCACGGTTCCGAGCGTCGCGAGCCGCACCAGCGTTCCCCCGGTGACGGCGTGCGCGCGGTCGAAGCGGATCAGCACGCCCTGCTGCGTGCGGCGATAGGCGATCGCGAGCGTCCACGGCAGCATGATCCGCAGGCCGAGCCGGGCGGGCTCGCGCACCGGCTCGGGCACGCCGATGAGCGTGCCCGCCACGAGGTCGAAGAGAGGCGTGAACGCGACGAGCACATGGAGCGCGGTCAAGAGCGAGGCGGCGGTGAACATGAATCGGCGGACGATCGTGTACGAGCGCGCGTCGCGGGCGAGCGCGGTGGAGGCCGCGAGCAGCATGAGGATCGGGGACTCGATCAGGAGCGCGAGCGGGAACACCACGCCGCCGTAGGCCGCGAGGCTCACCGTCGCGTGCGGCAGGCGCGCCATCACCGCGCTCACCGCCGGGAGCTCGAGCCCCATCAAGAGCCAGCTCCCCGCGAGCGGCGCCCAGCGGCTCGCGACCTCCGGGAGCGAGAGCGCCCGGGCGGCCTGCCCGGGGGCGGGGGCGCCGGGAGTGGGCCGAACGTCGAGGGTGCCGGGGACCGTCTCGGGGGCGGGCATGGGGGCTCTCTGCGGGCTCTAATGAGTGAGCATGCGAGGGGGCGCGGGCGGCGCGGTCTGCTGCGGCCACGGTAACGGTTGTGCGCCGAAGATTGTAGCGACGCCCGGCTGGACGCCCGCGCGACGGCACCCGCCGCGCCGCCCGGGCCGCGCCCGCACCGACGTGGGTCCTTTCGCGCTCGGGCGCGCTCCCGACACGTGTCCGGAAATCCGGACAATGTCCGGCTCCGCGCTCAAGAACGCGCGGGGACACGACGATAACCCGCCCGAGCATCCCCCGGCTCATCGCTCTTGCGGACAGGTATGTCCGCCGCCGGGGGATCACCTGCTTGAGAGGTGTCATGAACGACCGCTCACGTCCCGTGCGCTCGGGCCTGCCCGCCTTCGCGCCCGCGATCGGCCTGCGTGATGTGCTGGAAGCATCCCCTGACCTGGTGTTCAGCACCGATGCGTGGGGACGATTGGTGTGGGCGTCGTCCGCGTTCGAAGCGTTCACCGGCCGGCGCGTGAAGGACTGCGTGGGCACGGCGTGCACGAGCCTGGTGGTGCCGGCGCAGGTGCCCGGTGTGCTGCGCGCGCTCCTGCGGCTCGAGCGCCAGGGAGCGGAATCGGTCGACCGGGTGATCGGACTCCTCCGCACCGACGGCACCGTGATCGAGGTCGACGCCCGGCTCCGCTTCGCGAACAGCGCGGAGGGCGAGCGCTACCTGGTCGGGGTCGCGCGCGAGCGCACGGGCGCGGCCGAGACGCCGGCGCCCGCTCCTACGTCCGCCATCGCGCCCGACTTCACGCCCGCCATCGCGCCCGACTCGGCGCCCGGCGCGAGCGAGCTGGAGCCGCGTGTGGCCGAGCTCGAGCAGAGCCTCGCCGAAGCGCGTGAGTCGGCGCGGGCGAAGGGCGACTTCCTCGCCGTCATGAGCCACGAGATCCGCACGCCCATGAGCGGCGTGATCGGGATGACGAACATGCTCCTCCAGGGCGAGCTGCCGGCCGAGGCGCGCCAGCTCGTCGAGCTGATCCAGCAGAGCACGCAGACGCTGCTCGCCCTGATCAACGACTCGCTCGATTTCTCGCGCCTCGAAGCCGGCCGCATGCCGGTCGAGCAGCTCGACTTCGATCTGCGCGTCACGATCGACCAGGTGGCCGGCGTGCTGCACGCGCTCGCCACCCCCAAGGCGCTCGCGTTCGACTCCCGGGTCAACGCGCTCGTGCCGTCGCGGCTCAAAGGCGATCCGGGCCGACTCCGACAGGTGCTCCTCAACCTCGGATCCAACGCCGTCAAGTTCACCGAGAGCGGCTCCGTGAGCCTGCGCGTCGAGCGCGAGGCCGAGGACGACGCCCAGGTGACACTGTTCTTCCAGCTCACCGACACGGGGGTCGGCATCGACCCCGCGGCGCAGGCGACGCTGTTCGAGCCCTACGCACAGGCCGACTCCACGATCGCGCGCCGGTTCGGCGGCTCGGGGCTCGGGCTCGCCATCTCCAAGCGCCTGGTCGAGGCGATGGGCGGCGAGCTGGGCGTGGAGAGCGCGCCCAACGAGGGGAGCACGTTCTGGTTCCGGCTGCGGCTCGAGAAGCAGCCGGTACAGGCGGGCGGCCTGGCCTCGCCGAACAGCGAGGTGGCGCTCCGTGGCGTGCGCGTCCTGGTCGCGGACGGCAATCCGGGCGACCGCGAGCCGCTCGTGGGCCTGCTGCAGGCCTGGGGCTGCGAGGTGGAGCGGGCCGAGAACGGACCCGAGGCGCTGCGCATGGTCCGGGACGCCGCGGCGGCGGGGACGCCGTACGCGGTCGCCGTGTTCGATCGGCACCTCGAGCTCATGAATGGTGAGGAGCTGGGCCAGGCGGTGCGCGCGGACAGCGCGCTCGACGGCACGCGGCTCGTCATGGTCACGAACGTCGGCCGTCCCGGCGATGGCGGCCGCGTGAAGGCGGCGGGCTTCGCCGCCTACCTCATGAAGCCGCTCGATCCGGCACAGCTCTACGACGCGCTCGGCGAGGTCTTGCAGCCTGGCGCCGAAGGCGCAGATGCGGAGGCACGCCCGCTCGTCACGCGCCACTCGCTCGCCGAGGCACGGCGCGGCAAGCTCCGGCTGCTGCTCGTGGACGACGATCCCGTGAACCAGCTCGTCACGACGAGCGCGCTGCATCGCGTGGGCTACAACATCGACGTCGCGAACAACGGCCGGCGTGCGATCGAGCTCACCGAGGACCAGCGCTGGGACCTGATCCTCATGGACCTCCAGATGCCCGACCTGGACGGCTGCCGCACGACCGCCGCCATCCGCGCGCGCGAGCGCGGCGCCTGGCGCACGCCCATTCTCGGGCTCACGGCGAATGCCGACTACAAGCCCGACCGGGACCGCTGCCTCGCGGCCGGGATGGACCTCGTGCTCGGGAAACCCATCAACCTGGAGCTGCTCACGAGCACGGTCGAGAAGTTCACGTCCCGCGACGGCCGTGTCGCCGATCCGGACGCCGCGCCCGCGCTGCCGCCGCGCCTGACCGTCGTTTCCTCGCAATTCGAAAGCCCGCTGCTCGCCGCGCCGGCGGCGTCACGGCAGACGCTCCGGCTGGCGCGCGAGGCGGCGCCCGAAGCCCCCGCGCGCGAAGTTCCCGCGGTCCCGGACGGGCCGGCGATCGACCTCGAGCAGCTCGAGACGGCCTGCATGGGCCTGCCCGCGCTCCGCTCGTCGCTGCTCCACACGTTCCTCGGCGACGTCTCCGGCCGGCTCGAGCGGCTTGCTCACGCGTTCGAGACCGGGGACCCGCGGCGCGTCGAGTTCGAGGCGCACGGCTTGAAGGGCATGTGCGCGACGATCGGCGCCGGCGGCTGCACCATGCTGTTCGGCGAGATCGAGGAGTGGGCCCGCGACGAGCACGTCGACGAGGCCCGGGCGATGCTGCAGCCGGCGATCGACGAGGTGCATCGCACCGAGCAGTTCATCCGCCGCTTCGACTCGATCATCACGCGCGACGCCGCCTGAGATCCCGGCGCGCGTGTTAGCCCGGACTATTCATGAGCCCGCGGCCTGCGAACGCGATCTGACGGCCATCCGCCGCGTTGCAGGCTCGGGGCGCTCCTCGACGTGTCTGCAGACACGTCTGCGGTGCGGCCCGACCCTGCGCCTTGCGGCTGGCCGCCAGCTCGCATTCTCGGCTCGCGGTTCATGAATAGTTCGGGCTAGAGTCGGGGCGGCCATGCGCTCGCCCTCTTCGCCATTCCTCACGCCCCGCCTCGTCGTGCTCGCGGCCGGTCACTTCACGATCGACGCCTACTCGAGCTTCTTCCTGCCGCTCCTGCCGCTGCTCGCCCAGCGGCTGGGGCTCAACTACGCGATGGTCGGCGGGCTCACCGCGATGGCCAGCCTGTCGTCGTCGTTCTCGCAGCCGCTGTTCGGCGTGCTCTCCGATCGGATGCGCCGGCCCTGGTTCGTCGCCCTCGGGCCGATGATCGCCGCGGTGTTCATGGCGTCGATCGGGCTCGCGCCGCGGTACGACGCGCTCGTCGCGCTGCTCGTGCTGGGCGGGGTCGGGGTGGCGATGTTCCACCCGCAGACCGCTTCGCTCGCGGGCGCGTCGAGCCCGCACCGCGGCATGGCGATGTCGTTCTGGGTCACGGGCGGGACGCTCGGCTGGGCGCTCGGCCCCGCGTACGCCACCGCGATCGTGCACCAGTTCGGGCTCGCGCGGACGTGGCTCGCCGCGATCCCCGGGCTCGTCATGTGCGCGCTGCTCTTCACCTGGTTCGCGCGCGTGGCGCCGCGCAGCGCCGTTCGCCGCGAGCGGGCGTCGCTCGCCGAGTTGAAGCCGGTGGCGCGCCCGCTCGCGATGCTCTACTTCACGGTGGTCTCGCGCTCGGCGGTCTCTTCGGGTTTCGCCACGTTCCTGCCGCTGTGGGTCCACGCCCGCGGCGGCAGCGTCACCCAGGGCGGCTGGCTCACGACGATCTACCTTACGCTCGGCGCGCTGGGCGGGTTCGCGGGCGGCTGGTTCGCGGACCGCGTCGGCGGCCGGCGCGTCGTTATCGCGTCGTTCGCGCTCGCCGCGCCCTGCTACGTGCTGTTCTTCACGCTGCCGCAGCCGGCGGGCATCGTCGCGCTCGTCGCCGGCTATTGCGTGCTCCAGGCCTCGCTGCCCGTCAACGTCGTGCTCGGCCAGGAGCTCTCGCCGCGGCATGCGAGCGTCATCTCGAGCCTGCTCATGGGCGCGGCGTGGGGCCTCGGCGCGCTGCTCATCTACCCGATCGGCGCGGTCGCCGACCACTTCGGGCTCGACCGCGCGCTCATGCTCCTCTCGAGCCTCATCCTCGTGGGGCTCCTGTGCGCGACCCGGATCGCGCGACGGCCGGCGGCGGTCGCGGCCCCGGCGAGCGCCTGAGTCCGGGCGGGCGCCCGGGCCCCGCGGGAAACTAGTTCTGCGACGCGCCGGCGAGCGGCGGAGGGGTGCCGCGCCCGGCGGTCGCGGCCTGGGGCGACATCACCCAGCGCTCCGCCCAGGACTGGAGCGACAGCAGCGTCCACAGCGTCCGGCCGCGGTCCTCGCGGGCGTCGAGGTGCGTGCGCACGACGTGCTGGACCGCGTGGGCATCGAGCACGCCGGCCGCCGCCACCCGGGCCGGCGACAGGGTGTCGAGCACGAGCCCGCGCATGGGACCGCGTGCCCACGACGAGAACGGGGGCGAGAAGCCCTGCTTTCGCCGGTGCAGGATCTCTTTCGGCAGGAGCCGGGCCGCGGCCTGCTTCAAGACCCACTTGCCCGCGGTGCCGCGCAGCCGCAACGCCTCGGGCAGGCGGAGCGCGTGCCGCACGAGCGCGGCCTGCAGGAACGGCGCGCGCGACTCGACGCCGTGCGCCATCGTGCAGCGATCCACCTTCGTGAGCAGGCCGCCGCCCAGGTAGGTCTCGAAATCGAGCAGCTGGTAGGCCACGAGCGGCGGCACGCGGTCCTCGCGCAGCACCTCCATGTCCGCGAGCTGGCGCTCGAGGTGATGCGCGTGATGGAGCGGCGCTCCGTCGGCGACCACGGCGCGGAGCCCGGGTGCCAGGAGCGCCAGGGATTCGCCGGCGCGGGCCGCGCCGAACCACGCGAGGTGACGCTCGAAGGGCGGCAGCCCGCGCACGCCGAGGAAGCGCTCGAGCATGTGCGCGAGCGTCACGTGGTGATGCCTGGGGCGGAACTTGCGCGCGAGCCACATGGCAAACGAGGCGACCGGTGCGGGCAGCGCGCCGGCGAGCGCCGCATGGCGGTGCCCGAGGTAGGTCGGATAGCCCGCGAACAGCTCGTCGCCGCCCTCGCCCGTGAGCACGACCGGCACGGAGTACGACGCGTCGCGCGCGAGGAGCCAGGTGGGCAGCACGCTCGGATCGCCGAGCGGCTGGTCCATGCCCGACGCCCAGCTCGTGAACGCCAACTCGCCCTCGCGCGCGCCCATGCCGATCTCGTGGTGCTCGGAGTGGATCAGGCCGGCGACGCGCCGGGCGAGCGGCGCCTCGTCGTAGCCCGCGTGCTCGAGCCGCACGCTGAACGTGGGGAACGGCCGGCCCCACGCCCGCGCCGCGAGCACCGCGACGAGCCCCGAATCGATGCCGCCGGAGAGGAACACGCCGAACGGCACCTCGCCCGGCACCCGCGAGGCAACCGCGCGCGCGAGCGCTTCGCCGGTGGCGGAGACCATCGCCTCGTCACCCCTCGCCTCGGGGAGCGGTTCGACACCGGCGCGGCGGACGATCGCGTCCCACGGGCGCCAATAGCGACGCGAGCGCTCGAACGCGTCCTTCACGACGAGCACGTGCGCGGGGGCCAACTGCCGGATCGCCTCGTAGGCGCAGTCCTCGCCGGCGAAGCACCCGTGCACGAGGTAGCGCGCGAGCGCGGCCGGCGAAGGGCTGCGCGAGATCCACGGCAGCGTGAGCAGCGCGCCCGGCTCCGAGGCGAACGCGAACCGGCGACCGAGCGCGGCCACGAACAGCGGCTTCTCGCCGGCGCGGTCGCGCGCGAGCGTGAGCGTGCGCGAGCTCCGATCCCAGAGCGCCACGGCGAACATGCCGTCGAGCGCCTCGGCGAAATCGGCGGCGCGCTCCTCGTAGAGGTGGGGGAGGAGCGCGGTGTCCGAGCCGGGCAGGAAGTCGTGCCCGCGGCTCCGCAGGTCGCGCTCCAGCTCGCGATGGTTGTAGATCTCGCCGTTCGCCACCCCGACGACGTCGCCGGTCTCGCTCTCCATCACGCGCGCCGGCTCGCGCGGGGCGACGATCGCGAGCCGCGCGATGCCGAGCGCGCACTCCCCGCCGTCCCAGAGCGCCTCGCCCGAGGGGCCGCGATGGCGGAGCCGCGCCACCATGCCGCGCACGAGGTCGAGCCGCTCGGGAGCTGAAAGGTCCGGCGCGACGAGTCCGGCGATACCGCACATGCGGGCGTGTCCCTCCGGTCAGTCCGCCGGGCGGTACCAGGCGGTGAAGCGGGCGTCGCGGAAGACTTGGCGAAAGCCGTCCGGTGCGGCCCCCGCACGCGCGCTCGCGCGAACGATCGCGTCGGCGGGTGGCGCCATGGCGGCGGAGTCGACCAGCGTCCACAGGCCGCGCCGCCGGAGCGTATCCCGGTAGCGGAGCGCGTAGTTGCTGGTGAGGACATCGCCCGAGGCCGAAACCACGGTCGAGCGCCGCCCGAGCAGGAAATCGGTCCCGGGACTATAGCAGTCCTCGTAGCGCACGGCGGCGGCACCCGTGGCGCGGAGCGCGCGAGCGAGCGGCGCCCCCGACGCGGCCGTCGCCTCGTTGCGGATCGACCCGAAGCCGATCGCGAACACGAGCGGCGTGAGTGCGAGCGTGGCGGCGAGCGTCCAGGCGGGCCGCGCCGCGCGCCGCCAGCACTCCGCGGCCCACCACGCGAGCGCCGGGAACGCGGGGACGAGGTACGTGACGAGCTTCGAGTGCGAGAGCGTGAAGAAGCCGGCCCCGAAGAGCGCGAACCCCGCCGCGACCCGCGACGCTCGCGACTGCGGCGCGCGCCACGGCGTGACCAGCGACCACGGGAGCGCGCCGCCCGCGAACACGGCCGGGACGAACCACCACGGCTGGTCGCGATGGAACGCGCGCGACGTCAGCCGCTCGAACGATTCCTCGAGGAGCGCGTAGTGGACGTACTCGGGATGCCGCTGCACCGCCGCCGCGAACCACGCGCCGGGCAGTCCGAGTCCCACGACCCAGCCGGGCCAGAAACCGAGCCAGCGGAGCGCCGCCGCGTCGCGGAGGAGGAGCGCGGCCACCACCGAGCCGCCGAGCGCCCACGCTAGCATGACGGGGCCCTTGACGAGCACGCCGAGCCCGACGGCGAGGAACATGGCGAGGCGGCGCGGGCGCGACGGGCCGGATTCGAGCTCGCGCGCGAGCAGGGTCCACACGGCGGTGACGCACGCGGCGAGCGGCATGTCGAAGATGACGTAGGCGCCGATCACCGCGCAGAGCGGCGCCGCGGCGGTGAGCGCCGCCGCCC
>DATDEX010000413.1:0-5653 GCA_036522895.1 Candidatus Eiseniibacteriota bacterium | reverse complement strand
CGTGTGGCCGTTCGCCTCCGCCGCGGGCTTTCGCCTGACGGGCGTGACGGCCTTCCGGAGCTTCGCGGCGCCCGGCGTGCGCGCCGGCTTGCGGCCGGCGGGCGGCGCCTCGCGCTGGAGGATCGGCGGGGCGATGCGCATGCGCTTCTCCACGCCCTTCGGATCGCGGATGTACTGCTCGACCAGCTCGCGGGCGGTGTCGTCCGGGATCTGCACCGGCGGCGACTTCTTGAAGTAGGACGACGGAGCGATGAGCGCACCTTTCAGGCCGTGATCGAGCCCGAGCTTGGCGCAGCGCACGGCGTCGATGACGATCCCGGCCGAGTTGGGCGAATCCCACACCTCGAGCTTCATCTCGAGATTCAGCGGCACGTCCCCGAACGTGGTGCCTTCCATCCGGATGTGGCACCACTTGCGGTCCTGCAGCCAGGGCACATAGTCCGAGGGCCCCACGTGCACGTTCTCGGCGGGCAGGTCGTACGGGATGTTGCTCGTGACCGCGGACGTCTTGCTGATCTTCTTCGACTCCAGGCGCTCGCGCTCGAGCATGTTCATGAAATCGGTGTTGCCGCCGAAGTTGAGCTGGTAGGTGCGGTCGATGCGCACGCCGCGCTCCACGAACAGGTTCGCGAGCACGCGGTGGGTGATCGTGGCGCCGACCTGGGACTTGATGTCGTCGCCGATCACGGGCAGGCCCTTCTTCTCGAACCGCTGCTGCCAGTACGGCTCGCGCGCGATGAACACCGGGATGCAGTTCACGAACGCGCAGCCGGCCTCGAGCACCTGCTCGACGTACCACTTGGTGGCCTCCTCCGAGCCCACCGGCAGGTAGTTGACGACCACGTCCGTGCCGGAGTCCTTGAGCAGCTTGACCACGTCCACCGTGGAGCCGGGCGCCTTCTTGATGATCTGCGAGAGGTACTTGCCCAGGCCGTCGTGCGTCATGCCGCGCTGCACGGTGACGCCCATGCGGGGCACCTTCGCGAACACCACCGTGTTGTTCGGCCACGTCACGATGGCCTCGGAGACGTCCTTGCCTACCTTGTT
Organism: Candidatus Eiseniibacteriota bacterium; assembly: GCA_036522895.1. Lineage (GTDB taxonomy): Bacteria > Eisenbacteria > RBG-16-71-46 > RBG-16-71-46 > RBG-16-71-46 > JAIOPA01. The sequence continues at coordinate 4,606 of DATDEX010000413.1, read as the reverse complement.
CGCGTCCACGTCGATCGCGGCCGCGATCTCGATGTCCTGGACGTGGTAGCCGCCGAGGTTCACGTGCATCAGGCCCGGGACCCTGTCCTCCGCCCGGGCGTTCCGGTAGTAGTGCAGCCCCTGGACGAACGACGAGGCGCAGTTCCCCACGCCGATGATCGCGACACGCACCTTGGATCCCATGGCGCTCAGACCTCCGCAGGTCCCGAACCGGGGGACCGGGTGATTTTCCAGACGTGCGCCATCCGCTGGAACGCGGTGGCGAAGGAGAAGAACACGAGCACGATCAGCGCGCCCGGGATGACCGGACCCAGACCGAAGCAGCCCGCCACGATGAGCAGGATCAGGCGCTCCGGCCGCTCGAAGAAGCCCACCTTGCACTCGAGCCCGAGCCCCTCGGCGCGCGCCCGCGTGTACGACACCATGAACGATCCCACCATCGCGAGCACCGCCATCGTGGCGATGACGAGGAACGTGACCGGCTCGAGCCCGTGCTGCAGGTTCGCGATCACGCGATTCGGGTTGACCGCCATGTCCACCAGCTGCGCCATGTAGTACCACGCCAGGCCCACGAACAGCGCCGCCTCGGCGATGCGATCGAGCGTGGAGTCCAGGAACGCGCCGAAGCGCGTCGCCTTGCCGGCCTGGCGCGCGAGCTGCCCGTCGAGGATGTCGCACAGCCCGGCGGCGGCCGCGAGTGCGGCCGCGATCCGGAACCGCCCCGTCGCGAACTCGAGCGCCGCGGCGAGGCTCAGCGCGAAGCCGAGCGCGGTGACGTGGTTGGCGCTTATCCCGATCGCGAGCAGCGCGCGCACGAGCGGATCGAGCGCGCCATGGGCGAACTTCCTGAGGGCGGTCTTGTAGTCGTTCAATCCGCCCTCAGGGCGATTCGCCACGGCATCGGGCCCGCTCACTCGCCCTCCTCGTGCTCCCCGTGCTCCGCCTCGCGCTCGCGGCCGCGTTCGACGCGTGTCCGGCCTCCCAGCACCAGCACCATTTCGCCTCGTTTCCACTCCGCGCGCAGCGCCGAGCGCACCTCGCGCGCCGTGCCGCGCAACACCTGCTCGTGCAGCTTGGTCAACTCGCGCGCCAGCGCGATCGGACGCTCACCCCACACCGCCTCGAGATCCGTGAGGCAGCCCTCGATGCGATGCGGCGACTCGAACACCACCACCGTCTCGCGCTGGAGCGAAAGCTCCGTGAGCCGACGCCGCCGCGCCACCGCCCGCGGCGGCAGGAATCCCGCGAACAGGAACGCGTCGGTCGGGAGCCCGGAGACCTGGAGTGCGGTGATCACCGCGCTCGGACCCGGGATGCTCTCGACCCGAACGCCGCCGGCCACTGCCGCCCGCACCACGGGATACCCCGGATCGGCGATCCCGGGCGAGCCCGCGTCCGTCACCAGCGCCACGCTCTCCCCCGCCTGGACGCGCTCGACCAGCGACGCCGCACGGGCGCGCTCGTTGTGCTCGTGCAGGCTCACGACCTGCGCGGGGATCCCGAAGTGCTGGAGAAACCGCCGCGTGTGCCGGGTGTCCTCGGCCGCCACGAGGTCCGCCTCCCGCAACACGCGGAGCGCGCGCGCCGAGACGTCCTCGAGATTGCCGATCGGCGTCGCCACCAGGAACAAGGTGCCGGAGCCCCCATCCGACCGATGGGTCCGGGCGGAGGGTCGCTCGTCGGTCACTCCTGGTCCTTGGAAAGAGGCGGGAAACCGGTGCCGGAAAAGCGGACGGAAAGTAGCACGGGGGGTGGGGAGCGTCCACCGTTCGAGCCCCGGGCTGCCGCGGCGCCGGCCGGCACGCGGGGAGTTCACGAACCGCCTAGCCCCGGGCGGCCGCCGTCGCTCCCAGTACCTCGCGGAACGCCCCGATCGCGCGCTCGATGCCCGCGTCGTCCACGTCGAGGTGGGCGATCGCCCGCACGCGACGCGGCCCGTAGGCGCTCATGCGCACGCCACGCTCCGCGAGCTTCGCCACCACGGTCTTCGCGTCGGGCGCCGGCGCCGACAGATCCACGAACACGATGTTCGTGTCCGGCGCGATGACGCGCGCGCCCGGTGCCTCGGCGAAACCCTCGGCGAGCCGCTTCGCGCGCCGGTGGTCGTCCGCGAGCCGGGCCACGTGGTGGTCGAGCGCGTGCAGGCAGGCCGCGGCGAGGATGCCGACCTGCCGCATGCCGCCGCCCCAGCGCTTGCGCACCCGGCGCGCGGCGCGCACGTGCTCGGCGGTGCCGGTCAGGATGGAGCCGACCGGCGCGCCGAGGCCCTTGGAGAAGCACATCATGACGGTGTCCGCGCAGGCCGCGTAGTCCGCGATCGCGACCCCGGTGGCGACGTGCGCGTTCCAGAGCCGCGCCCCGTCGAGGTGCACGCGCAGCCGGCGCTCGCGCGCGAGCGCGGCCAGCTCGCGAAGCCTCGCGAGCGGCACCACCGCGCCGCCGGCCCGGTTGTGCGTGTTCTCCGCGCAGACCAGGCTCACCCGCGCGACGTGGTCGTCGTCGTCGCGGAGTGCCCCGAGCAGCGCGTCGAGCGGCAGCACGCCCCGTTCGCCCCGCACCGGGTGCGCGAGGCAGCCGGAGCTCGCCGCCATGCCGCCCTGCTCGTAGAAGTAGATGTGTGACTCGGCCTCGAGCAGCACCTCGTCGGCCGGCCGCGTGAGCACGTTCACCGCGAGCTGGTTGCCCATCGTGCCGCTCGGCACGAACAGCGCCGCCTCCTTCCCCGCGAGCGCCGCGATGCGGCGTTCGAGCGCGAGCACGGTGGGGTCGTCTCCGAACACGTCGTCGCCCACCTCGGCCTCCGCCATGGCGCGGCGCATGGCGGGCGTGGGCCGAGTGACGGTGTCGCTCCTCAAGTCGACGGCGGGCTGGGTCATGGCACGGGCGCTCGGGGGTGAAAGGGGGAAACACGCGGGTCTTGAGGAAAATATAGGACATCCGCGCGGCGGGCGCCCCAACCCGGTCTTGCACCCCCCTGACATCTCCGCGCATGCTCATGCGTCGAATGCAGGTGAACCGGCCCCTCCAGTGGCCGTCGCGTCGTGACGCTGTTTCCGCGGAGAGTGATGCACATGTTCTTCCCGTTCGGGTTCGGGTTCGATCGCACGATCGTGTTGATGCTGCCGGCGTTCGCGTTCGCGATGTGGGCGCAGTGGAAGGTGAAGAGCACGTTCGAGCGGTACTCGCGCGTGCGCGCCTCGAACGGACTCACCGGGCGCGACATGGCGCGCCAGATCATGGCCCGAAACGGCGTGACCGACGTCGCGGTGGAGGCGGTCGGCGGCGAGCTCTCCGACCACTACGATCCGGCGGCGCACACGGTGCGGCTCTCGGAGCCCAACTACGCCGGCGATTCGATCTCGTCGATCGCGGTGGCGGCGCACGAGGTGGGACACGTGCTCCAGCACCACGACGGCTACTTCCCGCTCCAGCTGCGCTCCTCGATCGCGCCGGCCGCGGGCTTCGCGAGCACCGCCGCCTGGCCGCTCTTCATCATCGGGCTCTTGATCGGACCGCGCCTGCCGTTCGCCGGGCTCCTGATGGACCTGGGGATCGCGTTCTTCGCCGGGGCGGTGCTGTTCCACGTCGTCACGCTGCCGGTGGAGTTCGACGCCTCGCGCCGCGCGCTGGTGCAGCTCACCAGCACGGGCGCGGTGCTGCCGCAGGAGGTGGCGGGCGCCCGGAAGGTGCTCGACGCGGCCGCGCTCACCTACGTGGCGGCGGCCGCCATGGCGGCGCTCCAGCTCGTGCGCCTGATCGTGCTGCGCAACGACCGGCGTTGATGGCGCGCGCGCAGCGTCCCGGACCCATCCCGCGGAGGGGTCCCCCGGCGAGAGCGGGCGCCGCGCATCCGCCGTCGGCTCGAGCCGCGGAGGGGGCACTCCCCCCCGCGGCTCGCGGTTTGTGGGCCGCCGGGATCGCGCTCCTGCTTCTCCGGGCGCTCGCGGCGTTCGTGCCCGGCCGCTGGCTCTGGGGGCTCGACCTCGGCCGCGATCTCGCGCCCGCCGCGTTCGTCGTTCCGTGGCTCGCGACGCTCGCGCTCTTCGTCCCCGCCGTGGCGCGCCCGCTGACCCGCGCGATCCCGCGGGGCGGACGCGGGGCCACGCTCGGCGCGCTCGCGTTGGCGCTCGCGCTCGCGGCTTTCCAATGGGGGCACCCGGATCGCGCGCTCTATACAGGTGACACGAGTCTGCGGCACGCCGCGTTCGCGGCGATCGAGCACCCGGAGGCGCTCGCCGAGCAGGCGCTCGCCGGCGATCTCGCGCTCCACCACGCGCTGCCCCGCTGGGTGGCGGCGCACACGCCATGGAGCGCCGAGGCGGCGGGGCGGGCACAGGGGGCGCTCCTGGCGCTCTGCACCGCGCTAGCGGGCGGGTGGCTCGCGCGCGCGCTTGGGGCCAACGGCGCCGTGGGGCTCGCGGTGATCGCAACAAGCGCGTGCACCGGCGCGCTGGCGCTCGAGAACGGCTATGGCAAGGCGAGCGTCGAGGTCGCCTGCCTCACGAGCATCGCGGCGGTGGGCGTGGCTCGCGCCGCGCGGAGCGGCGCCGGTCTCGGCACGGTCGGGGTGGCGGTGGGGCTCGCGCTCCTCCTCCACCGCTCGGCG
>DATDEX010000412.1:0-2537 GCA_036522895.1 Candidatus Eiseniibacteriota bacterium | reverse complement strand
GGGCGCGCCGCAGACGGGCGAGAGCGCCAGCGACGGGCCCCGTCGAGGATAGCGCCCCGCCCGCCCCGCGGCACCCGCAGGCGTCCGAGCTCGTCACGCCCCGCCGCGAAAGCCTCCTGACCGACAGCGCTAGCAGGCGATCGGACGCGCCATGCCCCGCTGCGAAAGCCGCCCGACCGACAGCGCCAGCAGGCGATCGGACGCGCCATGCCCCGCTGCGAAAGCCGCGCGAGCGGACCGGAGGGCTAGTCGTCCAGCTCTTTGATCACGACGCTGTCCACGCCGTCGATCTCCTGGAGCTTCACGCCGATGACTTCCTTCCGCGACGTCGGCACGTTCTTCCCGACGAAGTCCGCGCGGATCGGAAGCTCGCGGTGCCCGCGGTCGATCACCACCGCCAGCTGGATCGTGCGCGGCCGCCCGAAGTCGATCAGGGCGTCCATGGCCGCCCGCACCGTGCGTCCCGTGTAGAGCACGTCGTCGATCAGCACCGCGACCTTGCCGTTGATGTCGACCGGGATCTCGGTCGAGCCCACGACCGGGTGATTCGCGACCGTGGACAGGTCGTCGCGGTAGAGCGTGATGTCGAGACTTCCCTCGACCGGCGCGCGGCCCTCGAACTCCTTGATCTTCTCGGCGATGCGGCTGGCGAGCGGCACTCCCCGACGGCGAATCCCGACCAGGACCAGTTCGTCGACGCCCTTGTTGCGCTCCACGATCTCGTGCGCGATGCGGGTGACGATGCGGCGCAGGCCGTCGGCGTCGACGATCTCCGCCTTCTCGCGTAGCGCCATGTGTCCCTCCCGGGGGCGTGGTGCGGCATGAACGCAACCGGCGCGCAACATAGCGGCCCCGCCGCGGGGCGGGCAAGCGGACGTCTCGCATGCTGCAATCCCGCGCGCCGCCGGCCGTCGCATCCTGCGGTCCGGCGACCCCGCAGGGAGGCGGAGCCCGTGAAATCTGGCCCCAGGCCGGCCCGCCACGCGATTCTCGCTGGAGTCCGGGGCGCGCGCACGGCAGAATCCCCAGCCGGAGGTCCCCCTCGTGCGCCGCACGCTCCCACACCTATTGCTCGCCATCATTGCGTTCGCCCGGCCCGCCACGGCCCAGATCGACGTCGCGCTCTCCCCGTTCCCGGTCCAGCAGCAACCCGTCGGCTACCAGACGTTCGGCGACGGGTCGGGCGGGGTGTGGGCCGTATTCCAGGGCGCGCAATCCGGGGCGGCACTCTACGCCCAGCACGTGCTGGCCAACGGCGCCTACGCGGCCGGGTTCGGCCCGGCGGCCCGCCAGGTCGCGCATAGCGGCACCCTGGTCAACTCGATTTCGGCCGCGCCGGACGGCTTGGGCGGCGCCCTCGTCGTCTGGTTCGGCGTGAACCCGCTCGATTCCACGTCCCAGTCCGTGGCGCTGCGCGCGCAGCACCTGGACGCGCAGGGCACGAACCAATACCCGGACTCCGGTCTCGTCGTCTCCTCGATCGCGAGCGCCGCCATGGCGGTGGGCGACGGGCAGGGCGGGCTCTACGTGGCGTGGGAGGAGTTGAAGAGCCCCACCAACCCGGACATCGTCGCGCAGCACTTCGGCAACTTCGGCGACCCGCTCTGGTCCCCCTCGGGGTCTCCCACGGGCCGGAACGTGTGCGCTGTCGTGGGGATCCAGCGCCTGCGGGCGATCCAGGAGGACGGGGCCGGCGGGGCCTACGTCGCCTGGGCGGACAGCCGCGTGCCCGGCACCGTGCCGCTCTACGGCATGCGCCTCACCCCCGGCGGCGTGGCCGCGGCACCCTGGCCCGCGAACGGCGTGCAGCTCACGCCGCTCACCTCCGGCATCCGCATCGTGGGATCGGCGGGGGCACCCGGTGGCGGCATCTGGGTCGCCTGGCGCGACATCAACGTCGGGGGGCAGTTCGCGGCGCAACACCTGGCCGCGGATGGATCGCTGCGCTGTGCGGCGGCGGGCGCGCTCGTCGCCGCCGTCTCGGTCACGCGGGCGGACCTGGTCCCGGCGACATCCGGCGACGTGTTCGTGACCTGGAGCGGTGCGGACATCCGCTGCCAGCGACTCGATTCCACGGGCACGCGGATGTGGCCCGAGATCAGCGGGCGGGTCATGGTGAGCCCGCCGAGTCCGCCGATCACGACGCGGGCGGCCACGGATGGAGCAGGCGGACAGCGTCTCGCGTGGTCGTTCGACAACGGCGGGCAGACCGACGTGAACGTCCTGCGGGTGGACGGCACCGGGGCGCCGTGGCCGGGCGAGCCGCCGCTCGGGGATTCGTTCGCCGCGACCCCGCTCGCAGACGAGCCGGTGGCATGGTTGAGATCCGAGACGAGCACGCCCCAGACGGTATGGCTCTCGGGCGGGATCCTCGAGGTGCGGCTCACCCCGACGAGTGCCAGCGTGGGTCGCGAGGGCCCCCTGGGCGGCGTCGCGCTCGCTCCGCCGGCGCCGAACCCGCTGCGTGGCGGCTTGCTCACGCTCCGCTTCAGCGCCGCCGCGGGGCCGGCGCGGCTCGAGCTCTTCGATGCGGCGGG
>DATDEX010000411.1:0-7363 GCA_036522895.1 Candidatus Eiseniibacteriota bacterium | reverse complement strand
GGTCACGTCGAGCCTGTCGCAACGCGAGGGGGCGGCGTGACGGCCACGACCCGCGCGCGGGCGCTCGTGGCCCCGATCGACGGCTGGCTCGACGAGCTGCGGCGCGGCCGCCGGCTATCGCCGCGCACGCTGGACGCCTACGCGCGCGATCTCGCCGACTACACGGCGTTCGCCGGCCGGCACGCGCTCGAGCGCTGGGAGGAGGCCACGCTCACGTTCGTGGACGGCTATTTCGCCTCGCTCGAGCGGCGCGGGCTCTCCACGGCCACCCTGTCGCGGCGGCGAAGCACGCTGCGCGGCTTCCACGGCTTCCTCGCGCGGGTCGGGCACAAGTCGGACGATCCGGTCGCGCTCCTGCCGCCGCCGCGGCGCGAGCGGCGGCTGCCGCACGCGCTGACGCTCGGCGACGTCGAGGCGCTGCTCGCGCACCCGGAGGGGGAGGAGCCGTTGGCACTTCGTGACCGGGCCATGCTGGAGCTCGCTTACGCCTGCGGGCTCCGCGTCTCGGAGCTGGTCGGGCTCGAGCGCCGCGACGTGGACCTGGCCGGCCGCTCGCTCACCGTGACCGGCAAGGGCGACAAGCAGCGCGCGGTGCCCTACGGGCGCGCCGCCGACAAGTCGCTGCGCGCCTGGCTCGAGCGCGGCCGCCCGCAGCTCGCGGGCCAGGCCCGGCACGACGCCGTGTTCGTCAATGCCCGCGGCGGGCCGCTCTCGCGGATGGGCTGGTGGAAGATCCTGCGCGGCCACGCGCGCGGCGCGGGCGTGTCCGCCCGGGTCCACCCGCACGTGCTCCGCCACTCGTTCGCCACCCACCTGCTCGAGGGCGGGGCGGATCTGCGCGTCGTGCAGGAGTTGCTCGGGCATGCGAATGTCACCACCACCGCCATCTACACCCACCTCGACCGGAGCTACCTCCGCGAGGTGCACCGGCAGTTCCACCCCAGGGCATGAACCTGGCTCACACGACCGGGGTCGTGGAGGAACCATGAACCACAGGCTCACCGCCGTACTGCTCACCGCAATCGTCTCGCTGGATCTCGCCGCGGGGTCCGCGCGCGCCGAGGGCAACATCGTGCTGCCCCGCGCGGGCCAGGTCGGCATCGGGATCCAGGGCCAGGGCGGCACGCTGTTCTCGAGCGGCGATCTCGGCGGCGAGTTCGGCGGCGGCGGCGGGCTGGCGGTCCACGTGCGCTATCGCATGCGCTTCGAGCGCGCGATCGGGCTGACGTTCGAGTCGCAGAGCCTGTCGGCGCGGGACGCCGCGGGCAACGCGCAGCGGGCGGGAAGCGCGTTCGACACGCTCGACCGGACGCTGCCGGGGCTGCGCGACCGGCTCAAGGTGGTGACGGCCGGCGTCGAGTTCTACCAGATGTTCGACACCCGCGAGCGCACGGTGAAGATGGTGTCCGCAGGCGCGGGGCTGGCACAGATCTCCGCCCACCTCTCCGACGGCGAGACGCAGTTCCCGATCGCGGGCGACGGCATCTACATCAGCGCCGGCGCCGGCCTCGAGCGATTCATCTTCAAGAGCTGGGCGTGGGACCTCGGCGGCCGCTACATGGCGCTCTTCCACGACGGCAACATGAACCACGACATTCAGCTCCAGGCGGGGCTGATCTTCTACGCGGCCTACTGACGATGGCTTCCGCGCTCCAGATCGCGTTCCACGGCGCGGCACGCACCGTGACGGGCTCGCGCCACCTGATCACCTGGGGTGGGGCGACCTGGCTCTACGACTGTGGCCTCTACCAGGGCCACCGGGACGAGGCCGACGCGATCAACCGCACGTTCAAGTTCGATCCTGCCGCGCTCGACGCGGTGGTGGTCTCGCACGCGCACCTCGACCACACCGGCAACCTGCCGACGCTCGTGGCGCAGGGGTTCCGCGGGCCGATCCACGTCACGGCGCCCACCGCGGACCTGTCGCGTTTCATGCTGGCGGACAGCGCGCATCTTCAAGACCGCGACGTGGACCACGTGAACAGGCACCGGGGGGCGCGGCCGGTGCGCCAGCCGCTCTACAACGTGGCCGATGTGACCAGCACGCTCGAGCGGTTCCAGACCTACGGCTACGACCAGCCGTTCTCGCCGTTCCCGGGCGTGACCGCCACCTACCACGACGCGGGGCACATCCTGGGCTCGAGCATGACCACGTTCACGTTCTCGCAGAACGGCAGGAGCTTCCGGCTCCTCATGGGCGGCGACCTCGGCCGACCCGGCCGGGTCATCCTGCGCGACCCCGTCGTGCCGCCGGGACCGGATGCACTGGTGCTCGAGAGCACGTACGGCGACCGACTGCACGACGGTGACGCGCATTGCGAGCAGGTGCTCGTGGAGACGGTGCACCGCACGGTCGAGCGCGGCGGCCGGCTCGTGGTGCCGGCGTTCGCGGTGGGCCGCACGCAGGAGTTCGTGGCCGTGCTCCACACCCTGATCGAGCGGGCCGCGATCCCCGACGTGCCGATCTACGTGGACAGCCCGATGGCGCGCGAGGCCACGGCCGTGTTCCGCCGCCATCCGGAGTGCTTCGACCCCGAAACCGCGAGGCAGTTCCGCGACGAGGATGGCGCGCCGTTCGGCTTTCAGCGGCTGCGCTACGTGACCACCGTCGAGGAGTCGCGCGCGCTCAACGACATGAACGCCCCGTGCATCATCGTGTCGGCCTCCGGCATGGCGGAGGGCGGACGGGTCGTGCACCACCTCCAGCACGCGCTCGGCGACAGCCGCAACACCGTACTGTTCGTGGGCTACCAGGGGGAGGGGACGCTCGGCCGCCGGCTGCGGGACGGCGCCGAGAACGTGAACGTGTACGGCGAGCCGGTGCGCGTGCGCGCCGAGGTCGCCGGGCTCGACGGCTTCAGCGCGCATGCCGACCAGCGCGAGATCCTCGACTGGGTCGGCGGCCTCCAACCCCAGCCGCGCACCATCTTCCTCGTTCACGGCGAGATCGGTCCCATGGAGACGCTGGCCGGACGACTGCGCGAGCGGACCACCGCCACCGTGCACATTCCCACCCTTCGTGAGGAGTTCCCGCTGTGGACATGATCGAGTCGCGCTACCAGGTGGGCCAGCGGCTCCACCACCCGCAGTTCGGCGACGGCCTCATCGTCGAGGTCCACACCGATCGCGGCCGCGAGGTGCTCGAGGTGGTGTTCGACGGCCAGCTCCGGCGCCTGTCCGCGAACCGCGACTGGGAGATCGTGGACGGCTCCGCCCCGGCGTTCGCCGGTTCCGACGCCGAGGAGGCCGCCGCCGCCGCGGACGACGAGGCGCCGGCGCTCCTCACGCGCCCGATGCCGATCGCGCGCCGCCACTGGCATCCGCAGGGCGACTCGCTGCTCAAGCAGTGGCTCGACAACGCCTCCCAGCCGCAGTCGCGCTTCGATCTCCGCGCCGACGCGGAGTCCTGGGCCGGCTGGGCGAGCGCCGATCGGCTCGTGTCGCTGGACTCGCTTCGCGGCGTCGAGCGCTTTCCGCACCAGGAGGCGGCCTGCTTCAAGGTGCTCCGCGACTTCGGCGGGCGCGGGATCCTCGCCGACGAGGTGGGCCTCGGGAAGACCATCGAGGCCGGCATCGTGCTCAAGGAGTACGTGCTGCGCGGCGCGGTGCGCACCGCGCTCGTGCTGGTACCCGCGTCGCTCTGCGAGCAATGGCGCGCCGAGCTGTGGGAGAAGTTCGAGCTCGACTTCGTCGTCTCGCGCGGGCCCTCGGGCCAGTGGGGGCGGCATCCGTTCGTGATCTCGTCGCTCGAGACGGCGCGGCACGAGCGCCACCGCAAGCGCGTGCGCGGCGCCGACTACGACATGGTCGTGTGCGACGAGGCGCACCGGCTCCGCAATCACCTCACGCTGGGCTGGAAGTTCCTGAACGACCTGAACCCGCGCTACCTGCTGCTCCTCACCGCGACGCCGGTGCAGAACGACCTGCGCGAGCTCTACAACCTGGTCACGCTCGTCCGCCCGGGCACCGTTGGCACGTTCTCGCAGTTCCGCCGCGACTTCCTCTCCGGCCACGACAAGCGCACGCCGCGCAACACGCCGCGTCTCCGCCGGCTCCTCAAGAGCGTCATGATCCGCACCCGCCGGGCCGACACGACGCTCACGTTCGCGCCCCGCAAGGTCGAGACGCTGTGGGTGCCGCAGAGCGCCGGCGAGCGCCTGCTCTACCGCCAGGTCAGCGAGTTCGTCGCGGACGCCGTGCACGCCGACCACGCCCAGCCCGGCCGCCCGCACTACTTCACGCTCATGGTGCTGCAGAAGGAGATGGGCTCGTCGTGGGCCTCCGCCCGGGGCACGCTCGAAAAGCTCGCGTCGCACCCGGACGGGCTCGATCCCAAGCGGGTGCGCGCGTTCGCCGAGCGGGCGCGCGGGCTCGCGGACGACGCGAGCAAGCTGCGCACGCTGCTCAAGTGCATCGCCTCGCTCGAGGGCGAGAAGGCGATCATCTTCACGCAGTTCCGCGCCACCCAGGAGACCATCCTCGCGGCGCTCGCGGCCGAGGGCGTGGCGACGGCCGAGTTCCACGGCGAGATGGGCTGGCGCGAGAAGGAGGAGTCGCTCGAGCACTTCCGCCACCAGCGGCAGGTCCTCGTGAGCACCGAGGCGGGAGGGGAGGGGCGCAACCTCCAGTTCGCGCGGATCGTGATCAACTACGACCTGCCGTGGAACCCGATGCGGCTCGAGCAGCGCATCGGCCGCGTGCACCGGCTCGGGCAGGAGCACCCGGTGCGCGTCGTCAACCTGGTCTCGCGCGGCACGCTCGAGGCGTACGTGCTCGAGATCCTCGAGCGGAAGATCCGCATGTTCGAGCTGGTCGTGGGCGAGATGGAGGAGATCCTCGGGGCCTGGCAGATGCAGGGCTCGTTCGAGGACGAGGTGTTCCGGCGGTGGACCGAGTCGAGCACGCCGGGGAGCCGCAAGCGCCGGTTCACCGAGCTGGCGCAGCACCTCGTGACGGCCCGGAAGCTCTACCAGCAGCAGCGCGACAGCCAGAGCATGTTGTTCCACAGCGCCGGCGAGCAAGAGGAGGAGCGCTCGTGAGCCCGACGACGTCCCCGCCTCGCAAGCGCGCCGCGCCGGGCCGAAAGGCCGTCGCGGGCAGGGCGAACGGAAAGGTCCCGCACGCGAACGGCAAGGTGCTGCCGGAGGTGAACATCCCGCGCGGCGAGACCGCGGCCGAGTCGCCGGAATGGCGGAGCTTCGTCGGTCGCTGGCTCGGGGCCCACGAGTGCAAGGTCGAGGCGGCGCCGCGCGGCGACTGGGAGGTGGAGCTGTCGGCCGAGCTCCAGAAGCGCTGGCGTCGCCAGCGGGTCCGGCTCGTGTTCGACCCCGCCCGGCCCACGGTGCCGCGCGGCGCGTGGTTCATCGCGCCGGGGAGCGCGGGGGGCCGCCGCATCCTCGAGGCCGCGCTCGCCGAGCCGCTCTTCACCCGGCGCACCGCGCTCGCGCAGGTGCCGGGGGCCCCGGCGAACGGGATAGCCAGCGTGTGCCGCGTGCGCGGCTTCACGTGGGGCCCGCCGCGCCTGGGGCCGGTGCGCTACGAGCGGCGGGTCGCGTTCCACGCGGTCATCACGCGCTGGGGCGGGCTGCCGTGGCAGGAGCAGTGGGTCGTGCTCGTGGGCGCCGGGGGCGAGGTGCTCGAGCGCGCGCAGACCGCGCAGATGCCCGAGGTGCGCCCGCGCGAGGGGCTCTACCAGATGCCCGAGGAGCTCGAGCCCGAGGTGCGCGAGCGCTGGCTCCAGAGCGCCCGCGAGACGCTCGAGGCGCTGGCCGAGGAGCGCGAGCGCGAATGGGCGGTGGCGGTCGGGCGGCTGCGGGACGACGAGCTCGACCGGCTCGGGGCGTTCTTCTCCGCCCGCATCGAAGAGGAGGAGGAGCGCCTGCGGCGCCGGGCCGGACACGACGAGCACGAGCTGGAGCACGGCGACGCCACCTCGCTCAAGCTCGAGTGGGAGCGGCGCGCGGCCGAGGTGCGCCAGCGCTGGGAGATGCGCACCGAGGTGCGCCTGTGGGGAATCGAGGAGTGGTCGTGGCCGGTGGCGGAGCTGGAGCAGGAGCTCCGCTCCGGCGCCATGCACGTCAAGCTCCGGGCGGCGGTGGACGTGGCGCGCGGCCGCCCCGCGCTTCCGGCGTGCCCGACGTGTGGCCGGCCCGCCGAGATGCTGGTCCGCGCGAAGGGCACCGCGTGCTGCGCCGCGTGCGCACCTGCTTGACGCTCGGGAGCGGCGGCTCCTACAGTCCTGCGTCGTTCGCGGGGTGCGCCCGTCGGGTGCGCGCGGGCGGAATCTCGAACGGAGGCTCGCTTGTCGCTGGAATCGCGTAAGAACACCGCGCTCGACGACCCCGGCGCGGATCTCCTGGACCAGTTGACCCGGTTCTGGGACCGCTACGGCCGGATCGTCCTCGGGGCGCTCGTGGCCGTCGTCGTCGTGGGCGTGGCCGCGTACTACATCACCGCCGGCAACCGGACCCGCGAGAACAGCGCGTCCGAGAAGCTCGCGGAGGCGAACGACCTCTTCTGGCGTGCGGACTACGACCGCTCGCGCCAGCTCGCGCAGGACGCCGCGAAGGAGTTCCCCGGCACGTCGAGCGCGATCGACGCGCTCCGCATCTCGGGGGACGACGCCTACTGGCGCGGCAACTGGAAGGACGCCATCGCGGACTACAACGCCTACCTCGCGAAGCGGAGCTCGGGCGTGCTCGCGGACGCCGTGCGCCGGAGCCTGGCCTACGCGCTCGAGAGCAACAACCAGTACGCCGAGGCCGCCGCGGCGTACGACAAGCTGGTGGGAGTGTTCGATCGCGAATCGAGCGGCGAGCTGTTGTTCGCCTCCGCCCGCTGCCTCGTCGCCGCCGGAAAGCCCGAGGAGGCGAAGAAGCGCTACCAGCGCATCATCGACGAGTTCCCCGACTCGAGCTACCAGATCAAGGCGCGCATCGCGCTCGGCAAGCTCTCGCCGGTCACGCTCAACTGACCTCGGCCGGCCGGCCCTCCGCCCAGACCGTCTTCACGTTCACGAACTCGCGGATGCCGAAGTTCCCGAGCTCGCGACCGTGGCCGGAGCGGCGGACCCCGCCGAACGGAAGCCGGGGGTCGGAGCGCACCGTGGCGTTGATGAATACACCGCCCACTTCGAGTGACTTCGCAAGCTCGTGTGCCGCCTGCACGTCGGCCGTCCAGACGCTCGCCGCGAGCCCGTAGCGCGAGCGGTTCGCGAGCGCGATCGCGTCCGCGGTGTCGCGGGCACGGATCAGCGCGGCGAGCGGGCCGAACGTCTCCTCGTCGAACGCGGGCATGCCCGGGCGGACGTCCGCGAGGAGCGCCGGCGCGAACCACCAGCCCGGGCGCGCGAGCCGCCCGCCCG
>DATDEX010000410.1:0-5259 GCA_036522895.1 Candidatus Eiseniibacteriota bacterium | reverse complement strand
CGGCCGCACCGGCGCCGGCGGCGGCGCCGCGCCGGTCGGCCGCGCGCTCGCCCACGCGCCGGAAGATCTCGGCGCGGAGCTCGTCGAGCCCGGTCCCCTCGAGCGCGGACACCACCAGGCAGCCCGGGAACTCCACCCGCACCGCGGCCAGCGCGTCGTCGGACAGGCGGTCCGCCTTGTTGAACACCATGATCCGGGGCGGCCGCGGCTCGGAGAGGATCTTGTCGAGCACGGCGTCCACCGCGATCAGGTGGCGGGGGAAGTCGGGGTCGGCCGCGTCGGTCACGTGCAGCAGCACGTCGGCCTCGATGGCCTCGACGAGCGTGCTGTGGAATGACGCCACGAGGTGGTGAGGGAGCTTGCGGATGAAGCCGACCGTATCGGTGAGCAGCGCCACCGCGCGCTCGGGGCTCACGAGCTGGCGCGTGGTGGAGTCGAGCGTCGCGAAGAGCCGGTTCTCCACGAACACGTCGGAACGGGTGAGCGCGTTGAACAGCGTGCTCTTCCCGGCGTTCGTGTAGCCGACGAGCGCGGCGCGGAATTCGCGGCGCCGGCGCGCGCGCTGCGTCTCGCGCTCGCGCTCGACGCTCTCCAGCTCGCGCTTCAGCCGCGCGATCTTTTCACGCACGATCCGACGGTCCGTTTCGAGCTGCGTCTCACCCGGTCCGCGCGTCCCGATGCCGCCCGCCTGGCGCTCGAGGTGCTTCCACATGCCGGTGAGGCGCGGCAGCGTGTACTCGAGCTGCGCCAGCTCCACCTGGAGCCGGCTCTCGCGGGTGCGTGCGCGGCGCGCGAAAATGTCGAGGATCAGCTCGCTTCGATCGATGACCTTGCGATTGAGCGCCTTCTCCAGGTTCTTCACCTGCGCGGGCGTCAGGTCGTCGTCGAAGATCACCACCTCGGCGTCGCGCATCTCGGCGAGGAGCTTCAACTCCTGCACCTTGCCCTTGCCGAGGAACGTGGCGGGGTGGATCGTGCCGCGCCGCTGGGCGAGCTTGTCGACCACGATCGCGCCGGCCGTGTCGGCGAGCAGCGCCAGCTCGTCGAGCGAGCGCTCGAGGTGCAGCCGCTCGGCTCCCCGTTCCCCTCGTGTGGACCCACGCTCCGCGCGGGTGCCCCGTGCGTGGCCCACCAGGATGACGCGCTCGTGGCCGGGCGGCGGCGTGATCTCGTGCGAGGCGTTCTTCATGAACGGATCGGGATCTCCAGCTCGTACGGTGCGGGCGTGAGGTTCTCGATTCCGCCGTCCGCCTTGACCGCCACGAGATCCTCGATGCGCACGCCGAGCCCGCGCGAGGGGTAATAGAGCCCCGGCTCCACCGAGATCACGTGCCCGGGCTCGAGGAGCGCGGTGTTCGTGGGCGGCCCGCCGAGCCGCGGGCCCTCGTGCACCGCGAGCCCGACGCCGTGGCCGAGCCCGTGCACGTAGCCCTCCTCGACGCCCTGGTTCACGCGCACGGTCGCGTGGCCCTGCCGTTCGAACACGTCGCACACGAGCTCCTGGTAGCCGCGGCACGACTCGCCGCCCCGCATGCGCGACATGGCCGTGTCGAACGCCTCGCGACATTCGCGGTACACCTTCTGGAGCGGCTCGGGCGCGGGCCCGAGGCAGAACGTGCGCGTCATGTCGGTGTGGTAGCCGCCGCCGGCCTCTGCGGGAAAGATGTCGACGAGGATGGGCGCGCCGGGCCGGATCGCGTCGGCGTCGTTGCCGCGGTTGTGCGGCACGCCCGCGTCGCGACCCTGAGCCACGATGCTCTCGCCGTCCTCGGCGAGGCCGAACTCGGCAAACGTCCGGTGCAGGAGCCGCCGGAGATGTCCGAGCGTGGCGCGATCGCCGCTCGGGGTGACGAAGCCGTCGCCATTCCGGCGGAGCGAGGCGAGCTCGTCGCGGATCCGCTTCATGGCCTCGACCGCGCCACGCGAGCAGTGGCGGATCTTCTCCAGCTCGTCCTCCGTCTTGGTCATGCTCGCGACGCCCAGCACGTCGGGCTGGGTGGTGTCCACCTCGAGCGCCGGCGCGAGCTGCTTCAGGTGATCGAGCATCTGCCAGCCGAAGCCGAGCGGCACCTCGCCCGCGAACGCGATACGGCCCGTCATGCCGAGCTCGCCCGTCACCTCGGCCACGAGCTCGCCGAGCGCGCGCGCCTGCGAGTCCGCCGACTTCACCTTCTGGAGGTAGCCGCGCTGCGCGTACGACGACGTGCCGCAGCCGACGAGCGCGGCCTGGTCGCGCTCCATGGGGTCGTGGACGAGGTGCGCGCGGCCGTCGGACGTGCGCACGTAGAAGCCGTGGTGGATCTTCTGCCCGGTGGCGTAGTAGAAGGCCGGGCTGTAGCGGTCGAGCGCCAGCACGACGAGGCCGGCGAGGCCACGCTGCTGCATGAGTCGATCGAGGTCGGAGCGCACGGGGGGCGTCCTCCGGTGAGGGTGTCGTGGAACTCGGCGGCGCGCGCGGGCGAGTGCCCACCGAGCGGGGCGCGGAGCACCGAGAGTAGGGCTTCGGGCGAACTCGGGAAAGCGCGGCCTCGCCGGCCCCGACGGATTGGCCGCGACGGATTAGCCGAGCTCGGCGCGGGCGCGCTGGCTCCGGTTCATGAGCCCCATGACGATGAACCCGAACGCGAACCCCGCGATGTGCGCCCACCACGCCACGCCGCCGCTCCCACTCCCGAACGACATCGTGCCGGCGATGAACTGGAATACGAACCAGATCCCGAGCAGCACGAGCGCCGGCACGGCGACGACCTGGAAGAAGAAGAAGATGGGGATCAGCGTCATGACGCGCGCGCGCGGGAACGCCATCGCGTAGGCCCCGAGCACGCCGGCGATCGCGCCGCTCGCGCCGACCGTCGGGATCGGCGAGCCGGGATTGAGCGCCGAGTGCAGGACGGCGGCGACGAAGCCCGCGGCGAGGTAGAAGCCGAGGAAACGCCACGAGCCCATGCGGTCCTCGACGTTGTCGCCGAAGATCCACAGGTACCACATGTTCCCGATCAGGTGGAGCCAGCCACCGTGCAGGAACAACGAGATGAACACCGTGGAGAGCTCCACCGGCAGCGACGTGTCGCCCGTGAACGAGGCGAACAGCCGCCCCGGCACGAGGCCCCAGTCGCGCAGGAACTCGGGCAGCCCGTCACCCTGCGATAGCTCCACCACGAACACGAGCACGTTGAGCACGATGAGGAGGCGCGTCACCACCGGCACGCGTTGCGCGGGGTTGTCGTCTCGCAGGGGAATCATTCGGCGTGCCCTGGCATGGGGAGAGAGTACGGGGGTGGGAGCGAGCCGCACGAGCGGAGCGGGCGTTGACGTTTCACTGTCAGCTTCCCTATTCTGCGCGTCCCGCCGCGATTCCGCGAGCATCCCGCGAGGCCGAGCTGCATCGTAAGAACCCGATCGCACGTCGCCCCGCCGGGTGCCCCGCGGCAACCACTTCGTTTTGGGCATCGACACCTGTGTCCCCGGCCGCGACCCGTTATTTTGGAGAATCCCATGTCGAACGCCACGCCTGTCACAGATGCCAATTTCGATGCCGAGGTCCTCAAGGCCGGCACCCCCGTGCTCGTGGATTTCTGGGCCCCGTGGTGTGGCCCCTGCCGTGCGGTCGCCCCCACGGTCGAAGCGATCGCCCAGGAATTCAGCGGCAAGCTGAAGGTCGTGAAGCTCAACACGGACGAGGAGCAGGAGGTCACGATCAAGTACGGTGTGGGGTCGATCCCGACGCTGATGGTGTTCAAGAACGGCGAGATGGTCGAGCGGATCATGGGGAACAGGCCGAAGGCTGAACTGGCGGCGCTCGTCTCGCGGCACGTCTGACGCGCACTCTGCTTCAGGCTTCATCGACGAAGACCCGTGGCTCTTTCGCTGCGGGTCTTTCGCTTTCTTGGGTGACCCGGACGGCGGGAAGGGCGGGACTGCGATCGAGGGGAACGCTCGGTCCGGCCATCCATGGCCGGCCCTCCCTGACGCGCGTTTAACGGCCTCCGCCACTCCGTGGCTGCGGCCTACGCGCGACTCCCCTCGATCGCAGCCCCGCCCTCCCCGCCTGGCCGTTGCCATCACTGCAAGCTGCTTCCTCGCACGCTGCCCGCGCGCTTCGGGGTTGGCAGTTTACTTCGCTGAAGGGGTTTCTACCCTCACCTCGCGCCGCGGATCTTTGCTAGGGCGCGGGGGAGGCGGTCGGGGAGGTCGGTGGCGGTGACGCCGAGGTCGCCGATTTCGGTGGCGGCGAGGTCGCCGGCGAGGCCGTGGGCGAAGACGGCGAGGCGGGCGGCGTCGTAGGGGGCGAGGCCCTGGGCGAGCAGCGCGACGAGCGTGCCGGTGAGCACGTCGCCGGTGCCGGCGCTGGCGAGCGCGGGGCTGCCGGTGGGGTTCACGCTCACCCGGCCATCGGGGCAGGCGACCACGGTCGGGGCCCCCTTCAGCACGACCACGGCGCCCCAGCGCTTGGCCCAGCCCCGGGTGGCGTCGATGCGGCGCGACTCGAGCTCCTGCGGCGTCTGGCCGGTGAGGCGCTGCATCTCGCCCAGGTGCGGGGTGAGGACGCGCGGCCCGGGGGCGAGCCGGAGCGCGGGCACCAGCACGTCCTCCGCGGGGGAGAGCGCGCTCAGCGCGTCGGCGTCCAGCACGAGCGGGCGCGCGAGCCGGATCGCGAGCTCGCGCGCGAGCGAGGCGGCATGCGGATTCCGCGACAGGCCCGGGCCCACGGCCACGGCGTTCGCGCGCTCGGCTTCGCCCATGACGAACGGCAGCGCCGTCGACGTGAGCGTGCGGTGCTCGTCCTCGCCGCACGCCAGCACCATGGGCTCCACGAGCTGCGCGGCGAGCGTGGCCTGGAGACTCGCCGGGGCGGCGACACGCACGTAGCCCGCGCCCGCGCGCGCCGCGGCCCGGGCCGCGAGCACCATGGCGCCCGTCATGCCGGGGGCGCCGCCCACGAGGAGCGCGCGGCCGCTCACCCCTTTGTGAGCGCGCGGATCGCGGACGGGGACGAGTGAGGCGAGCTCGCGCTCGCTCGCGAGCTCCGCGGGCTGGATGCCGGCCCGCTCCGTCGCGACGAGCCCGATGTCCACGACCTCGAGCTCGCCGCGGAGTCCGCGCCCTGGCCAGAGCCAATGGCCCCGGCGCGGATGCCCGAACGTCACCGTGACGTCCGCATGCACCGCATCGGGCGACGCGCCACCGTCGTCCGAACCGACGCCGGTGGGCAGATCCACCGCGAGGATGCGCGTGCCGCGCGCGCGCAGCGCGTTCGCG
>DATDEX010000409.1:0-5840 GCA_036522895.1 Candidatus Eiseniibacteriota bacterium | reverse complement strand
GTCTCCACCCGCCACGTGGCGCGCACGAGCCAGCCGCCGCCCGCGAGCGCGGCGAGCAGCAGGACCGCGGCCGCGGCGAGAAGCCACGGGCCGGCGTGCGGCTCCCGCCGCATTGGCGCACCCCAGTCGGGCTCCGGCGGGAGCGGCAGGTGCGAGAGCTGCCGCTCGAGGCGT
The DNA here is from genome assembly GCA_036522895.1 of Candidatus Eiseniibacteriota bacterium. GTDB lineage: Bacteria > Eisenbacteria > RBG-16-71-46 > RBG-16-71-46 > RBG-16-71-46 > JAIOPA01. The sequence goes on along the minus strand of DATDEX010000409.1, from coordinate 5,666 downwards.
GCCAGGTCTTCCGGCAGCGGGCCACGGCCGCTGAACAGCGTGTCGTCTTCGTCATGCATGCTCGCCACCCCCCTTCAAGCGCTCGCGCAAGAGCGTGACGCCCCGGTGCAGGTTGACGCGCACGGAGCCGTGCGTGAGCCCGGTGCGCTCCGCGATCTCGGGGCCGGTGAGGCCGGCGACGAAGCGCAGCATGAGCGTCTCGCGATAGGCCGCGGGCAGCGACGCGATCGCGGCCACCGCCTCGCGGGCGGTCGCCGCGTCGTCGTCGGGCGGCGTGGCGCCTTCCAGCACTTCCTCCCACTCGACCGTGTCGCGCCGGCGTCGCCGCCAGTCCGCCGCGCGCCGGCGGGCGATCGTGGCGAGCCAGGGCGCGAACGCGTGGTCGTCGCGCAGCGAGTGCAGTCGGTGCATGGCGGTGAGAAACACCTCCTGGACCAGGTCGTCGATCCCGACCGGGCCGTCCGGGGCCACGCGGGCGAGCAGCACCGCCTGGACGAGCCGCGCGTGTCGGCGGTAGAGCGCGCCGAACGCGGCCCGGTCCCCGCGCCGCGCCGCGCCAACGAGCGACGCGTCGCCCGGGGCGAGCGGATCAGGCGTGGCGGGCACGAACCACCCGTGCGCAGCCAGTGGGAGGGAATGCCGCAGGCAGAGGGTCGTCTCCATGAACTCCGAGCCGATCGCGAGAGGGTGTGCTCATGAGGACGCGCGGCGGGGCTCGACTGTTAGCGTGGCGCGACGCTGGTGTCTGCGGGCACGGGCTCCGGGGTCGGAGCCGGCTCGGGCTCGCCCGCGGGGGGCGCGGTGCTGTCGGCGGGCGGAGCGGCTCCGGGAACCGCGCCGGGCAGGTCCTGCGGCGCGAACAGCGTCGAATCCACCGCCGGGGCCGGCGCCTCGGGCGGCAGGCCCAGCGCGACCCGGTACTCGTCCTCGGTGATCGCGCCCCGGCGGCGGAGGCGGCCCGCGATCACCTGGATCCGGTGGAGGATGCGCTGCTCGGGCTCGACCGGCGAGAAGCGCCGCGGGTTGATGATCACCGCCGCGAGCCGCACCGACTGGCCGGCGTCGAGGGAGCCCGCACCGACGCCAAACCAGTGCCGGGCCGCGGCGTCGATGCCGTAAACGCCCTCGCCCCACTCGATCGTGTTCAAGTAAAGCTCGAGAATACGCCGCTTGGTGAGTGTGCGCTCGAGTCTTATGGCGAGGAACATCTCCTCCAACTTGCGCCAGGGCGTGCGCGAGGACTCGAGCCAGAGGTTCTTCGCGAGCTGCTGGGTAATGGTGCTGCCGCCGCGCACCATCTTGTGCGCACGAAGGTCTCGCCGGGCCGCGTCGCGGATGCCGGACCAGTCGAAGCCGTCGTGGGTGAAGAACTTGTCGTCTTCGGCCACGAGCACCGCCTCGCGCAGGTGGCGTGCGATGCGATCGAGCGGCACCGGGTGGCGCACCTCGCGGTAGGGCGTGCCCGCCTCGCGGGCCTCGCGCTCGCGCTCGCGCATGAGCGCGCTCCGCCCGGGATCGTGTCGCACGAGCCCGCGCACGTCGATGGGCGCCACGCGCACCAGCGCCACGACCACCAGCAGCACGAGAACGCCGAGAACCGCGACCGCCGCGCGCAGCAGGTGGCGGCCCACGCGCGCGTTAGGCCCCGGCGGCGGGCGACACCACCACCGTGGTCATGTCGTCGCTCTGGGGCGCCTGGCCGCGGAACTCGATGACCTCGTTCATGACGCGCTCGATCGTGGCGGCGGTCGCGCCGTGCCCGCACTCGCGCCACAGCTCCTCCAGCCGCTCCTCGCCGAACTCCTGCTCGAAGCTGTCCATGGCCTCCGAGATGCCGTCGCTGAAGAGGAGCAACGCGTCCCCGGGACCGAACGCGACCTCGGCCTCGTCGAACGGCGCCGCTTCGAAGAGCCCGAGTGGCACGCCGCCCACCGCGAGCGACTCCACCTCGCCGCTCGCGCGCCGGAGCCGCGGATAGTTGTGGCCCGCGTTCACGTAGCGAAGCCGGCCGCTCGCGTGATCCAGCTCGGCGTAGAAGCAGGTCACGAACTTCCCGCCCGCGGCCGAGCGCACGACGGCGCGATTCACCTGCTCGACGAGCACCCTGGGCGAGAGCCGCCCGTCGGCGAACGCCCGCACCGCGCTCTGCACGGTCGACACGAGCAGCGCCGCCGGCACGCCCTTGCCCGCGACGTCGGCGATCACCACCACGGCGCGGTCGGCGTCGATCGCGAAGTAGTCGTAGAAATCCCCGCCCACCTGCTTGGCCGGGATGAGCCGTCCCTCCACCTTCCAGCCCCCTAGCACCATGGGGGCGGCGGGCACGAGCCGCATCTGGATGTCGCGGGCGAGGAGCAGCTCCTTCTCGAGCGCCTCCTTCTCCAGCTCGAGCCGGCGCTTCGCCTCGGCCTCGACGCGCAGGCGCGCCTTCTCGACCACGCCCGCCGAATGGCTGGCGACGATGCTCAGGAGCTGCACGTCGTGCCGCGACCACACGCGACCCGGTTGCGAGTTGCTCACCGCCATCATGCCGGTGACGCGGCCGTCCACCTTGAGCGGCAGCGCGAGCAGCGCTCGTACGGGCGTCTGCTGGTTCTTGAGCGCGGGAAAGCGCGGGTCGGCGAGCAGGTCAGGGGTCGCGAGCTCGCCCGGCTGTGAGATGAGAAACCCCATCACGAGCGTCTTGACCATGGGCGACCACGTGCTGCTGCCGGCCTCGAGGCCGGCGCGGCGATTGTCGAACATGATGGTCTTCGCGACGTCGCTCCCCGCGGAGATGAGCTTGATGCTGCACTCCTCGGTGCCGAGGAGCCGCGTGGTCTTGTGGACGAGCCAGTCGAGGATCGGCTGCAGCTCGGCCTGCTCCGCCACGACCTCGCACAGCTCGGTGATGAACTCGAGCTCGCCCTGATCGGGGACGTCGTCGTCGTCGGGAGGGGGCGCCAGCGTCATGGGAGCCTCGGGAGCCTTGAGTGGACGGGAGAAGACGGATGACGGTCGGAGGGACGATGGAGTGTAGTGGACTCCGAACTGGGCTGCATCCGGGGGACGGGTCCATGGAACCGACGCCGACACTCGCGTGCACTCGGGCCTCACCGGGATTGCCGAGCCACGGACGCCATCCGTCATCTCAAGCGCGACCCCACTCGGGCCGATGCTCCCCCCATGGCCATTCTCGGCTCCATCGTCCTCACGCATCCAATCGCCCACGGGTGCCGCGTTTCAACCGGATGGATCGCGGCGATGGTCTTGCTCGCGACCGTCCCCGCCGCGCACGCCGCCTGGTCCCCGGCCTCGAGCGGAAGCTGGGTCGTCGTCGAGGCGTGGAAGCACGGGCTCGGCGAGGAACACGTCACCCGGGTCACCACGACGCTCCTCAAATCGGTGGACGGGGTGCCGTGGTTCGAGCACATCGACGACAAGGGAAATCGCTGGGAGGACGCCGACGCGGGCACCGCCGAAGACCCCGCCGCGAGCCCCGATGCCGCCGGGCACGACAGCTTCGTCACCCGGCAGCCGCTCGCGCTCGACGGCCGCATGATCCCCTGCCGCGTCATCCTGAACGAGCGGCGCTCCGCCCCGTTCAGCGCGGGCGACCCCGTGAGCCACTGGGTCGCCCGCTCCAAGCGCTGGGAGGCGATCGACACCACGCTCCGCGTCCGCGTGCTCAAGGTGCTCGACCTCGGGAGCGAGACGGTCTACCGGGACGGGCGGGTGGAGAAACACGAGGGTCTGACCACGCAGGTGGTGAAGACGCTGCACGAGCCCGTCCACCAGCACGGCCGCACGTACGACTGCTGGGTGACGATCACGAAGACGCTCACGGACGACGGCACGTTCGCGGGCCGCACGACCGTCTGGTGCAGCGCCGAGGTCCCCACCGGCTGGGTCCGCCGCATCCGCGAGACGCGCGATCCCAGGAACGGCGCCATGGCGCGGCTGCAGGAGCAGCTCGTGGACTTCCGGCTCAAGTAGGTCGCGAGCCTCGCTCCACCCGCGCGTCTCGCTTGCTGGCAGCCGCACGCCGGGCCTATAGTCGCGCGTTTCCGCGCAACGACGCTGCGTCCCGACGAGGCCCGAGCCATGAGCACCTCCACGCTGCCGACCTATCCGAACCTGCGCATCGAGCGGCGCGACGCCGTCACGCTGCTGTTCGTGAACCGCCCCCAGGTCATGAACGCGATCAACCGCGCGACGCTGGCCGAGATCGCCGAGGCGACGCGGGCGTTTCTCGCCGACCCCGGGCAGGGCGCGCTCGTCGTGACGGGCAACGGCGAGAAGGCGTTCATTTCGGGGGCCGACATCAACGAGCTGGCGCCGCTGGGGCCCGCCGCGGCCGAGGAGATCTCGCGCTTCGGCCAGGGCGTCATGGACCTCCTCGAGCGCAGTCCCAAGCCCGTCATCGCCGCCGTCAACGGCTACGCGTTCGGCGGCGGCTGCGAGCTGGCGCTGGCCTGCCACATGCGGCTCGCCTCCGAGAACGCGGTCATGGGGCTCCCCGAGGTGAAGCTGGGCATCATCCCCGGCTACGGCGGCACGCAGCGGTTGCCGCGGCTCGTGGGTCCGGGCCGCGCGCTGGAGCTGATCCTCTCCGCGCGCAACGTCAAAGCCGACGAGGCGGAGCGGATCGGGCTCGTCAATCGCGTCGTGCCGCTGGCGCAGCTCCTCGACGAGGCGGTCAGGCTCGCGCAGGCGATCCTCAAGAACGGCCCGCTCGCCGTGGAAGCCGCGCTCGAATGCGTCGTGCGCGGGATGCAGCTGCCGCTCGACCAGGGCCTGCGCTTCGAGAGCGGGCGGTTCGGGATCCTCGCTTCGAGTGCCGACATGCACGAAGGGCTGAACGCGTTCCTCGAGAAGCGCCCGGCCGCGTTCAAGCGCAGCTGATCCCCGGAGGCGACATGGACGTGCTGCACAACGACTTCATCCCGATGGTGGTGTCGCTCGTCCTGGGCACGCTCGTCGGGCTCGAACGCCAGATGGGGCGCAAGCCCGCCGGGCTGCGCACGCACGTGCTCGTCTGCCTCGGCAGCACCATGTTCGTGCTCACGACGCGGCACGCGGTGATCGCGTTCGGCGGTCCGAGCCTCGACGCCACGCGTGTCGTGCACGGCGTCGTGACCGGCGTGGGCTTCCTCGGCGCGGGCAGCATCATGCGCACCGAGGGGTTCGTGTTCGGTCTCACCACCGCGGCGAGCATCTGGATGGTGGCGGCGGTCGGCGTGGCCGTGGGCGTCCACGCCTACCCGCTGGCCGCCATCGGCTCGGTCATGGCGCTCATCGTGCTCGAAGGTTACCGCTGGCTCGAGCGGATGACCGATCACGACCACGACAACGGGGAGTAGGCTCGGCGCGGCCGGGGGCGCCGCGAGCTCGCCTCGTGGCGCTCGAACGCCGTGCCGGGGGAGCACTCGAGAGGAGGCGCAGTCCGATGATCGATCTCTACGACAACGCCACCCATAAGCTCATCGGCTCGATCACCGAGGCGGACTTGAAGGTCCTCGTGGAGGGACTCGAGGAGGAATCGGCCGAGGATCGCGACTACTACATCGACCTCGCGACCATCGACGTGCTCGCCGACGGGCGGGCGACCGAGCACCTGGTCCGGCTGCTCCGCGAGGCGGTGGGGAAGGAGCCGGGCGTCGAGATCCGCTGGCAGCGGCGCTGAG
>DATDEX010000408.1:0-2592 GCA_036522895.1 Candidatus Eiseniibacteriota bacterium | reverse complement strand
CCCCGCGACGCCCGCCCGCGGCGCGGCCGGCACCACCCGATACTGGACCCTGGGCGCAGGCGGGCAGACGCTCGGCGCCATGGCGCTCACGCTCCCCAACGACCGCCGCCGCGGCGAGGCGTTCGAGCGCCGGATGGAACGCGCGGTGCGATTCGTCGCCGAGGCCCTCGCGCGACACGAGCGCTCGCTCGAGCCGCGCTCCGGCGTGATCGAGCAGGAACGGCTGTTCCGCCGGCTCGACCGGCAGGTGCGCGTGCTGGACGGCGAGCGCCAGAAGTTCGCGGCGATCGTGAACCAGAGCGGCACCTACATGTTCGTCACCGATCCCGGCGGATCCATCCGCTGGACCAATCGGGCGATGGGCCTGCGCTGGCCGCCCGAGGGCGAGGCGACGTGGGTCGGCCGGCGCTGCAACGAGGTGTGCGCGCGCCTGGCGTCGGGGCCCTCCCCCTCGGTGTGCGCGAGCTGCCCCGTGGCCCGTGCCGTGGTGAACAACGAGGTGGTCCACCACGAGTTCCGCGAGGCCGCCGACGGGCAGGTGCACACGCTCTACCTGAGCGCGCTGCCCATCAAGGGCCTCGACGGACGACCACAGGAAGTACTGGTGATGATGCAGGACCTGAGCGACCTGGAGACGCTCCGCGAGAGCGAGGAGCGCTATCGCGTCATCACCCAGGCGGCCTCGGACGGCATCGTCACGATTGGCGAGGACGGGATCATCGTCTTCGCGAACGCCGCCGCGGAACGGATCTTCGGACACCCGGCGAGCGAGATGATCGGTCAGCCGCTCACGCGGCTCATGCCGCCGGCGCTGGCGGGGCGACACCACACCGGCTTCACGCGCTATCTCGAGACCGGCGAGAAGCGCATGAGCTGGGACGGCGTGCAGGTCCCGGCGATCCATGCGAGCGGGCGCGAGCTGACGATCGAGGTCTCGTTCGGCGAGTTCGGCTCGGGAGGCCGGCGGCTGTTCACGGGCGTGATTCGCGACATCACCGACCGGCGTCGCGCGGAAATCGAGCTCAAGCGCGCGCAGGAGCGCCTGCGGATGGTGGTCTCGAACTCCCCGATCGTGCTGTTCGCCACCGACCGCGACGGCCTGTTCACGCTCTCGGAGGGCCGCGGGCTGGCGACGCTTGGGCTCGCCCCGGGCGAAGTCGTCGGGCGCTCGGCGTTCGACCTCTACCCCGACGCCTCCCAGATCGCCGCCAACCTGCGCCGCGCGCTCGCCGGGGAGGAGTTCTCCGCCGTGGTCGAAGTGGGGGCGCTCGCGTTCGACACCTGCTACACGCCGCTTCGTGACGAGGCGGGCGCGGTCGTCGGCATGATCGGGGTGGCGACCGACGTCACCGAGCGGCGGCGCCTCGAGAGCCAGCTGCTCCAATCGCAGAAGATGGAGGCGGTGGGCCGGCTCGCGGGCGGCATCGCGCACGACTTCAACAACCTGCTCACGACCGTGCTCGGCTACAGCACGCTCCTGCTGCAGAGCGCGGGCACGGACCACCCCCCGGACAAGCGGATCGTGGAGATCAAGCGGGCGGCGGAGCGCGCCGCTGGCCTCACTCGGCAGCTCCTCGCGTTCAGCCGCAAGCAGGTGATCGAACCCCGGATCTCCGACATGAACCAGGTGGTGGCCGAGATGGAGGAGATGCTCCGGCGGCTGATCGGCGAGGACATCGAGTTCGTGTTCACGCATTCCGTGCCGCCGGCGCTGGTCCGGGCCGATCCCGGGCAGCTCGAACAGATGCTCATGAACCTCGTCGTGAACGCGCGCGACGCCATGCCGCGCGGCGGGCGGCTCGACGTCGAGATCGCGGTGCGGGTCCTCGAGGGGGCGCTCGCGGTCGGCGCCGAAACGGTGCCGTCGGGCACGTACGTGGTCCTGACCGTCCGCGACACGGGCTCCGGCATGGATCGCGAGACGCTCGCGCGCGTGTTCGAGCCGTTCTTCACCAACAAGGAGCGCGGCAAGGGGACCGGCCTCGGGCTCGCGATGGTCCACGGGATCGTGCAGCAGAACGGCGGCCAGGTGTTCGTCCAGAGCGTGCTCGGCAACGGCACGACGTTCGAGATCTACCTGCCGCGGACCGAGGGCGAGCCCGACGGCGCCGAGGAGAAGCCGGCGTCCGCCCCTCGTGCCGCCGGCGCCGAGACGCTTCTGCTGGTCGAGGACGAGGCTCCGGTCCGGGCGCTCGTGCTCGAGCTGCTCGCGAGCCAGGGCTACACGGTGCTCGAGGCGGCGCACGGAGAGCAGGCGCTCGCGGTCGCCTCCCGTCACGCCGGGCCGATCCACCTGCTCGTCACCGACGTCGTCATGCCGGGCATGAGCGGCGGCGAGCTCGCGAGCCGCTTCGTGCGGCTGCGGCCGGGCGTGCGCGTGCTCTACATCTCCGGCTACAGCGACGACGCGATCGTGCGCTGCGGCGTCTCGCAAGCCGACACCGCGTTCCTGCAGAAGCCGTTCAGCTACGAGTCGTTCATCGCGAAGGTGCGCGAGGTGCTCGACCGCCCGGCGCCGGCGCGCCCGGAGGAGGAGCCCGAGTCCCGCGCGGCCTGAGGCGCGTCGCGGGGCCCGTCGCGGCGGCCAGCGGG
>DATDEX010000407.1:0-4357 GCA_036522895.1 Candidatus Eiseniibacteriota bacterium | reverse complement strand
GTGCACGCCCGGCGACGGCATCGAGCAGCTGCCGGGCACGCGCGTCGACGAGCTCCTCGCCACGCACGCGCGCGCCGCGGCCGCCGGCCGGCTGAGCGTGTTCGTGCCGGCATCGGGGGCGGCGACGCGGATGTTTCAGGACCTGCTCGCTGCGCTCGAGCTTCCGGGCGAGCTCTCGCCCGCGGCGGTGCGTTCCCGCGAGGAGCCGGCGGCGCGCGCGCTCGTCGAGTTCGTCGAGGCGCTGCCGCGCTTCGCGTTTGCCGAGCCGCTCGCGGCGGTGCTCTCGGCGCGCGGGCATTCGCTCGAACGCGTGCGCGCGGAAGGCCCGTGGCGGCTCCTGCTCGAGGCGTTCCTCGGGCGCGAAGGGCTCGATGCCGCGCGGGCGCCCAAGGGGCTCCTGCCATTCCATCGCGAGCGCGGCGTAGCGCGGACGCCGCTCGAGGAGCACCTGGTCGAGGCGGTCGCACTCGCGAGCGACGCGAGCGGCGAGCGCGTGCTCGACGTGACGGTCTCGCCGGAGCATCGCGCGGGGTTCGAGCGCCTGCTCGCCGCGCGGCTCCCCGGGCTGGCCGCGCGCTTCGGCGGAGCCTGGCGGGTCGAGCTCTCCGAGCAGAGCCCCGCCACGGACACGATCGCGGGCGACCCCGCGGGCGGGCCGTTCCGCGACGAACGCGGGCGGCTGGTCTTCCGGCCCGCGGGGCACGGCGCGCTGCTCGAGAACCTCGGCGCCGGCGGACGCGACCTCGTGTTCTTGAAGAACATCGACAACGTGGCGGTGGCGAGGCTCCGCCCGGAGACCGAGCGCTGGAGCCGGGCGCTCACCGGGCTCGCGTCGGAGCTCGGCAACGAGCTGCGAACGCTCGGCGAAGCGCTCGCGCGTCACGAGGCCGGCGCGCTCGAGCGTGCCCGCGACTTCGCCGCGCGCGAGCTGGGCCTCGAGTTCCCCGCGGGGGCCGGCCCCGAGCACGCGCGCATTCTCCTCGACCGGCCGCTCCGTGTCTGCGGGATGGTGGCGAACACGGGCGAGCCCGGCGGCGGCCCGTTCTGGGTGCGGAACGGCCCCGGCGTGGCGGGGGTCACACGCCAGATCGTGGAGGGCGCCCAGGTGGATCCGGCCTCTGCGGCGCAGCAGGCGATCCGGGTCCGCGCGACCCACTTCAACCCGGTGTTCCTCGCCGTATCGCTGCGGGCGGCGGACGGCACGCCGCACGATCTCGCGCGCTTCGTCGACGATGCCGCGGTGATCGTCACCCGCAAGTCGCATCGCGGGCGCGAGCTCCTGGCGCTCGAGCGGCCGGGACTCTGGAACGGGGGCATGGCGCACTGGCACACGCGCTTCGTCGAGGTGCCGCTCGCGGTGTTCAACCCGGTCAAGACGGTGTTCGACCTGCTGCGCCCGGAGCACCAGGGGGACTAGCGGGACGCGAGCAGCAGCAGGGAGCGCGGCTCGAGCGCACGCGAGCGCTGGTCCACGAGCGGCCGCGCCTTCGCGAGCGGTGTCCAGTCCGCGGGAGGGGCCGCGGCGGTGTCCACGAGCAGCCGCCACTGCTTGCCCGCGGGAGGCGGCCGGAAGTGGAACGCGCGGGCGTGCGGCCCGCCGTTCACGAGCAGCAGGAAATCGAGCGAGCGCTCGCCGCGGAGGTGCATGGAGAGCTCGGGACCGCCGTGATCCCAGTCGGGCGCGTGCCCCGCCGCGTTGTGCCAGCCGACGCTGCCGGGTCCGCGCGCGGCGAACCAGTCGGCGCCGCGGAGCACGGCGTGCTCGCGCCGCAGCCCATAGAGCCCGCGCACGAACCGCAGGAACCCGCGCTGATGCCGGACGCCGTCCCAGTCCAGCCACCATGCCGGCCCGTCGTGGCACCAGGCGTTGTTGTTGCCGCCCTGCGAGCGGAGCCACTCGTCGCCCGCGAGCCAGAGCGGCGCGCCCCGCGAGAGCAGCAGCAGCACGGCGGCGTTGCGCACCTGGCGCGCGCGGATCGCGCGCACCGCGGGATCGGAGCTGGCACCCTCGGCGCCGCCGTTCCAGCTCCGATGGTCGTCGGTTCCGTCGCGGTTGTCCTCGCCGTTCGCCTCGTTGTGCTTTCGCTCGTAGCTCGCGAGGTCGGCGAGCGTGAAGCCGTCGTGCGAGGTGATGAAGTTGACCGAGTGCCCGGGCGAGCGGCCCGCATGGTAGAGGTCGCTCGAGCCACCGAGCCGGGTGGCGAGCGGGCCCGGCCCCGCGACCGCGCCGCGCAGCCAGTCGCGCACGTCGTCGCGGAAGCGGCCGTTCAACTCGGCGAAGCGGCCGTGGTTCGGGAAGCGCCCGACGTGGTAGAGCCCGATGTCCCACGGCTCGGCGATCAGCTTGCAGTGCGCGAGCGCCGGATCGGTGGCGATGCGGCGGACGAGCGGCGGATCGTCGAGCGGCTCCCCGTGCTCGCCGCGCGTGAGCGTCGATGCGAGATCGAACCGGAAGCCGTCCACGTGCATGTCGCGCGCCCAGAACCGCAGCGTCTCCACGATCAGGTCCGCGGCCGGAGGCCGCGAACATGCAAACGTGTGGCCGCAGCCGGTGTAGTCGACGTCGTGGCCCTTGTCGTCGAGCAGGAAGTAGCCGGCCCGGTCGAGCCCGCGCCAGGATCGCGCCGGCTTTCGCCGATCCGTCTCGCCCGTGTGATTGAACACGACGTCGAGGATGACCTCGATCCCCGCCCGGTGGAGCCGGCGCACCATGTCGCGGAACTCGCGGAGCGCGCCGGCCGCGGTGGCGGCCGCGGCATAGGCCGTGCGCGGGGCCATGAACGCGAGCGGCGAGTAGCCCCAGGCATTCAGCAGGCGCTCGCCGGTGAGCGGGTTCTTGCGCGGGTTGTCGGTCTCGTCGAACTCCGCGACGGGCATGAGCTGGACCGCGGTGACCCCGAGCGAGCGCAGGTAGGGGATCTTCTCCGCGAGCCCGGCGAACGTGCCCGGGTGGCGCACGCGCGAGCTCGCATGCCGGGTGAAGGAGCGCACGTGGAGCTCGAGGATGTTGGTCGCCGCGAGCGGGGTCGCGGGGGGGCGGTCGTTCCGCCAGTCGTAGGCGAGATCGCACACGACACCGTGCAGCAGGCGGCCGCGCGGTCCGGGCTCGGCCCAGCGCTCGGAGCCGGCGACGCCCTTGGCGTAGGGGTCGAGGAGCAGCGCGTCGGGTTCGAACGCGTGGGCGGGCCCGCGGGCGCTAGAGTCCGCGCGCCAGCCGTACTCCGCCCCGGCGCGCACGCCGGGCACGAACACGTGCCAGACGTCGCCGGTGCGGTGGCGCCTCGGCGCGAGCGCGATCTCGCCGCGCGGCGCGCCACCGGGCGCGAAGAGCGCGAGCGTCATGCGCGTCGCGTGGTGCGAGTACACCGCGAAGTTCGTGCCGGTGGGTTCGAGCGTCGCGCCAAGCGGGGAGGGCGCGCCGGGGGTGGGGGCGAGCCGGGCGGCGGGGGGCACGACGTCACGAGCATCCATGCGCGGGGCGGCCTCGAGGGTGACGATGGGAAGAGCTCCCGGGAGCGTACCGCCTCGCGCGCGGTCCCCCAAGTGGCCGGGCGCGGGTCGTGCGCCGGAGACCCGGGGAGCGGGCGGCGGCAAAACGCGCGGGCCCCGGACCCGTGTGGATCCGGAGCCCGCGCCGAGGCCGCGCCGGTCAGTGCGCGGGCACGAACTTGAGCGCCGCCGAGTTGATGCAGTAGCGCAGGCCGGTCGGCGCGGGGCCGTCGTCGAAGACGTGGCCGAGGTGGCCGCCGCAGCGCGCGCAGGCGACGGCGGTGCGCTCCATGCCGAATGCGGTGTCGTGCTGCTCGGTCACGTAGTTCTTGTACGCCGGCCGCCAGAAACTCGGCCAGCCCGTGCCCGAGTCGAACTTGGTGTCGGATCCGAAGAGCGGCAGTCCACACCCCGCGCACACGAACGAGCCTTTGCGGTGCTCGTTCCAGTAGGCGCCGGTGAACGCGATCTCGGTGCCCTCCTCGCGCAGGACGTGAAACTGCTCGGACGTGAGTTGCTTCTTCCAGGCGTCGGCGCTCTTCACGACCTGCTGGATCGGCGGGCCGAGCGGCGCCTGGGCCGGGATCGCCTTTCCATCCGGAGCGGGCTTCGCGCCCTTGGCGCGCGCGGCCGGTGGGAGGGCTATCGCCAGCAACGCCGCGAGGGCGAGCAGCACGACGAACGTGAGGGGGGTCTTCATCTGCGGTCCTTTCGTTGGGGTCGAGGCTTCGCATCCTCTACGCGCGAGGTCGCGCCGTGGGATGCCGCCGGCCCGCGCGGGATGCAAGATCGGCGTCAAGGCACGACGCGCCGGCCGGCGAGCGCGGCGCGCGCCCCGGGAAGCGCGGCCAGGGCCCACTCGGCGTAG
>DATDEX010000406.1:0-4835 GCA_036522895.1 Candidatus Eiseniibacteriota bacterium | reverse complement strand
CCGCCTCGTGGCGCTCGGCGTAGTCGCCGGGGCGCTGGCGCTGGTCGCCCTGCCCTGGCTGCCGGCGATTCGCGGCATCTGGGACTGGTCGCGGCTCTCTCCCTCGCGTGCCACCCCGGTCGGGGAGGTCGCGCTCCGAGGCGCGGGCGCGTTCCATGTCGCGGCGGTGCCGTTCGCGCTCCACGCGTTCGCGATGGGCTATTCGGGCGGGCCGAGCCTGCGCGAGCTGCGCGCGGGTCCCGTGGCCGCGGTGCGCGCCCACGTGCCGGAGCTGGCGCTCGCGGGGATCGTGTTCGGGGCGCTGGGGTTGCTCGGGCTCCGCGCGCTGGCCCGGCGGCGGCGGCTCATCGAGGCCGGGCTGTGGCTCGTCGCGCCGGCGCTCGCGGTGAGTTACTTTGCGGCCCACAACTTCAAGGTGTTCCACCCCCGGTACCTCGCGGTGTCGATGCCGTGCCTGCTGCTCGGGGTGGCTGCCGCGTTCGCGGATATGGGTCCCCGGGCGCGGCGGGGGTGGGGGCTCGCGGTGGCGCTCCTCTGGGCGGGCTCGCTCGCCCGCGCGGATTTCGAGGCGAAATACGGCCGGGAGGATTACAAGGGCGCGCTTGCCGTGCTGCGCAGGAACTACGTGCCGGGAGAGGTCGTGCTGGCGGTCGGGGCGCCCGATCCGGTCGAGTGGTACGGGCGTGGGCTCAACGTGAAGCGTCTCTGGCTCGGGTACGCGAACACACCCCTGCGCATGCTGCAGGTCATGGGGGATTCCACGCGCGGTGCGAAGGGCTGCTGGGTCGTCCTCAGCCGGCCCGAGGACCTCGATCCGACAGGCAAGTTCCAGAAGCTGGTGCTGGATTCCGAAACCGTTCGGGAGTCGAACGCGGCGGACACGTGGTGGTTCTCGGGGGTGCGTGTGACGCGCCTGTGGCGGAATCCGGACACGACGATCGCCGCGCCAGCGCCGGCACCGATGCGGTTCTGAGGTCGTTCGTTCCGGGCGGAGGGCGGCACGATGCGGGTGGTGGTGGTGGGCCTCGGCTACGTGGGATCGGTGTGCTCGGCGTGCCTCGCGGAGCGCGGGCACGACGTCGTGGGCGTCGACACGAGCGACTACAAGGTCGAGCGCATCCGCGGCGGCGAGAGCCCGATCGTCGAGAAGGGGCTCCCGGAGCTGATCGCCCGGGCCGTGCGCGCCGGGCGGCTCACCGCGACGACGCGCATCGCGGACGCCATGCCCGGCGCCGACATCGTGCTCGTGTGCGTGGGCACGCCGAGCGCCGCGGACGGCTCGCTCGACCTTTCCCACGTGAAGCGCGCGTGCGCCGAGGTGGGGACGGCCCTGAAGGGCGCCGCCCGGTTCGTGACCGTGGTCATGCGCAGCACGATGCTGCCGGGCTCGGTCCTGGGGGAGCTCGCGCCGGGAATCGAGCGGGCCGCGGGTGGCCGCGCCGGGCGCGAGTTCGGCGTGGCGTACAACCCCGAGTTTCTCCGTGAAGGCACAGCGGTCGAGGACTTCTTCGGGGCCGATTACACGATCCTCGGCGCCGGCTGCGAGCGCGCGGCGGCGGCGCTCCGCGAGCTCTACGCCGGCGTCGGCGGCGAGCTCATCGTGACGCCGATCCCGACCGCCGAGATGCTCAAGTACGTGAACAACTCGTTTCATGCGCTCAAGGTGACGTTCGCGAACGAGTTCGGCAGGCTTTGCAAGCGCGAGGGGGTGGACAGCCACGAGGTCATGCGCCTCATGCGCCGCGACACGAAGTTGAACCTGTCCGGGGCCTACCTCTCGCCCGGGTTCGCGTTCGGCGGCTCGTGCCTGCCCAAGGACCTGCGCGCCGTCAACTCGCGCGCGCGGCGCCACGACCTCGACCTGCCGGTGCTCGCGAGCATCCTGCGCTCGAACGAGCTGCACGTGACCGACGCGGTGCACCTGATCGAACGGTTCAAGAAGCGCCGGCTCGGGTTCCTCGGCCTGTCGTTCAAGGCCGGCACCGACGACCTTCGCGAGAGCCCGATCCTGCGTGTCATCGGTGCGCTCGTCGGCAAGGGGCACGACGTCCGGCTGCACGACCCGAGCCTGGACATGGCCCGCGTGCTCGGGGCGAACCGCCGCTTCGTCGAGGACGAGCTGCCGTACCTGCCCGAGCGCCTGCGCCCCGACCTCGACGAGGTGCTGGCGCACGCCGAGGTGGTGATCATCGGGAATCGCTCGGCCGAGTACCGCACGCTGGGCCCGCGCATCCGCGCCGGGCAGGTGGTGGTGGACCTGGTCGCGGCGCTCGACCGCGGCACGGTCACGGCCGGGGAGTACCATGGCCTCGCCTGGTAGGATCCTCCATCTCTCCGAGAACCTGACGTTGCCGTTCGACCGCCGCGTGTGGATGGAGTTGAACGCGCTCGCCGGCGCGGGCTACGAGGTGTCCGCGGTCTGCCCGATGGGCGAGGGTGGCCGCGAGGCCTACGAGGTCCTGAACGGCATCCACGTCTGGCGCTACCCGCCGCCCCCCGAGACGAGCGGGTTCGCGAGCTACGTCTGGGAGTTCCTCTACTGCTGGCTCCAGACGCTGCGGCTCACGTTCGCCGTCCTCGCGCGGCGCGGCTTCGACGTGATCCACACCGCGAACCCGCCCGACACGTTCTGGGCGATCGCGCTGCCGTTCAAGCCGTTCGGCATCCGGTTCGTGTTCGATCACCACGACCTCTGCCCGGAGCTCTACCTGTCCCGCTTCGGCGAGCGGCGCGCCGGCTCGCTGCCGCACCGCATGCTCCAGTGGCTCGAGCGCATGCAGTTCGCCTGCGCCGACCTCGTCATCTCCACGAACGAGAGCTACCGCCAGGTCGCGCTGTCCCGCGGCCACAAGCGCCCGAACCAGGTGCGGGTCGTGCGCAGCGGTCCGAGCCACCAGCGCTTCGCGGTCGTGCGCGAGCCGGACCCGTCGTGCAAGCGCGGCAAGCGCTTCCTCGTCGCGTACCTGGGCGTGATGGCGCCGCAGGACGGCGTGGATCACCTGCTGCGCGCGGCGCAGGTGCTCACGCGACAGCGCTCCGACGTGACGTTCACGCTTCTCGGCGCCGGGGATTCGTACGAGGACTTGAAGCAGCTCTCGCGCTCGCTCGGGCTCGAGGACCATTGCCTCTTCACGGGCCGCGTGCCCGACGCCGAGGTGGAGCGCGTGCTCGCCACCGCCGACGTGTGCGTGAGCCCCGACCCCAAGAATCCGTTGAACGACGTGAGCACGATGAACAAGGTGCTCGAGTACATGGCGTGCGCGAAGCCGGTCGTGTGCTTCGACCTGCGCGAGCACCGGCACAGCGCGGGCGAAGGCGCGCTCTACGCCGAGCCCAACCGTGACGAGGACCTGGCCGCGAAGATCGCGCAGCTCCTGGACGACCCGGCGTTGTGCCGGCGGATGGGAGCGTACAATCGCCAGCGCTTCCTGAACGAGCTGGCCTGGGAGCACAACGCCGGCGAACTGCTGAACGCCTACGAGGGACTATGCGGGAAGCCCCGCGCATAAGGATCCTGCTCGTCGAGAGCGGCCGCGCCATGGGCGGGACCGAGCGCGTGGTGTGGGAGCTCGCGACCCGGCTGCCCGCCGCCCGCTTCGAGGTGCGGGTGTGGCTCTCGCCGTCGCGCGGCGTGGACGAGTTCGCCGCCGCGCTCGAGTCCGCGGACGTTCCGGTGGATCGCGTGGCGGAGGTGGACAGCCGCTGGGACTGGAAGGGCATGCTCGACACCTGGTCCAGGCTCCGCCGGCTCAGGCCGGCGGTGCTGCACGTGCACCACGTGTGGCCCGCCGCCGACCGCTACCTGACGCTGCTCGCGCGCGCCGCCGGCGTCCCGCACGTCGTGGTGACCGAGCACATCACCGGCGAGTCGCACTCGGGCGGCCAGCGGGCCCTGAAGCGCGACGAGCTCCGGCGCGCCGACGCGGTGACCGCGGTGACCGGCGCGATCGTCGAGACGCTCGTGCGCGACTACGCGATCGAGCGCTCGCGCGTGCGCGTCGTGCCGAACGGCGCCGACCTGCCCGACGATGCGGCCGAGGAGCCGGTCGCGAAGCGCTGGAGGGACCGCTTCCTCACCACGCCGTTCAAGCCCCTCTGGGTGGTGGCCGGCCGGCTCGAGGAGCAGAAGGGCCACGACCTGCTGTTCCAGGCGCTCGCCGGCCTCGTGAAGCAGGGGCTCGACTTCACGCTCGTGGTCGCGGGCGAGGGCTCGAGGCGGAGCTGGCTCGAGCAGCAGTCGCTCTCGCTCGGGCTCGCGCCGCGCGTCCAGTTCGTGGGCCAGATCGAGGACGTGGGCGGCCTCCTCGCCGCGGCGGACGCCGTGTTGCTGCCGTCGCGCTGGGAGGGGCTGCCGCTCATCCTGCTCGAGGCCATGGCGCGCGCCCGCCCGGTGGTCGCGACCGCCGTGGGCGGTGTGGTCGAGGTGATGCAGGACGGCGTCACGGGCACGCTCGTGCCGCCGGGCGACGTGCCGGCGCTGGCCGCCGCGCTGGTGGACCTCCAGCGGAAGGCCGATCGCGGGGTGCGCATGGGCCGGAGCGCGGCCGCGATCGTGCGCGAGCACTACACCTGGCCCGCGGTGGTGGACGGCTTCGAGTCCGTCTACGACGAGGTGCTGGGGCTCGCCACGGTGACGCCCGAGCCCGTGCCGTCCGCACGGGGGGGCGGGCGGTGACACTCGGCGTCGTGATCCCGTGCTATCGCCAGGAGCGCTTCCTGCCGCGCACGATCGCCGCGCTCGAGGCCGCGCTCGCCGGTCGCGATTGGCGCGGCGTGCTCGTGCTCTCGGCGCCGGGGCGCGAGGCGGCGCTGCCGCCGCTGTCCGCGCACTGGAG
>DATDEX010000405.1:0-6941 GCA_036522895.1 Candidatus Eiseniibacteriota bacterium | reverse complement strand
GGCTTCGCGCTCGGCGGCCGCGCCGGGCGTGCGAACATCGCGGCGCGTGACGGTCAGGGCGGGAACGTGGTTCTGGCGCATGGCGGACCCCGTGGCTACGGACGCGGCGGGAGGACGTGACCCACTCGGGCTTCGTGACCGACAGAATGCCCCAAGTGGCGGCGGGGTTCCCGGGGTATTAGATTGTGTCGACTCACCCGCCGAACGTGGCCCGGCAGGCCCGAATGCTCCCCGCCCCTGGCCGGCCTTTCCCACCCGGAGAAGCCCCGAGCGCCATGTCCTGGCTCAAGCGCGAACGCACCGGCATCAAGCAGGCGGCGAAGCCCGACCGCACCGAGATGCCCGAGGGGCTCTGGACCAAGTGCGACGGCTGCGGCGAGGCGTTGTTCCAGACGGTGCTCGAGGCGAACCTGTGGACGTGCCCGAACTGCGGGCACCATTTCCGGGTCGGCGCGCGCACGTACGTGGGCTATCTCGTGGACGAGGGCTCGTTCCAGGAGAGGCACGCGAACCTCGTGGCGGGCGACCCGCTCGAGTTCCGCGACGCCAAGTTGCCCTACCCGGAACGGCTCGCGGCCGCGCAGAAGGAGACGGGGGAGAAGGATGCCGCCATCTGCGGCGTCGCCACGCTGGGCGGGATCCCCGTGAGCGTGGCGCTCATGAACTTCTTCTTCATGGGGGGCAGCATGGGCTCGGTGGTGGGCGAGAAGGTGGCGCGCACGATCGAGACCGCGATGGAAGAGCGTCGTGCCTGCATCGTCGTGTCCTCCACGGGGGGCGCGCGCATGCAGGAGGGGATCCTGTCGCTCATGCAGATGGCGAAGACCAGCGTGCTGCTCGCCCAGCTCCGCACGGCGGGCCTGCCATTCGTGTCGGTGCTCACCGATCCCAGCACGGCCGGCGTGCTCGCGTCGTATGCTTCGCTGGGCGACGTGATCGTGGCCGAGCCCAAGGCGCTCGTGGGATTCGCCGGGGCGCGCGTGATCCGGCAGACGATCGGCGAGGACCTGCCGCCGGGCTTTCAGCGCGCCGAGTTCGTGCTCGAGAAGGGCTTCATCGATCGGATCATCCATCGCAAGCAGATGCACGACGAGTTGACGCAACTGCTCGGGTTTTTCTGGCACTCCACGCGTGGCTTCGCCCCCGAAGGTGGCCGCTCGCCGCACAAGTACGACCCGAACGCTCCCCGTTCGGTTTAGTTCTCGAGACGTCCGCTCCGTGACGCAGGAACTGCAGCGACGCCTCGAGTCCCTGTGGGGGCTCGAGCGACGTCACATGAAGCCGAACCTGGACGGCACGCGCGAGCTGCTGGCCGGGCTCTCGCATCCCGAATCGCGCTTCGCCGCGGTGCACGTGGCGGGCACGAACGGCAAGGGGAGCGTGTGCGCGCTCGTCGAGCGCGTGCTGCGCGCCGCGGGTCACCGCACCGGGCTCTACACCTCGCCGCACCTGGTCGAGTTCCGCGAGCGGATCCGCGTCTCGGGTCGCTGGCCGGACGAGGCCGTGCTCGCGGAGCGGCTCGACACGATCCAGGCGCTGCCGCACGCGGACATGCGCACGTTCTTCGAGGTCGCGACGGCGCTCGCGTTCGATCACTTCGCGCGCGAGCGCGTGGACTGGGCGGTGGTCGAGGTGGGCCTGGGGGGCCGGCTCGACACGACGAACGTGCTCACCCCCGCGGTGTCCGCAATCACCTCCATCGGGCTCGATCACGCGGAGTACCTGGGCGACACGCACGTGGCCGTGGCGTTCGAGAAGGCGGGAATCCTGAAGCCCGGCGTGCCGGCGGTGACGGGTGTGGAGCACGACGTGGCCGCGTCGGTGATCGCGCGGCGCGCGGTGGAGGTGGGCGCGCCGCTTCACGTCGCGCGCGACTTGGCCGACGTGCGGGTGATCCAGCAGGGCGCGTGGGGCACGCGCCTGGCGGTCGAGTGCGCGCCGTGGGGCCGCTTCCAGCTCCAGATGCGGCTCCACGGCGGGTTCCAGCGCGACAACGCGCGCACGGCGCTCGCGGTGCTCTCGCTGCTCGCCGCACAGGGCGTCGAGCTGGGACTGCCGGCGCTGCGCACGGGGTTCGCCGAGGCGCGCTGGCCGGGACGGCTCGAGCCCTGCCCGAGCGAGCCGCGGCTCTGGTGGGATGGCGCTCACAACGTCGAGGGCATGCGCCGATTGTGCATGGCATGGGCGGACGATCTCGGCTTCGCGCCGCCGGCGGCACTGGTGTTCGCGGCGGGGCGTGACAAGGATGCCCGTGCGATGCTCGCCCGGTTGAACGCTCTGGCCCCGTCCGCCGCGCTGTTCGTGACGCGGACGCGGAACGAGCGGGCGCTGACCACGGACGAGTTGCTGGCGCTTGCCGGGTCCGTGGGGGCTGCGGCGGAGGGGGCGGGGTCGGTGCGGGAGGCGGTGGCGAGCGGGCTTGCGGCGGCGGGGGCGGGGCGGGTGCTCCTGTGCGGGTCGTTGTTTGCGGTGGGGGAGGCTATGGAGGCTTTCGGGGGTTCACCCGGGGAGGTCGTCTGAACTGCTCAAACGGCCATTGCTCTTCCGGGCGCCGTTCGGGGGCACTCGGGTTGGGAGCCCGCACGTTGAACGGCCATTGCTCTTCCGGGCGCCGTTCGGGGGCATTCGAATCAGGAGGACGCTCGTCGCCGCCTTCCTGGCGGCTCCTCACTCGTCTGACGGCACGCTTCCGGACCCGCTTACGCGGGTGCCCCCCCTGGCTCACGCATGCCGCCAGGCGCCTCCAGATTCGAATGCCCCCGAACGGCTTGGCGGCAGTTCTCTTCGCTGCGCTGTTGGGGTGTAGCTCTTGCGCGGGGTCGGGGCCGGCGGTCACTTCGGTGCCGTTGCCGCGCTCGTCGCGTGCGCCAGCGCCGTCGCGTGGCGCGGCGTCGACCCCCAGGGACAGCGCGGCGGCTCCTGGCGGCGCGTCGGCTTCGCCTCGCTCAGCCATTCCGGCCACGAACGACACGCTCGCGAGCGCCCCGGAAGCCGGCGCGGGGGCGGTGGCGCTTGCGGACTCGCTTGCGGCGCGGGCGGACTCGACCGGGAGCGTGCGGGTGGGGCGGGATTCGGGGGTGGTGATCACCACGCGGGTGCAGCCGGCCAAGAAGGGGGCGAGTGGTCCCGAGCCGCCTTACAAGATCGAGGCGGATCACATGAGCGGCGGGCGGGGACCGAACGGGGACGTGCTGTTCCTCGAGAAGGTCACCATCACGCGCTCGGGGACGCGGCTCAACTCGGAGCGGGGGCGCTACGAGCGCGCGACCGGGATGGTGCACATGGAGGGGAACGTGCGGGTGCGCGATTCCACCACGACCGTGACCTGCGACGAGGCGTCGTTTTCCGAGAACCAGGATCGGCTGGACCTGAGCGGCCACGTGGTGGTGGTGGACCACGAGGCCACGCTCCGGGCGCCGGAGGGATGGTACGACCGCAAGAACGGGGTCGCGCAGCTCACCGGCGGCGTGACCGGGCAGGAGAAGAAGCAGCGCCTCAAGGCCGACCAGGCGTTCTACCAGCGTGACTCGATGCTCGTGCGCGCGCGTGGCCACGTCGTGGGCTACGACGACGAGAACCGGACGCAGCTCGAGGCTCGCGCCGTGGACTTCGACCGGCGCATCCGGCTCGCCACGGCCACGGGCGATCCGCTGCTGCGCGCCCGGGACGACGACGGCAAGGAAACGCTGCTGCGCGCGCGGCTCCTCAAGGTGAATTCCGAGACGCGCTTCGCCGAGGCCATCGACTCGGTGTCCGTCGAGCGCGACACGCTGCGCGCCACGGCGCACTACGCCCGGTTCGACGACAAGACGGGTCACGGCATGATGCTCGGCCAGCCCCGCGCCGGGGACGGCGAGACCATGGTGACGGGCGACACGCTGGAGACGATCACGGTCAAGCGCAAGCTCGAGCGCGTGATCGTGCGGGGCGGGGCGACGCTCGACTACGCCGGCGTGCACGAGTCCAACCGCGGCGAAACGAGCCGGCTCACCGGCACGCGCGTGGACATGTTCGTGAGCGAATCGCGCATCGACAGCCTCATGGCCATGGGACTCGCGCGCAACGCGTACTCGGCGGCTCCGCGCGAGGGCAAGACGTCCGAGAAGAACCTCGCCAAGGGCGACACGATCCTCGTCTACTTCAAGGAGAAGAAGATCGACCGGGCGCGGGTCCTGGGCGGCGCCTCGGGCGAGTACCGGCCGCCCGTCGCGGTGGGGGACACGAACGCGGTCCGGCAGGAGCTGGTCACGTACGACGGCCGGCGCATCGACTTCGTGATCCCGAAGAACCGCATCGTCCTCGACGGCGACGCGCACCTCACCTACAAGGACATGCAGCTGCGCGCGCGCCGCGTGGAGTTCGACAGCCAGAAGAACACGCTCGTCGCGGAAGGAAAGCCCCAGCTCGTCGAGAAGGGCGACGAAGTGGACGGCCACCTCATGACGTACGACATGGACCAACGCGTCGGCACGATCTACCAGGCGACGACGGCGTACGAGCGCGGGCTCTACCACGGCAAGCAGATCCGCAAGGCGTCGGACAACGAGCTGGACGTCCTCGGGGGCGCCTACAGCACCTGCGACCTGGACCCGCCGCATTTCCACTTCTCGGCGCGCTGGATGAAGATCTACCTCAAGGACAAACTGGTCGCGAAGCCGGTGGTGTTCTACCTGCGCAACGTGCCGATCCTCGCGCTGCCGTTCTACGTTTTCCCGATCAAGCCGGGCCGGCACTCCGGGTTCCTGTTTCCGCAGTTCGAGTTCGGCTTCAACAATCAGAACGGCCAGTTCGTCCGGAACGCCGGCTATTACTGGGCACCGAACGACTACATGGACTTCACCGGCGCCGGGGACTACTACCAGGCGCAGCCGGCGTGGGCGCTGCGCGGCGAAGCGAACTACAAGCTGCTCTACGCGTTCGACGGCCACCTCGAGGGGCGGTTCGAGCACAACGACCTGACGGCCCGCGACGACTACACATTCTACGGCACGCACCAGCAGACGATCGGCGAGCGGACGCGGCTCTCGGCCCAGGGCAATTTCACGTCGAGCCGCGAGTTCAATTCGAACTCGCTTTCGGGACAATCCCTGGCGGAGCGATTGAACCGCTTCCTCAACTCGAACGTGCAGTTGTCCCACTACGCGGACTGGATCTCGCTGAGCGCCGTGGCCGAGCGCCGCCAGGACCTCGACGCGAACCAGCTCCTTCAGGATCCCGACGGCACGGGCCCGGACCACGGCCCGGCGCTCGGCACGCAGGCCGGCACCCCCAGCGTCACGCTCACGGCGCCTTCGCTCTCCGTGTCGCTCCCGACGCGGGCCCTGGGCTCGTATTCGGCGTTCAAGGACAGCCGGGCGGGCAAGCTCCTCGCCAGCACCTACCTGTCCCTGAGCGCCCAGTTCCTGTCGCTCGAGACGCGGCGGGGATTCGTGAGCAGTCAGAACTTCTTCCTCAAGGCCGACAGCACGCTCGACTCGAGCAACGTGGTGAGCGAGAACGTCAACCGCCGCCGCGGCGCATCGAGCACGTTCTCGCTGTCGGATTCGCGCCGGCTCTTCGGCTGGATCAACTTCTCGCCGTCGGTGTTCGGCAACGCGGTGGTGTTCGATCACGACCAGCTCGGCCACAAGCTCGCGCCGGCCGCCGTCTGGCAGTCGAGCGCGGGGCTGTCCACGACGCTCTACCGCACGGTGAGCACGCCGTTCTCGGGCCTGGCGCTCCGCCACATCCTGAGCCCGAGCGCGAGCTTCAGCTACGCGCCCGACTTCCCGAACCTCCAGTTCACGGACGCCCGTGGCGTGCCGCAGCCGCGCTTCGAGGGGTTCGGAGGGATCGGCATCTTCTCGGGCCGCAAATCGGCGCGGGCCAGCTTCTCGCTCGATCAGCGATTCCAGGCCAAGTACACGCGCGGCGACAAGATCACGCACCTCGACAACCTGCTCGGGTGGACCACCAGCGCCGGATACGACTTCCTGTGGAGGGAGGAGGGACTCAAGCATCCGCTGAGCAACATCTCGACCGGCCTGAGGCTCCAGCCGCCGGGCTACGTCAATGCCGATGTGAGCGCGACGATCGACCCGTATTCCCAGCGGCCGCTGACGAACTTGAACTACAACGTCAGCAGCAGCTTCTCGAACCGCGGCGGCGGCAAGCCGCAACAGGGCCAGCTCGCCGCGGGCGCCAATCCCCGCACGAGCGCGGCGGAGGCCGAGCCGGACGAGTTCCACGAGAGCTGGTCGCTTTCGCTCGCCTACTCGTACAACGGCGGCTACGCGGGACCGACGTGGCAGTCGCACGAGCTCGTGAACGCGGTGCTCCGCTACAAGCTCACGGAGAACTGGGTGTTCGACTACCAGGCCGGATACGACATCACGAAGCGCGACGTCCTGCTGCAGCGCTACAACCTGTCGCGCCGGATCCATTGCTGGGACGCGACGTTCTCGCGCTCGTTCACCCCGGGTGGCGAGGCCGAGTACTACTTCCGGCTCGGCATCCGCGACCAGAAGGAAGTGTTCTTCGAGCGCGGCACGCGCGTGCAGAGCTTCGGTGGAATCCAGTAGCGCGACGCGCTGGCGGCTGGCCTGCGATGCGTGCGGCGCCGGCGCCTGGATGGGCCCCGACGAGACCGGGTTCGACGCGTGGTGCGAGTCGTGTCAGACGCCGCAGCGGCTCGCCACCGCCCCCGCGCGGGGCGCGCGCTGCCCGCGCTGTGGAGCGGCGCTCGCCGCGGCCCCTCGCTTCGTCGAGTTGTGGGGGAGCCTCCAGCACCTGGATGCCGTGCTCGGCGCGTGGGCGGGCGACTTCGAGCCGCTCGCGACCCTCTTGCCCGAGCGCCCGCGATTCGTCACGGACCTGACCCCGCCGCCCGCGCGGGCCGGCGACCCGCCCACGCGCATTGCGATGCTCGCCGCGCTCGCACGGGGTGACTGGCCGGGCACGCT
>DATDEX010000404.1:0-5639 GCA_036522895.1 Candidatus Eiseniibacteriota bacterium | reverse complement strand
CACGGCCGCATGCGGCAGGGGATTCGCCGCGCTCATCGCGCCACCGCGCCGACGAGCGCGCGCGCCGGCGCCGCCGGCGTGACGCCCAGGCGGAACGTGGCAACGAGCGACAGCGCCAGCATGAGCGCGGCGTTCCCGAGGTGCGCGGCCGACACCCACACCGGGATCCCGAGCAGAACGTTGGCCACGCCGAGCGCCGCCTGCGCCAGCACGAGCCCGAACAGGAGCGCGTCGATCGCGCGCACGGGAGGGTCGGCGGCGGCGCGGGAGCGCCACGCGACGAGCGCGAGCAGGACGACGAGCGCGTACGCCGCGAAGCGGTGCGCCATCTGGAGCGCCACGAGCCCGATCATGGGCGGGAACCAGTCGCCGTTGCACGTCGGCCAATCCGGGCAGACGAGGCTCGCGTGATTCGTGCTCACCATGCCGCCCAGCACCGCCTGCGCCCAGATCGCCGCGGTCGCGAGGCCCTGGAGCGGGAGCAGGCCCGTGGGGCGCGTGGCGGTCGCCCGCGCCGGCCGTGCCCCGGCCGCCGCCTCGTGACGCGCGACGAGGGCCAGCGAGAGCAGCGTGACGAAGAGCAGGAGCGCCACCGCGAGGTGGCCGCTCACCACGTTCGGGTTCAGGAGCCTCCACACGGTGAGCGCGCCGAGCAGCGCCTGCGCGAGGTAGAGCGCGAGCGAGAGCGCCGCCAGCCCGCCGAGCCGAGCGCGCGTCTCGCGATGCACCATCGTCCATGCGGCCGTGGCGAGGAGCCCCAGCCCGACCACCAGCGCGATCAGGCGATGGAACCATTCCACCAGGATGTTGAACTGGAACGGCGGGATCCAGCGCCCGTGACAGAGCGGCCAGTCCGGGCATGCGAGCCCGGAGCCGGTCGTGCGCACCACCGAGCCCACCACGATGAGCGCGAACATGAGCGCGGCGGTCGCGGTCGCGAGCCGGGCACTCCATCTGAACTCGCTGGCGATGGTGGTGGCGGAAGACGAGCCTGACACGGAGGCTTGAACCCTCGGGGTGGTGGCCCGGTGCGCCCGGCGGGCGCGACGGGGGCGACGCGGGCAGGTTGACGCCCGCCGGCGCGGGCGCGATTGGACCGGCACGGGAAACTAGCATATGTCTCCGCCGGGCCGGAATCGGCGCGCGCGTTCGCGCGGACGAAATTTCCTTAGAACCCGCGCGCCTCGAGGCGCGCGAAACCCCAGCCGCGGCGGCCACCGATCGGGCGTCGCGACCCGCACCCCGGGAGACCAAGGCATGAGCGACCCGATCTACGTAGCGAACGTGAGGCTCGAGAAACTGGGAAGCCTCCACCGCCGCGCGCACCTCCCGCTCGGCGTTACCGCCGACATGGGCGTGCATGGCGCGATCGTGCCGTTCTACCGGCTCGCGCCGGAGCGCGAGCTGCCGCTGCCGGTGGACTACATCGTCGCCGCGGCCGCCGGCTGAATGCTCGGCACCCTGAACGGCGCGCTGGAAGCGCGCCAGGTGCAGTTGCCGGGCGACGCGATGCGCTGCGACGCCGAGGGCGTGAACGAGGTGCGCGAGGGGCTTCCGGTCCTGACGGAGGTCCGCCTCCACTACCGGCTGCGCATCCCTGCCGGCACGCGCGAAGTCGTGGATCGCGCGCTGGCGCGGCATCAGGACCGATGCCCGACCGCGGCAAGCTTGAAGGGAGCGGTGACGGTGAGCTGGACCGCGGAGATTGTCGAAGCTTGAACCGAGGCTCGAACCCGGGCTCGGGCGGCGGACCGAAGCCCCACCTCTACGTGGACGCCGACGCCTGCCCGGTCAAGTCCGAGGTGTTCAAGGTCGCCGCGCGGCACGGGCTCGACGTCACGCTGGTCGCGGGCGCATGGATGCGGGTCCCGGAGGACGCGCGCATCCGTCTCGAGGTCGTCGCGCAGGGCTTCGATGCCGCCGACGACTGGATCGTGGAGCACGTCGAGCGCGGCGACATCGTGGTGACGGCCGACATTCCGCTCGCGTCACGCTGCCTCGCGAAGGGCGCGGCCGCGCTCGGCACGGGCGGCCGGCCCTTCACCGAGGACAACATCGGCGACGCGCTCGCGACGCGGGCGCTCCTCGCCGACCTGCGCGGCGCGGGCGAGCCCACCCGCGGCCCGGCCCCGTTCGACCCGCGCGACCGCTCGCGCTTCCTCCGGGCGCTGGAGACCGCGGTCCAGGCGTCGCTGCGCGCGCGAGCGTGAAGCTCTGGCTGACAGCCATGCGCGTGGCTTAGGATCGCGATTCGGATGTCGACCCGCATTCTGAGCGCGATCCTGCTGACGGCCGCTGTCGCTGGCCGCGTAGACCCCTCGGCACGCCCGCCGACGCCCGCGCCCGAAGTGGCACCGGGGATCCGGGAGATCGTCGCCTCCGCCAGGGCACAAACGCGGGTGACGACGTCGTACGATCCCTCGTACGTCGGGATCACCTTCCCGGGCGGCGACGTTCCGGCGCGGACGGGCGCGTGCGCCGATGTCGTCGTTCGGGCCTTCCGCGCTGCCGGGATCGATCTGCAGCGCGACGTCCACATGGACATGCTGCGAGCGTTCTCGGCCTACCCGCATCGATGGGGACTCAGGAGGCCGGACCCGAATATCGACCATCGCCGTGTGCCGAACCTGATGGTGTACTTCCGGCGCGCGGGCAAGGCCGTGGCGGTCACGACCCAGGCCAGGGACTACTGGTCGGGGGATGTCGTAGCGTGGGACCTGGGGGGCGGGGTCATGCACATCGGTCTCGTCAGCGACGCGGCCGACTCCGCGACGGGCCGGCACTGGGTCGTGCACAACATCGGAGCGGGAGCGCGGCTCGAGGACGTCCTCTTCCGCTGGCGCGTGATCGGGCATTACCGCTACTTCCGATAGTGTGTCCCGCCGCGCCGGAGGCGTCCCGTCCTCGCCCCGCAACCTTCCGCTCGCGGTTCACGCGGAGAACGCGACCCCCGAACGGCGATCGGAGCGTGCCATCCGGGGCCGCAGAAACGCGCGGTCGGCGACTACGGCCCGACGCGCAGGTCCGAGATGCGGCCGGGCGGCGTGTGGTCCTGCTCGGCCCGGAGGAGGAACAGGGCGTCGGCTGGGTTCACGCGCATGGTGGACGTCTCGGTGCCGTCGTTCGTGATCATGTCGTGGATGCCGTAGATGCGGCGGAGCGGAAGCCCCATCGGGACGTCGAGCGTCAGCTCGGTCGGATTCAGGAGCACGATGCCGTTCTGGAAGTCGCGCCGCCACACGCTCGTGGCCCCGGCCTGGAAGTGCACGTCGTCGAACCACACGTCGCCGGGGTCGAGGCCGAGGAAGAACGCGAGCGTGGAGTTGATGGACAGCGTGGGCTGAATCACGACCTGGTACTGCCGCCACGTCGTATCCACCGCCGCGTAGGCCCTGCCCCCCGAGTTGCTGGCTACGAGGTGAATGATCCGCGGCGAGCTGGCCTTGCACCAGAACGTGGCCGAGTAGCTGCTCCCGACCCGAACGGCGAGCTGGCCGACGCTGGTCAGATTGACGTACCAATCGACCGTGGTGGCCGCGCTGATGTGCACCTTCGCGGACGAAGTTCCCACCGCGGCGGTGGTCACGTCACGCGACAGCGTGGCGGAGGCCGGCGCGAAGGCGGCGAACGTCCAGCCGCTCGTGACGCTGGTCTCGAAGCCCGTATTCGTGATCGCGTCCGGGGCGGACCCCACCCAGAGCATGGTATACGGCGGCCCGATCGCCTGACCCAGCCAGCCCGTGTTGCTCAGCGACTCGGTCGAGCGGCCCGAGTTCGTGTCCACGGCGTACTCGTCGTACCACCAGTCCTGGTAGGGGGCGAGGTTGATGCTCTTCCCGGGGCAGAACGCGGCGACGCCGCCACCGAGCGACGCGCTCGCGAGTCCGTAGCGCACGCGGCGGGTATTGGTGGGGTCATACTCCGTGTACGGGGACATCACGGTCGCACTCAGGATCCAGTTGTGCGGCGGCTGGACGTAGTCGCGATCGTCCGCGAAGTAGCCGCGAGAGCCGGCATCGCCGAGCATGTTGCTGTACCAGGTGCCGCCCTGCTGGTACGGGAAGTTCTCGCGCATCCAGCCGTTGTAGGTCTCGTGGAACGAGCTGGGCCCGCAGTTGCCCACCAGCACGAAGTTCGGCCCGCCGTTCTGTCGGATCCGGGCCGCGAGCGTATCCGTCGCCGCCGCCCACGCGACGTCCAGGTCCGCGAGCGAGGCGTAGCCGGCACGCTGGTAGTCGATCACGCGGCTGGTCCCGAGCTGCGTCCACGACACGGTGTGGCAGAGGATGTCGGTGAAGAGGCCGTCCCAGAGTCCGGTCGCGATGATGTGGTCGCGGAAAATGTCCGCCATCGCGTCGGCCACGACGAAGCGGCCGCTCGCATCCTTCTTCGCGATGTTGATGGCGAGGGTTTCGTACTCGAGGCCGGTCACCTTGTCGTACAGGAACCCGTTCAGGTTGCGCACGGTGTGCCGGATGATGGTGGGAATGTGGTGCGTCGAGTCGGCGTCGTTCACCTGCCAGATGTCTTCCGCGAGCACGTACGCGAGGGCCAAGAGCGCGGGGTTGCGGGCCTTCATCGCCTGCACGATGTCCGGCCGGTAGGGCGAGATGGGATACACATCCAGCACCACTTCGCTGTACCGCGCCGCCCGCCCGATCTCGAGCGTGTCGAGCGACCCGTCGGCCTTCACGTAGGGTGCACCGCCGCCGAGGACCGAGCCGTAGAGCCCGAGGCGCGGGTACTTCGGCACGGCCGCCAGCCCGGAACCGGGGGCGAACGTGACGAACGCGGCGAGCAACGCCGCCAGGATGACACGGGAGGTAGGCATGGCAGGGTCCCCCCGGGTTATCGGCGGCGGCGGCGCGGTTCTTCACCGTCCCCGCGATCCGGGCGCGGCGGTATAGTGCGCCGCATGCACGTTGCCGACGTGTCTTCCCAACCCGTTGTCGCCCTCGGAAATGGCGGTCCGGGCATTCCGCACGCGCTGGCCACCGAGCGCGCCTGGTGCCGCGAGGCGCTGCTGCGCGTCTCGCGCACGTTCGCGCTCAACATCCGTTGCCTCCGCGGCCGCATGCTCGAGACCGTGCGCCTCGCCTACCTCCTCTGCCGCGCGGCCGACACGCTCGAGGACTCGTGGCCCGGCCCGAGCCACGAGGTCGCGGCGCGCTTCGACTCGCTGCTCGCGGCGCTCGACGGCGACGCCGACGCCGCCCGCGCGCTCTCGGCCGCGGCTTCCGCGCAGCACGCTCGCGCCGACATGGACCTGCTCGTGCGGCTGCCGGCGCTCCTCCGCCTGCTCGACGCGCTCGCGCCGGCCGACGCCGCCGACGTGCGGCAGTGCGTGCGCACGATGGCGCTCGGGATGAAGCGTTACGCCACACGCGCGGCCGAGCGCGGCGCGCTCGTGCCCTACCTGGACGACGACGCCGAGCTCCACGACTACTGCCACGTGGTCGCGGGCTGCGTGGGCGAGATGCTCACCCGGCTCGTGGCGCGCGATCTCGCCGCGGACGCAGCAGGCGACGACGCCGCGACCGCGTCGCGCCGGCTCGCGCTGGCGCCGGTCGTGGGCGAGGCGCTCCAGCTCACGAACATCCTGCTCGACTGGCCCGTCGACGTCCGCCGCGGCCGCTGCC
>DATDEX010000403.1:0-3982 GCA_036522895.1 Candidatus Eiseniibacteriota bacterium | reverse complement strand
CGCCACGGCCGCGCGCATCGCGGCGAGCGTGTCGCGCACCACGGCGCCGGCGGCGCGGAGCCCCTGCAGGTCGCCCGCATTCTCGATGGACATGCGCGCAGGTTGCCCCCGGGCGTGGGCGCGCGCAAGCAGGATCCGGCGCAGGTACGCGGGCAGGAGCGGCGCGGGGCCGACACGGCGGGCCGACGCGATCGCTCGCGCCGGCCCGCGGCCCGCCCGTGAGAGCGGGGGTCGCTACTTCTTCGTCGAGTCCGGCGGGGCCTGCTCGTCCTGCTTGAGCAGTCGCCGCTTCTCGATCTCCTTCTTCAGGACGTCCTTGTTCGTGACCACGAACTCGACCCGGCGGTTCTTCGCCCAGTTCAACTCGTTCGTGTTGGGCGCGATCGGCTTGCTCTTGCCGTAGCCCTTCACCGTGAACTGGTCGGCGGTGAGCTTGTCGAACTTGCCGAGCAGGTAGGTCTTCACCGACAGGGCGCGGGCCTCGGAGAGCTTCTGGTTGCGGATCGCCGAGCCGCGCGCGTCCGTGTGCCCGCCGATCTCGAGCTTCAGCTGCGGCCACTTGCTGAGCAGCATGCCGACCGCGTCGAGCGTCGGGTAGCTCTCGGGCAGGATGTCCGCCTTGTTCGTCTCGAAGTTCACGTTCTGGAGCCGGATCATGCCGGTGTCGAGCAGCTCGGCCTCGCGCTCGGTCACCTCGATCGGGCAGCCGTGCGCGTCCACCTTGAGCCCGGCGGGCGTGTCGGGGCACTGGTCGAGGCCGTCGAACACACCGTCGCCGTCGCTGTCCTTGGGACAGCCCTTCTCGTCGATCGTGGCGCCCTTCGGCGTGCCGGGACACTGGTCGAGGCCGTCGAGCACGCCGTCCCCGTCGGAGTCGCTCGGGCAGCCCTTCGCGTCCACGGTCGCGCCCTTCGGCGTGTCGGGGCAGGTGTCGATGCCGTCGAGCACGCCGTCGCCGTCGGCGTCGCTCGGGCAGCCCTTGGCATCGACCGTGGCCCCCTTGGGAGTGCCTTCGCACTGGTCGAGGCCGTCGAACACGCCGTCGCCGTCGGAGTCGAGCGGGCAGCCGTTGGCGTCCACCTTGGCGCCCCTGGGCGTGTTCGGGCACTTGTCCTTCTTGTCCGGGACGCCGTCGCCGTCGGTGTCGCGCGCCTTGCCACCGAGCGCGAACGTGAGCCCGGCCCCGAGGATCATCGTGTTCAGGTGGTCCGCGGCCGCGGTGGGCGAGAGCGCCTTGAACGACACGTCGCGCGCCTCGAATCGCAGCCCCAGGTTGTCGGTGAGCCAGAGTCGCAGTCCGCCGCCGAACTCGAGCGTGCCGGTGTCGGTCTTCGGACCCGCGGCGGGCTTCCCGCGCGTCCAGCCGCCGCCCGCGAACACGAACGGCCCGCCCCAGCGCCCGCGGGCGGGGGACAGCACCAGGTTGCCGCTCGCGTGCATCCAGTCGAAATCGCGGCCGTTCGGCGCGTCCTCGGCCGTGGAGGAGAACCCGCTCGCGGCCTCGATGCCGACCCACGACGTGGACTGCCACGCCAGCCGCCCGCCCACGTGCAGGTCATCGGTGACGGGAAGATTGCTGCCGGGGAACCGCATCTTGCCGTCGAATATCGTGTACCCGCCGAACGGCGTGAACTCCCAGTGCGTTCCGAGGGGCTCGGCCACCGCCACGCCCGCCGCGAGCAGCACGGCCAGTGCGAGCAGGACGAACCTGAGGCGATGCGGCATCGCGAGTCTCCTTGCACGAGGACTTGTAGCCCGGTCATGCGCTGTGGACGCGCCGCGCGCGCAGGCGCGAAGGGCGGGAGCCTACGCGGGCCGGGGCGTGAGGTGCAAGGGGAGCGGGGCGCGCGCTCACTTCCAGAGCTTCTCCCACCAGGCGGCCGGCCGGTACGGCGTGAGCGACTCGCCGGGCGCCAGCCATGCCGTCGAGACACCCATGCGACCGCGAATGCGCTCGACGCTCCAGCCGGTGAGCGAGGCGAGTGCCATGGCCTGCTGTTCGCGGCGGGCGGGCAGGGTCTGGCGATAGGCGTTCGCGGCCTCGCACTTCGCTTCGCCGGTCCACTCGTGGCGCACGACGACGCGGCTCTGAAAGTTCGCGCGATCGGCCGTGACCTGGAGCACGAGGTCCTCGGGGAACGAAGCGCGATCGTAGCGCGCGTGGAGCCGGGTCACGAACACGCTCGGGTTCGGTTCGTCGAGCCACCACACGCCGAGCGCCTTCTGCTGCTCCCGCGTGAGTGGCGGCGACGGGCACGGATCGCACCAGGTCATGTCCCACGCGTACTCGGTGTACACGACGCCCATGCCGTTCTTCTCCACGAGCTGGTCGAACGCGGTGCGCCACACGTTCGTGAAATCCCCCTTCACGAACTCGGGCACCTCCACCGCCTCGGGGAGCTTGACGCTCCGGTAGTTCACCGGCTCGACCCGGCCCTGGCGGGTGACCGCGTAGACGAACAGCTCCTGGGGGCCGTCCGCGTTCGCCATCCCGAGGCGGACGGGCAGCATGAAGCGCGGCGAGTCGTACGCGATCTGGAGCGGACGGAGTTGCGTGGATGCGGAAGCGTGCTGTGCGCGGAGTTGCGCATCGCGCCGGCGCAGA
The DNA here is from genome assembly GCA_036522895.1 of Candidatus Eiseniibacteriota bacterium. GTDB lineage: Bacteria > Eisenbacteria > RBG-16-71-46 > RBG-16-71-46 > RBG-16-71-46 > JAIOPA01. The sequence goes on along the minus strand of DATDEX010000403.1, from coordinate 1,377 downwards.
TCCACCTTGGCGACGAAGAACTTCATGCCCTGCTTGAGATAGCTCTGGATCACGTTCGCGGCCTGCATCGGCACGCGGTAGCCGTGCGCGCGGAGCCACGCGAGCAGCGCGCCGCTGTCGTCCGCGGACAGGATCAGGACGTCGTACTCGTCGACCTCGTAGCGGGCTTCGATCCGGACGGCCGGCACGGCCGCGTCGAGGCTCCCGGCCATCAGCATCGACACCCCCTGCCCGCGGCCGCCACGAAAGTGCGAACCCATCTCCGCCATGGGAGCCGGACAGGGATCCGGGTCGTAGTACTCGACCAAGCGCGGCGCCGAGTAGGCGTCGAGGCTCGCGACGAGCGACGAGTCGCCGACGTGGATCTGCCCGCGCTTCAAGACGACCGGCACCGGGACCACGAGCGCGAACTCCCGGGGGTCGCCCTGGTAGTCGCTGGCCATGGTGAGCACCGTGCGATCGCCGTCGCGCACCATCGCGACCTGCGAGCGGTGGTTGAAGAGCTTCGCGTCGCCGGTCGCGACGAAGAGGCCACAGAACGCGTGCGCCGCGTCAAGCGGAGCGCACGCCGCCAGCAGCAGCAAGAACCCGAACAGCCGACAACGCATGACGAACCTCCAGGGTGCGTGCGCCCGTCCCTGGCGCGGACCACTCGAACTCGCGGCCCGGGAGCCAGCGATCGAGCAACGGGACGACGAATGAACAGCCGGCGAGGGACCACAGGAGCCCGTTCGTGCGAAAGAGCAAGAACTGGACGGCGCCGGCGCCCAGCGCCACGAGCGTCGCGAACACGATCCGGCCGGCGCGCGAGTCGGGCGTGGTCCTGGGATCGCTGATCATGTGGAACGCGAAGAGCGCGAGCGATCCGCTCTCGAGCTGGTGGAGCGGCGCCCCCCACGGCTGCCCGACGTGCCACGCCCGCACGAACAGCACGCCGGCCCATGCCGCGAGGAACGCGAGGGTCACGTCGCTCCGCGCCGAGCGGTGGACGACCAGGCTCCCGAAGCCCGCGACGCCGAACGCGAGCGCCAGGTGATGTCCCCACTGCCCGGGCGACACCCACACCGGCGCGCCGCACGCGAGCAGCAGCACGATCGCGCCGTTCGTGGGGTTCAGGACGTGCTTGGTGCCGGGACGCCCGGCGCGCGGCACGCGCAGGACGAGCTTGCTCGCCACCGCGAGCAGCGCGGCGAGCGCCATGCACAGGGGATTTCGCGACCGTAGAAGCAGGCAGAGCTAGAGCCCGCTGATGAGCGCGCTCTTCCACTCGAACGCGCGTGGGGCGAAACGCGGCGCGAGCGAGCGGCGCGGCGCGAGACGTCGAGCGATGGCGTTCGGGGCGGCCGCCGCCGGGTGCGCGTGCGGCGAGACGCGCGC
>DATDEX010000402.1:0-3382 GCA_036522895.1 Candidatus Eiseniibacteriota bacterium | reverse complement strand
GGCGCGAGCGCGGAGGTGGCGGCCAGCGCGAGCGCGGTCGGGATCGCCGACGGCGTCGCGGGCGGGAGCAACGGGGCGCTCGCGGCGTGCAGCACGATGTCGCACGGCATCGCGCCCGGCACGTGCGAGGCAGGGACCGGCATCGGTGAAGCCGGGAGCGCGCGACAGCACGCGTGGGTCGTCACGCGCGCGTGGCCGAGGCGCGGCACGCACGTGGTGAGCATGCAGAGCTGGCCGCTCATGAGCAGCGCCAGCGACGCGAGCACGGCCGACCGCCACGTCGTGCCGGATCTCATCGCGTCCTCCTCCGCGTGCGGGTGAGCGGCCCGGAGCACCCGGCCGCCTGCGTATCGAGGCCCGCGCACGTGCGCGGACTCGTCATGAGCATGGGACAAGCATCGGCGTCTTGGCAATGGGGCCCGAGGGAGGAGTGCCAAGTCTTTGCCTCGTCCGAACGAATGACTCCCCCATCCGGGCCCGGTCGTGCAGGGCGCATGACGCACGGGGCCATGCGCTTGGGCGCGCCGGCGGAGGAGCGCGAAGCACGAGCCCCCCGGCGGAAGCGGCCGGGGGGCTCGTGGCGGCAGACCGTTCAGCGCGGCGTCACCGGACCATCACGATCCGCTGCCGCACCACGTCGGCTCCCGATCGCAATACCGCGAAGTAGAGCCCGGGTGCGACCGGCGCCCCGTCGCGACCGCGCGCGTCCCACGTGAGGCTGTGCGTCCCGACCGCCATGGCACCCTCGAGCAGCGTGCGCACGCGCTGGCCGGTGACCGAGAAGATCTCCAGCCGGGACTCCGCCGTGCGCGGCACGTCGATCGTCATGGCCACGGGCGCGCCGGCCCGGGTGGGATTCGCGAGGCGGAGTGCCAACCGCACGCCGGCGGCGGCTTCGACCGCGCCCGGCGTCTCCGCGCTCGTTTCGGCGGGCCCGGCGGCGATCACGTCGTCGTCGTCCCGCCCGGTGGACACCCGCATGAGCCACGAGTCCGGCGTCCCCAGCCGTCCGTCCGCCCACACCGCGTAGACGTTCCGGCCGTCCGCGTCGAGCGCGATGTAGTCGCCCATGTTCGGCGCGAGCTGGCTCGGCACGAGGCTCCAGTTGATGCCCGGGCCGTCGTTCACCCGCTCGTTCCGCCCGAACGTACGGCCACCGTCGTGCGAGCGGGCGTGGAAGAGGTCGGTCAGGATGCCGCCCCGTGCATCGTTCCGGTGGTCGTACCACACGACGTGCACGTCCCCTCCGCCATCCACGGCGACCTCGGCGAACGCGTTGTCGTAGCGAGCCGGGTCGTCGTTCACGCGCTCGCGGCGCGTCCAGTGGATCCCGTCGCGCGAGCGCGACAGCATCACGTCGCGCGAGTCCGTGGCCACGTCGTGCACGTTCGGCTGGTGGAGGCCGGTGAACAGCAGGTAGGGCCCCAGCTTCGACCTCGCGTTGAGGAGCGCCGGGCGGATGAAGTAGGTGCCATCCGAGGGGAGCGTGAACACGATGAACGCCACGCCGCCGCCGAACGCGCTCAGGGCGAGCCGGTCGCCCACGGCGCCGCCCGGACCGAACATGCGCAGGAAGCCCCCGGTCGACGCGCCCTGGGGAGGGGTGAGGAAGAACTCCACCGTCTCGCCCGCGTGACCGGCGAACGAGAACCAGTCGACGTCGGTCGGCGAATCGAGCGTGCCCGTGACGGTTTCGCCGAGCGTGATGGGATTCGCCGTGGCGGGGCTGCCGTTGCCCTCGGTTTCGTTCAGCACGCCGCCGCCGCCCAGCGGGTCGTCGAAGTAGTCCACCGCCTCGTTCCACGTGACGAAGATGTCGCCGCGGCCGTGCTCGCGCTCGGGGCTCACGGCGATGGACGGAAACTCGACGCCGTTGCCACGATTGAACCCGGGCGGGCCGCTCACGAAGTTCGGGTACACGCTCACGTCGCCGTTTCCTTCGCCGATGTTCGCGAACGCGCCGATGTTCCGGCCGTGGCTCCGCGCCCGGCGGATGCGCATGTGGGAGTTGAAGTCGGTAAGGTCGGTGGCCGAGTAGACCACGAACAGCTCGTGGTCCGGACCCACCGCGGGCCGCGAACCCTGCACGGACTCGGTCGCGATGTCGGTCACGACGAGCGGCTCGCTCCAGGTGCGACCGTGGTCGCGCGAGTGGACGAGCTCGATCTGGTCACCGCCCGCGTCGAAGAAGCGCGTATACGAGAGATAGAGCGTGCCGTCCTTGGGATCGGCGACGATCCATTCCTTGTCGAAGCTGTCCTGCGTGCCCGGCACGCCCGCGAGCACGGGCTTGTCGAACACGAGCACGTCGTTCACGAAGCGTCCGCGGCTCACGGAGACGCCGAGCGTGATGCCCGGCCGCGCGTAGAGGCTCGCGTAGTAGAAGTTGCCGTCTTCGTCCACGGTGAGGCTCGGGTCGCCGAAGAACTGGTCGTCCGCGCCGGCGGGCGGAAGGGTGCCACCGTCGTGCCAGGTGCGCCCGCCGTCGGAGGAGAAGCCGAAGCCGGAGAAGCTGCGGGGCGTCCGCAGGTCGAACGAGTCGTTCCAGCCGCTGGCGAGGAACCGCCCGTGCGCGGCGAGCGAGTTCTCCGACTGGGTCGCGGACGGGATTCCAGTCACCGGCAGCGGATCACCCGTGGGGTCGTTGAGGAGCCGGTTGGCTCCGAACGGCGTCGCGTCGCGGTGCGATTCGGGGGCCGGGATGAGGCTGCGCAGCACCGACGCCGGCTCGGGGGCCGGCTCGGTGATGGGGACTTCCATCTCGCCCATGATGAGCGGTAGCAGCTCGCGCGGGAAGCGCACGGGCTGCCCGAGCGTCCAGTGCTCGGGCATGGCGATCGTGGGACGCGGCCGGGCGGGCCGCTCCAGCGCCTCGTCCTCGAAGCGCGGCCTCGCGGCGTGAGCGGTGGTGGCGAGGACGAGCGCGGTGAGCAATGTGAAAGCGGCGGCGCGCGTGGGGATGCCCTGCGGTCTGGACATGGTCGTTCTCCGAGAAGCGTTCGCAATGGTGTCCGCACTGCTGAGGACAGGGGCACGCGCTCCGCTCGGCCAGCCCGGACGGGCCCAGTGGAGACGCGACGGGCGCGATGGAGAGCAAGGGGGTAGGAGGATTCGCGCCGAACAGAATCTAGACTCGCGCGCGCGCCGGGGCCACGGAATTCGCATGAAATCCGGGGTCGCGCCGCGGAAATCGCGGGCGCGGCCGGCGCTGGACGGCGGATTTCACCCGCCCGTCGGCGCGTGCTCGGCGGACTCCTCGATCCCGATCGCCCCGCGACCGCACGCGGCGCACGGGATGCGGAATCGGCGCAGGTCGCTGCGCGCGAATGCCCCGGCGACGTTGTGCCGCGCCTCGACCGGGTCGCCGAGGTCCATGGCGCTG
>DATDEX010000401.1:0-3867 GCA_036522895.1 Candidatus Eiseniibacteriota bacterium | reverse complement strand
CAGATGAAGCTCCTCCGGGTGCTCCAGGAGGGCGAGGCGCGGCGCGTCGGCGACTCGCGGGCGCGGCGGGTGGACGTGCGCGTGGTCGCCGCCACGCACCGCGCGCTCGAGCGCGGCGTCGCGCAGGGGACGTTCCGCGCGGATCTCTACTTTCGCCTCGCGCCGCGCCTCGCCCTCCTGGAGCACCCGGAGGAGCTTCATCTGGAGGAGCGCGCTCGCGTCCCCGATCTCGTCCAGCAGCAGCGTGCCGCCCTCGGCCGCCTCGAAGAGCCCGATGCGATCGCCGATCGCCCCGGTGAACGCCCCGCGCGCGTGCCCGAAGAGCTCGCTCTCGATGAGCGTGTCGGGGGTGGCGCCGCAGTTCTGGGCGACGAACGCCTGCCGGCGCCGCGGGGAGAGCGCGTGGAGCGCGCGGGCGACCAGCTCCTTCCCCGTTCCCGTCTCGCCGAGGAGCAGCACCGGCAGCCCGCTCGCGGCCACCCGCGGCAGCTGCTCCACCAGGGCCCGCCACGCCGGCGACTCGCCGACCATTTCGGGGAGTTCGACTTCCATGACTTCGAGACGTGAGATCCGCTCCATCCCTTGCCTCCGATCCAGCGGGAGCGGGGGGCGTTTGAGCGGGGGCTCGTCAGAACGGGGACCTGTGGGAACGGGGGCTCGCGCGGGGGCTCGAACGCCGCGCGGATGCGCGTCCTCCCGCGCCGCTACCCGGGCTCGCCGGGCGACCATTCCACGCCGCGGGGGCCGGCCACGATGCTGCCGAGCGGCCACACCGTCTCGCCCGCCGCGGCGAGCTCGGCGCTGAGCCCCGGAGCCTGGGCGGAGGCGACGACGACGAGCATCCCGATCCCGAGGTTCCACGCGCGCCGCGCGTCCGCCTCCGGAACCTGGCCCGCGGCGACGAGCCAGCGAAAGAGCGCCGGCCGGCGCCACGCCCCGGGTTCCAGTCGCGCGCGACATCCCTCGGGGAGCACGCGGACGAGATTTCCGGCGATGCCGCCGCCCGTCACGTGCGCGAGGGCGTTCACGCGGCCGGCCTCGGCGAGCGGCAGGAGCGATCGCCCGTACCAGCGATGGGGCGCGAGGAGCGCCTCGCCCAGGCTCTCGCCCTGCCCGCCCGGGAGCGGCGCGTCCAACGCCAGCCCCGAGCCGGCGAGCACGCGCCGCGCGAGCGAGTAGCCGTTCGTGTGGAGCCCGGAGCCGGCGAGCCCCAGCACGTGATCGCCGGCCGCCACCCTCGCGCCGTCGAGCAGCGCCCCGGGCACCACCGTGCCGAGCATGCAGCCGGCCACGTCGAGCACTCCCGGCAGGTAGGTGTCCGGCATCTCCGCGGTCTCGCCGCCGATCAATGCCGCGCCCACCTCGCGGCAGGCGCGTGCGAGCCCGCGCACCGCCGCGAGCACGTCCTCCGGCGCGAGCGCCGCCTGCGCGAGGTAGTCGAGGAACGCGAGCGGGCGCGCCCCATGTGCGAGCAGGTCGTTCGCGCCGTGAAAAACGAGGTCCGCGGCCGCGTCGTCCAGGCGGTGAGCCAGCTTCGCCAGGTGGAGCTTCGTGCCCACGCCGTCCATGGTCGCCGCGAGCAGGCCGGGCGCGCCGGGGAAGCGCATGACGCCCGCGAACCCGCCCGCGAGCGGGACGACCTCGTCGCCCCACGTCGAGCGGATCTCGCGGATCACCTCGGCCTTCAACGCGTCGGAGCGCGCGAGGTCCACGCCGGCGTCCTGGTAGCGCATCAGCTTCCCACCCGCGTGCGGAGCCGGAGCAACAGCAGGTCCTCGCTGCTGGGGCTCGGCACGAGCGGGAAGCGGCCGGCGGCGTGCATGCGCACGAGGCAGTCGACGACGTCGGCATCGAACTGCGTCCCCGCGCCGCGCTCGAGCTCGTGGAGCGCGGCGTCCACGGGCAGCGCCCGCCGGTAGGGACGGTCGCTCGTCATGGCGTCGAACGCGTCGGCGACGTTCAGGATCCGCGAGCCCACCGGCACGTCCTCCGAGCGGAGCCCGAACGGGTAGCCCTGGCCGTCGGGGCGCTCGTGGTGGGAGCGCACGATCTCGGAGACGCGGCGCAGCGTGCGCACCTTGGCCACGATCTCGGCCCCGGCCGCCGGGTGTGCGCGCAGCGTGCGCTGCTCCTCCTGCGAGAGCGAGCCCGGCTTCTGGAGAATATACTGGTGCTGGGGTCCGATCTTCCCGAGGTCGTGGACGAGCGCCGCGTACTCGATCTCCTCGACCTCGGACTCGGGACGCCGGAGCCCGCGCGCGAGCCGCACGGAATAGGCCGAGACGCGCACCGAGTGATGACGCGTGTAGGGATCCACCTCCTCGAGGACCTCGGTGAGCGTGCGCACGAAGTCCTTCAGGTCGCTCCGGAGCTCGACCGAGAGCTGGAACGCGTAACGCGAGACGAGCACGGGGAGCGCCACGAGCAGCAGCCCCCACCCCCCGGCCGCGCTCCACATCACGGCGCCGAGCGTGCCGAGCGCGACGAACGACAGGTGGTGGAGGATCACGCTCTGGAAGTTCCGCTGCCAGATGCGCCAGGCGCTGGGGCCGGCCGTGAGCCCGATCGCGAGCGAGACGCACGCCGAGTTGACGAGAAAGAACGCGAGCCCGCACGCGGTCAACGCGAGCGCATCGGCCGGGAACGCGATCGCGCCGATCCGCCCGCCGAGGAACACGAACGCCCACGCCGCGGCGAACACGCCCAGCACATAGATCGCGGCGTTGTGCGCGACGCGCACCGCCGGCCGGCGCTGGAGCACGCCCTGCACCGCGAGGAGCGCCGCCACGTCCAGGGCCGCGGTCCAGAACGGGCCGACCATGAGGAGCAGCGGCAGGTCGACCATCGTCCCGGCGGTCATGACGCCGCCGCCCGGCAGCCGCACCGGGGCCAGCTCGGCGAGCACGAGCAGCGCGAGACCGGTGAGGAGCACCGGCCACACGGGCGCGGGGTGGACGCGCCACGCGGAGAGCGCGAGCGCCAGGGCCGCCGCGAGCACGGCGACGAAATAGGCCCGGAACAGGACCGGACGTCTCGGCGAGGACGGCGAGTTCACGATGTCCTTATCGTGGGGGACTTCGTGGCGAACGGCGGGCGACGAAGGAGGATGGACGGGACCGACACCGGCTTCAGGAGAGATTAACTCAACTCTACCTTACAGCACCGGTTCACCAACCGGCCTTGCCCAGCAGCTCGACGATATCGAGGAGCAGATCCATGAATGGCCCACCTCCTTTGAGGGATTCTCCGCCCCGGCCTTTCGGCCGTGCGGGTGGGCGCTTCGCTGGGGATGCTCGCTTCGCTCGTCTCCCTATGGACGTTGCCGGTCCCGTGAATGGGATGTTCGAGTCTGGCGCGAGGGCGCGCCTCAAGGTTCGGTGGCGTAGCTCTCCGCGCGCAGCACGTACTCGGTCGGCTCCTTGGCGCGCATGCCCGCGACGATGCGGTTGAGCGCGGAGAGCGTCGCGAGCACGACGGCCTGGGGGGTGTCCTGCTCCACGGTGCAGCTCCCGGTGAGCACCTTCTCATGCCGGTGCGCGAGCAGCGAGAGGACGACGATCACGACCCGCCGGCCCGTGAGGTCCGCGAACGCCACGTCGCGCACGCTCAGCGCGACCGGGTCGGCGAGGAACTCCTGGACCGCGAGCGTCGTGGCCTGGGCAACGAGCCGGTGCGCGTCGTCGCGCGAGCTGTAGCCCGAAGCGTTCCCCACCCGTGGCAATCCCTTCCAGCGCAGCTCGACCTGGGCCTGGGCGCGCTGGCCGTTCACGATCAGGTTCACGTTCTCGTAGCGGATGCGGTCGTCCGCCGCCGGCGCCGGCTCGGGCGCGGGGAGCTCGCGAAACGCGGGCGCGGACGGGCGCGGCG
>DATDEX010000400.1:0-8656 GCA_036522895.1 Candidatus Eiseniibacteriota bacterium | reverse complement strand
CGCCGGCCGGGGCGCGCGTGCGGCACGCGGCGCTCCTCGCGGCCGGGTTCCTCGCCCCGGTGGCGCCCTGGTTCGCGTTCTCGATCACCCACGGCGGGGCCGCGCGCTTTCAGCTCCAGCACAACATCGCGTTCGAGGTGTTCGCGCGCCCGAAGGGCATCGTCTGGGACATCTACGAACGCGACATGGAGCCGCAGTTCCCGACGCTCTGGTCGGTGATCGCGCGCGATCCCGCGGCGGTGGCGACGCGCATGCTGTTCAACGTGTTCGACCACGTGCGGCTGGACGCGGTGAAACTCACCGGCCTGCCGCTCGCGCTCGCCGCCGGCGCGGGGGCGTGGTTCGCGTGGAAGGACGGCGTCTTCGGGCGCGCGAAGCCGCTCCTCCTCTGCCTCGCACTCCTGTTCCTGACGCTCGTGCCCGCGTTTCACTCCGAACGTTACTCGCTCGCCGTGCTGCCGCTCTGGGCGCTGCTCGCGGCGAGCGCATTCGCCTCGCCGCGGCTCGCGCTCTCGGCGAGCGGCTGGTGGTTGAAGCTCCTGCTCGTGCCCGCGGTGCTGCTGCCGTCGCTCGCCGCGACCAAGGCATTCAGCGATCGGGTCATTCTGCAGCTGCCCGTCGAGGTGCTCGAGGCGGCCGCGCGGGTCAAGCCGCTCGTCCGGCCCGGCGACAAGGTGCTGGCCCGCAAGCCCCACTTCGGGTGGTACGCCGGGCTCACGCCGCTCACGCTGCCGCTTGCCGATACGCTCGCCGACTGGGGCGCCGCGGCGCGGAAGACCGGCGCGCGCTGGCTCTACTTCTCGTGGCCCGAGGCCGAGATGCGACCGCGGTTCGAGTGGCTGCTCGACTCGACCAGCGCGGCGCCGGGCCTCACGGTCCGCGCCACGACCGCGCACTGGCCGAGCGTCGTCTACGAGATCGGTCCCGACTTCGGCGGTGAGCCCGCGTGGCGGAACGACGACACGCTCGTGGCGATCCATCGGGCGCGCGCCCGGGTCCTCATCGACGACAAGAACGTGGAGGCGCGGCTGTTCCTCGCCATGCACGAGTTCTCGGCCGGGGACCACGAGGCGGCACAGCACTGGATCGACCAGCTCCTCGCCCTGGCACCCGCCAATCTCGATCTCCTCGTGCTGGCCGCCGAGAATCGGCTCCAGCTCCAGGATCCGGACGGCGCGCTCGAGTACTACGACCGCGCCGACCGCATCCGGCCCGGCACGGCCGAGATCCGCATCGGCCGCGGCTGGGTCGCGGCGATGAAGGGCGACGAAGCGACTGCGGCCCAGTACTGGGGCCCGGTCGTGAGCGCGTCCACGGACCCGAGCACGCTCCAGCGCATGATGCTCACGTTCGCCCGCGTGGGCGACGGCGCACACCTGGCCGAGGCGCGCTCGACGCTGCGCGCGCTGGTGGGAGGAACCCCCTGATGCGGCGTATTCGCCGGACCGTGCTCGTGCTCCTCGCGGTGGGGCTCGGCGCGTGCGCCAAGCAGGGCCCGCACGAGGTGAAGGCGCCCGCGATGGCCGCGGCGCCGCCCGCCGCCGACTCGGTGACCGTGGGGCTCTGGCATTTCGACGAGCGCGGCGGCACGCACGCGGACGATGCCTCGCCGTTCCGGCTCACCGGCACCGCCGGGCCCGAAACGCGGATCGAGTTCGGCCGCTACCAGGGCGCGCGCGCGTTCACCGCGTCGGCGCAGTCGTTCGTTTTCGTTCCCTACAACCCGGTCATGGAGTCGCCGCGCGGCTTCACGGTGGAGGCGTGGGTCTACCTGAACGACATCTCGCGCTTCGAGCTCTCCGGCATCGCCATGCGCTGGACCCCGGTGCCGAACGAGCAGAGCTGGGTTCTGGGCGTCGTGGGGTACAAGCTCGGGCCGCCCACGATCACGATCCAGAGCGACGGCTGGTTCGACACCGAGGTCGCCACGCTCCAGACCGGCCACCTGGCGTTCGCGTTCCGCCCCGAGCTCGCGGCCGGGACCCAGAGCTTCCAGTCCACCGCGACGCTCCCACTCCGCCGCTGGGTGCACGTCGCCGCGAGCGTCGATGGCGAGGTCGTGCGCCTCTTCATCGACGGCCGGCTCGACGTCCAGGTGGCGATCGCCAACGGCATTGCCCGCTCGAGCGCGCCGCTCGTCGTCGGGAACGCGCTCGATCCGCGCCGGCTCACCGACTTCGGCGGCGACCTCCGCCAGGACCCGGCGAACCTGCCGCTGCCGTTCTACGCCCTGAACGGCATCGTGGACGAGCTCCGGCTCTCGAACGTGGCGCGCCAGGTCTTCGAGAGCGCGGATCTCCGCTGACGGGCGCGGCCGGGCCGGCGGACCGCCCACGTCGTCACCACCCCGCCCACGCGATGCCCATGGCGCAAGTCAGTGATTCTGACCCCTAACGCGTCGGTGATTCCAACACCCCCCGCGGCCCTCGCCGCGTCGGGCAGCGTTCGGGGTCGCACGACTTTTTCCAGCGGTGATTGGGGTCGGGTTTACGCCGGTGGGTGAGGCTGCCGACGCCCGGCGCTTTGGCTTGGGTCTCGAGTCTCGGCGCCGGTCGTTTGGCCTTCTGGCGCGATCCCGGAGCGTCAATTCGGACCGGCACCCCGCTCGCGCGCGGGGCAGGGCGCGGATCGAGAGTGAGGGCGCCTGCGGCACGGGGCTCCTCGGCGATGAGGCCGTGACGAAGGTGCAGGGACGAGCAGGCGGCCATCGAGGAACTCACAGACCTCGACGCGGGCCCCGCAGTCGTCCTTGGCGCTGCGGGGGCGCGAGGGGACTTGCGCGGTCACGCGCAGTTCATCGCACCACCGCCACCCGGGCGCTCAGCACCCGCCCGCCCTGCGCCAGCCGCAGGAAATACAGCCCCGCTCCGAGCCGCGGCGACGACCCCAGCACCAGCGAGTGCCGCCCCGGCCCCAGATCCCCCACCTCGCGCCGCGCCACGCGTCGTCCTGCCACGTCGAACAGCTCCATCCTGGCCGGCTCCCGGCTCGGGAGCGTGAACCACGCCCGGATCTCGCCCCGCGCCGGATTGGGCTGCGCCCCTGCGAGCGCCAGCCGCCAGGGGCCAGGCCCCCCCACCGCCACCCGCGACAGGGTCTGTGCGTCGGATTGAATGGGGGCCGCCTCGAGGTTGCCGCTCGTGTCCCGGGCGATACTGTAGAAGGCGTAGCTGTGTCCCCCCGGCCGCACCGCGAAGGTGTCCGCGGTCGCCGCCGTGTTGAGCCTCCACGCCCGGTACGCTCCCGCGTCCTCGGCCACGTAGATCGTGTAGTCCCTCAGGTCCGGTGGCGAGCCCGCCGCCTCCCAGCGCACCGTGAAGCTCGAGGAGTCCTGCGTCGAGCCCAGCGGCAGCACCTGGCTCTGCGGCGGCGTCTTGTCCAAGCGGTTCAGCCACTGCGGCGTGTTCTGCGGCAAGTTGTCGTCGAACTTGATCGCCGCGTGGTTCCCGATCTCGGCGCCGTTCGTGAGCTCGCTGCGAGGTGACACCGTGAACAGCACGCTCCCCTCGCCCTCGGGGGGGACCCGGTTGGGAGGCAGGAAGCCCGCCAGCGGGTCGGCCGGCGGCTGTCCGGTGGCCGGGTCAATCGAAGCGAAGTACCAGCTCAGCACCCCGGTGAGGCGATCCAGCGTGGCGCTCACCTGCACCAGCAGGTTGCGCCCCGGACGGAGGTCCACCTCGGCGGCGTAGCCGCTCAGCCCCGGCGGCGGGAACAGGCGGACGTTGCCAAAGGTGATCGCATCCAGGGTCACCGTATTGGCGTCCAGCGTCGCGGGATCAAGCGCGTCGACCAGCAGCACCCGCTGTGCGGTCGCGGTGGCGCTGCTCAGGTTCTCGAACCGGATCGAGTAGGGCATCGCCTGCTGGCCCGAAACCGTGCCATGCGCCCCGAGCTTGTCGCTGGGGTCCACCGAGCTCACCACCCCCACCGCCAGCACCTCCCGCCAGCGCGGCGAGAGCCCCTCGCCGCAGCTCGCTGGCACCGTCCCGCGCTGCTCCACCGGCTGGACCATGAAGTCGAGCGCCTGCTCTGCCGTGGCGAGTGCTGCGGGCATCGTGGTCGCGCCCTCGCACTGCCACGCGATCTTGGCCCACAGCCCGATTCCGCTAAGCGCCTCGATCCCCGGTGTGGCCGCCAAGTACGCGTTGATCGCCGTGAGCTTCGTCCCCATGCACGCCGGGTTCTGGATCACCTCACCGTCCGAGAGACAACTGCGAAACGTCGCCCCGTCGGCCCACGGCGGTGTGAGCGCGGCGGTGAGCTGGAACGTCGGGTCGCTCGCCGGCACCGTGAGGTACACCCGCCGCGTCAGCACCCCCGGCGGCAGCCGCGGGATCACCAGCGCGAGGTAGCGCCCCCCGGCGCTGGTGAAGCTGAGCGGGACCTGGCTCCAGTCGGGCTCGCCCCCCTCCCGCGGCGGCGCAGCAAGAGCGAAGTCCAGCTCCACCGTGGCATCGCTGGGCACCCCGGCGATCCACAGCGGCACCGCCAGCGCATCCACGTTCCCATAGTTCCCCAGCACCAGGTCGAAGGCGGTGCGGTGGTTCCCGCGGATCGTGGCGGGTCCGACCACATACACCCGCACCTGGGGCGCCTCTCCCGCCTCGATGGTGAAGCCGTTGGACAGCGTCGCGGTCTGAGCGTCGGGGTTGGTGACCACGACGTTCCAGAGCCCGCTCGCGGCACCGCTCAGAGCCAGGGTCGTGGTGAGGCTGAGTCCATTGGCCGACACCAGGACGCCGGTGCCTACGATGTCGGATTGCCCGGTGCGTGAAAGCTTGACCGTGGCGCCGGCGCTCAGGTTGCGCCCCCCGACCGTCGCCGTGACGGACTCGGTGTCGCCGCCGCTCGCCGGAGAGATCGCCAGCACCTCCGGCACCGCCGCGATCGCGGCGATCGAAGCCTGCGGCTGCCCCCCGATGCTGCTGAAGAACCCGCCCACATACACGGTGGGGCCGCTCACCGCCAGAGCGCTGACGGAGTTGTTGGCGTTCGGTTCCCAGGTGGCGGCCACGGCAGTCGTGGCTTCTAGCGCGGCGATCCGGTCGCGCGCCTGCCCGCCAATGCTGGTGAACGTGCCGCCCGCGTAGACGGTTGATCCGCTCACCGCCAGGGCATGAACCTCGCCGTTCGCGTTCGGGTTCCAACCAGTGGCCGCACCACTCGTGGCATCGAGCGCGGCGATGTAGCTGCGCGCCTGCCCGCCGATGTTCGTGAACCCCCCGCCCGAATAGACCGTGGAGCCGGCCACGGTCAGCGCGTAGACAGCAGCGTCTGCGCTCGCGTTCCAGCCGGTGGCCGCGCCACTCGTGGCATCGAGCGCGGCGATGTAGCTGCGCGCCTGCCCACCGATGCTGGTGAAGCCCCCGCCTACGTAGACGGTGGAGCCGATCACCTCCAGCGCGCTGATGGAGCCATTGGCGCTTGGGTCCCAGGCCGTGGCCGCACCGGTCGCGGCATCGAGCGCAGCGATGAAGTTGCGGTTTTCTCCCCCGATGCTGGTGAAGGTTCCGCCCGCGTAGACGGTCGAGCCGCTCACCGCCAAGGGCCCGACCGAGCCGTTGGCGCCCGGGTCCCAGGCGGTGGCCGACCCGGTCGCGGCATCGAGCGCGGCGATGTTGCTGCGCGCCTGCCCGCCGATGTTGGTGAACTCGCCGCTCGCGTAGACGGTGGAGCCGCTCACCGTCAGGGCCTCGACGTCGGCGTTGGCGTTCGGGTTCCAGGCGGTGGCCGCCCCGGTCGCAGCATCGAGCGCGGCGATGTTGCTGCGCGCCTGCCCGCCGACGCTGTTGAAGGACCCGCCCGCGTAGAGGGTGGAGCCGCTCACCGCCAGGGCCCTGACGCCCCCGTCGGGGTTCGGGTTCCAGGCGGTGGCGGCTGCGGTCGTTACATCGAGCGCGGCAACGTCGTTGCGCGCCTGCCCGCCAATGCTGGTGAAGGTCCCGCCCACGTAGACGGCGGTGCCGCTCAGCAGCAGGGCGTTGACGCTGTTGTTGGCGTTCGGATTCCAGGCGGTGGCCGACCCGGTGGCGGCATCGAGCGCGGCGATGTGGCTGCGCGCCTGCGCGCCGATGCTGGTGAACTCGCCGCCCGCGTACACGGTGGAGCCGCTCACCGCCAGAGCGCTGACGAAGCTGTTGGCGTTCGGGTTCCACCCGGTGGCCGCCCCGCTCGTGGCATCGAGCGCGGCGATCCGGTTGCGCGCCTGCCCGCCGATGTTGCCGAAGAACCCGCCCGCGTAAACCGTGGAGCCGCTCATCGCCAGGGCGTGAACCTCGCCGTTGGCGTTCGGGTTCCAAGTAGTCGCCGCGCCACTGATGGCATCGAGCGCGGCGAGGTAACTGCGCGCCTGCCCGCCGATGCTGGTGAACTCGCCGCTCGCGTACACGGCGGAGCCACTCAGCACCAGGGCGAGGACTCCGTTGTTGGCGCTTGGGCTCCACCCGGTGGCCACCCCGGTCGTGGCATCGAGCGCGGCGATCCGGTCGCGCGCCTGCCCGCCGATGCTGGTGAAGGTTCCGCCCGCGTAGACTGTGGATCCGCCCACCGCTAGGGCAAGGACTTCTCCATTGGCGTTCGGGTTCCAAGCCGAAACCGACAGGTCCGAGGCCAAATGCGCGATGTTCGTCCGGGGAAAGCCCCCCACCGTGGTGAATTGGCCGCCGATATACCAGCCGCCTGCTCCGTCGGAGACCACCGCGGACAAGGAGCCCAGGACTTTCGGGAAGGACGGTGGGAGCGCGCCGCTCGCGATATCGAGGGGAACACCTCCGCCGCTGGCGGGTCCCACCTGACTGAAGCCGCCGCCGATGTAGATCTTCCCGCCGGCGCGCACCACGGCAGCCACGTTCCCATTGGTCACCCACAGGTTCGGGTCGATGGCCTGCGGGGATCCCACGTCGGCGAAGAAGCTATTGAAACTGGACACGGTGCCGTCTGGATTGTCGACTTGGATGGGCCCTGAGGTGGCTCCCGCCGGCACGATGGCGCTGATCTGGGTATCCGAAATGATGGTTCGGTTGGCAGGGACTCCGTTGAAGGAGACGTTGCTGTTGCAGATAAACGCCGTGCCCGTGATGGTGACTGTCGTCCCGGGCGGGCCGCCCGTCGGAGTGAAGCCGCCGATCGTGGGCGGGGCGACGATTCTTGTGAAGTTGCTCGCACTGGTCCCGTCACCCACCGCGTTCACGACTATGATGGGACCGGTCGAGAAATTGGGAGGCGGGTAGGCGACGATCTGGCTCGGGGAATAGAGCGAAAAGCTGGCGCGATTAGCAGGAGCCACCGCGCCGAAGTACACGGCCGCGATGTGCGACGGTCCCGGGGGCCCTCCCGGATCTCCGAAGTTTCCTCCGTTGATCGTCACAGGCGTGGCGCATCGCCCACTGCTGGGTGAGAAGTTCGTGATCCCGGGAGCGAATGTGGCCGCCGGGCAGGTCGCACCCTGCCAGGAGGCGATGGCGCTGGAAACCCGTCCCGCGACGTAAACGACTGGCCCGGAAGCGCGGATAAGCGCCAAGTATTCGAGGTACGCGCAGACCGGGGGGATGCAGCCACTACAGGAGCCGGGCCCAACCGTCTTCCGATTGTCGATCCTGATTCGGACCGCGTAGTACTCGGTATTCGGATTCAGGCTGACGGATCCGAACTGGATCGCACTGACAGCATGAATGCGAGCCTGGTTGGGAAGCGGATATTGGATGCCGTACCCCGCCACGCTGGTTCCTGGCCAGATCGGAGTGCAATTGGTGAAGCCAGTGAAATTGTCCAGCACCGAAAGGGCCCCGTCACGGCATCCACCCGGCTCGAAGTGCCACCAGTCGGAGAGAAACGCCTCCTCCGTCAGCAGCGTGACGCCCACTTCGACCGAGTTCAGATCGTTGATCCCCGGCGGTGGAACGAAGCTGACCACGAGTTCCTGGAAGCCGGAGTTTGTGTCGCACGCGAACACGTGGTTGGCAAGTCCGCCCGAGGAGCAATTGTTCCACGCCAGGTTCACGCCTTCCGCCCGCGCGGCCGGCGGCGAAACTGCCGCGGCCAGGCAGATGACGAGCAAGATCTGGCTCCGCCGAGCGGGAGAAACTCCGGGCAGTCCCTGCCGACCGATCCCGCTCACCGCCGGAGTTGCCCCTACGACGGCGGGGTGATCCAGAACGAGGCGTGAATCGGGAAGCGGCTCACGGCGATCCAAGCGTTTTTCGGCGGCGCGCCGGGCGGTCGGAGTGAGTGCCAGGAGAAAGCCCAGCAACCGGTGTTGCCCGTGCGTCTCGGCCATGGAGGATCTCCAAGGGTTAGGAGATTGGTGCTAATTCATCACCACTACCTTGCCCCTGGCGGCATCGCGCCCCTGCGACGGGTGCAGCAGATAGACGCTGGGCCGTGGATGCTCGCGCTCGCTGAGCCTAACCGCGTGCCTCCCCGGGCCGAACGATCCCACGTTCCGCATGGAGGGACTCCTTGGCAATGCGGCCCCGCAAGAGCGTATGCCCCGGTAGGCTGTTCCGCCACTGATAAGCGGCCACCGGCGGACCGCCACGACGCGCGGCGGTAACCCGGGCGCGCGCGGGTCACACGGTGGGCGGCCGGCCGTGGCGAGCCGACGGGCCCGGAGTCGAAGAGGTGCGTGCCGGGCGGGCGGCGGGCGCCCGGGCCGGCG
>DATDEX010000399.1:0-4192 GCA_036522895.1 Candidatus Eiseniibacteriota bacterium | reverse complement strand
CGACGCGCTCCTCGATGCGACCGAGCGCCACGCGCGCGCGCTCGTCTCGCGCCTGCCGCGCGGCACCTACCGGTTCGAGGACGCGCTCGACGACGACGGGCTCGGCTCCGGCCCGCTCGCGATCCGGGTCGCGCTCACGCTCGGCGGCGGCAGGGTGCGCGCCGACTTCACCGGCACCGCGGGGCAGGCGGCCGGCCCCGTCAATGCGGTGCGTGCGGTCACGACCGCGGCGGTCCTCTACGTCGTGCGCTGCGTGCTCGAGGAGGACATCGCGGTCAACGACGGCCTGCTGCGGGTGATCGAGGTCGTGGCGCCGCGCCCCTCGCTCGTGGACCCGCTGCCCCCGGCCGCGGTGGGGGCGGGCAACGTCGAGACGAGCCAGCGCATCGTGGACACGGTGCTCGGCGCGTTCGCGCGCGCGTTGCCCGGCCGCGTGCCCGCGGCGAGCAGCGGCACGATGAACAACCTGCTGATCGGGGGGCACGATCCGCGTCGCGACCGGGCGTTCGCCTACTACGAAACGCTCGGGGGCGGGCACGGGGCCGGTCCGGACGGGCCGGGGGAGAGCGCCATGCAGGCGCACATGACGAACACGCGCAACACCCCCATCGAGTCGCTCGAGCACGCCTACCCGCTCCGCGTCCACTCGCTGCGCGTGCGGCGGGGGAGCGGCGGTCGCGGGCGGAACGCTGGCGGCGACGGGATCGAGCGCACGCTGGAGCTCCTCGTGCCCGCGCGCGTCACGGTGATCGCCGAGCGGAGAACACGGGGACCCTGGGGGCTCGAGGGCGGCGAACCGGGCGCGCCCGGGGAGACGCGGGTGCGGGTTCCGGCGACGACCGCGGATGCCGCGGACCCGGGTCGAGACTCGCTCATGCCCGGCAAATTCACCATTGACGCCCCGCGGGGGACAGTACTCACTGTGGCCAGCCCGGGGGGAGGCGGCTGGGGTCCTCACGCGCGACCCCGTCCCCCGGCGCGCGATCGCTAAAGTCCCTCTTCGACCGGAGGAACCCATGCGTACCTCACTGCGCACCGCGTCACTGCTGTTCGTCGCCATCTCGCTCGTCCCGCTCGCGTTCTTCGCGAGACCGAGCGGCGGCACCCCGCTCTACGCCGCGCGAATGGGCCTGGCCTGCGCGAGCTGCCACTTCGACCCGAACGGCGGCGGCCCGCGCAACGCGTTCGGGTTCGCGTTCGCCCGGAACCGCCACTCGAACGACCCCGAGACGGAGGGGATGTTCAAGGGCCTGGATCTCACCAACAAGGTGAGCGACCAGTTGCCGCTCTTCTTCAGCATCAACCAGCGGCTCATGACGCTCGTGGACGACAACGGCGTGCCGCCCAAGGGCATCGACCGCTCGGGCTTTTTCGACATGGAGTCGCAGATTCACCTCGCATTCCAGCCGCATCCGAGGCTCACGCTCGTCTACACGACCGACGGCTTCTCGACCGATCCCAACCCGCGCGTGACGCGCGAGGCGTGGGGCATGATCGGGCTCGGCGCCGACCACTACCTGCGCGCCGGCGTGTTCCGCTCCCCGTTCGGCCTGCGGATGGACGACCACACGACGGCGACGCGCAACGGGTTCACGGA
Source organism: Candidatus Eiseniibacteriota bacterium (assembly GCA_036522895.1). Taxonomy (GTDB): domain Bacteria; phylum Eisenbacteria; class RBG-16-71-46; order RBG-16-71-46; family RBG-16-71-46; genus JAIOPA01. Next base: position 2,595 of record DATDEX010000399.1, on the reverse strand, counting down.
GTTCCAGTCCCCACGGGGCTTCGCGCTGCCCTACGACCCGCGCATCGCGGACCAGGGGGTGGAGGTGGGCGGCTCGCACGGCGACTGGCAGGGCCGCGTGGCGTTCACGAACGGGACGAGCTTCCCGCTCGGGGGCCCGCGCCCGCACGCGCAAACGTTCGCCGGGAAGCTGGCGTACCACGAACAGGACTTCGAGAGCGGCGTCTCCGGTTTCGACGAATGGGATCCGCCCGTCGCCAGCGCGCTTCCGAGTCGGGTCCGCGCCTCGCGCTGGGGGTACTACGGGCTCGCTCACCGCGGCGCCGCATCGTTGATCGGCGAGGTCGTCTCGGGCACGGATCAGATCGCGACCACCGCCGCGGGGCCGCCGCGCTTCCGGGTGAACCGGCTCGGCTGGTTCGTCGAGGGCGACTACCAGGCGAACCGCGCGTGCAACTTCCGCCTGCGCTACGACCGGCTCGAGGGCAATCGCGTCGCGGACACGGCGGTGCGCGAGCAGTCGTCCTACAACCGCTACGCGCTCGAGGGCGAGGTCGTGCCGGTGCCGTTCACCGAGATCCGCTGGACGCTCCGGCTCATCGACCCGGTGGCGGAGAAGACGGTGGCGGGCGTGACGCGGGACAGCGAGAAGCAGGCCTACGTGCAATTCCACTTCTCGTACTGATTCTCGTACTGATTCTCGTTCTGACCCGATTCGCTCGTCAGCCGGGGCTTCGCGCGGCGCCGCGCGCGGAGCCCCGGGTGCGGTCGAGGCGTCCCCGGCTCCCGTGCGCGCGCGGCGTTCGCGGGTGCTGGCTACGCCGTCTTCGAGCCGCGCCGCAACGCGGCCAGCCGCTCCGCCACCACGCGGCGGGTGAGCGGTGTGCAGTCGGCCGCCGAGACGCGGAGCGCGGCCTCCGGCACCTGCTCCAGGAAGCGGTCGTTCTGGAGCCCCACGAGCACCGTGGGCCGCCCGCTCGCGTGCGCGCGCATGGCGGCGATACGCTCGGGCGCGAGCGGCACGCGCGAGGCGATCGCGATCACGTCCACCGCGTGCGCCGCGCCGCCGGCGGGGATGCCGGCCGTGTAAAGGGCGTCCGCGAACGACGGCCCGTGCGGGAACGGGCTCTCCTCGATCACCCGCCAGCCGCCCTCGCTCACGTGCGAATAGGCGCCGGTGCTCATGGGAGAGCGGCCCTCCACGCGGAGTGCGCGCGAGATCACGTCCACGAGGCGGGGTTCCCAGTCCTTCGGGGTGAGCGCGGTCACGGGTACGGCGAGCTCGGCCTCGGTCGGCTCGGCGTGCGCGGCGTCGAACGCCTCGAGGCGCGGCCGCGAGGCGTCGAAGAGCGCGCGATCCACCTGGCCCGCCACGACCGCCTCCGCGAGCGTGTACCGCGCACGGCGCACCTCCTCGCTCCAGGTGGCGTAGAGGAGCAGGTCGCAGCCGGCGGCGAGCGCGGCGAGCCCCGCCTCGGCCGGCGTGCGGCCCGCGGCCGCGCCCTGCATCTCGAGCGCGTCGGTGATCACGACGCCCCGGAAACCGAGCCGTTCGCGCAGCAGCCCCTGGACGATCGGGCGCGAGAACGTCGCCGGCACGCCGGGGTCGAGCGCCGGGTAGACCACGTGCGCCGTCATGAGGGAATCGGCGCCGGGGTGCGCGCGGAACGGCACGACCTCGCGCGCCTCGAGCGTGGCGGCGTCGGCGTCGCAGACGGGGAGGGCCAGGTGCGAGTCGGTGCGCGTGTCACCGTGGCCGGGCGCGTGCTTCAAGCACGCGGCGACGCCCGCGCCGCCAAAACCCGAGAGCCACGCGCCCACGTTCTCCGCGACCTGCTCCGGCGTGTTGCCCCACGCGCGCGGTCCGATCACCGGGTTGTCCGGCTCGCTGTGCACGTCCGCGACCGGCGCGAAGTTCCAGTCGAAGCCGAGCGCGTGCAGGCGCCGCGCGGTCACGCCGGCGATCCACGCGATCGTGGTCGCGTCGGCGGCGCGAGCGAGCGTCGCGGCGTTGGGCGGCACGACGAGCTGGCCCGCGAGCTGCGAGACCCAACCGCCCTCTTCATCGAGCGACACGAACAGCCGTCGCGGGCGCGCGAGCGCGCGCAGGTGCGCGACCAGGCGCCGGGCGTCCGCGAGGCCGCGGAAATCGCGCGCGAACACGATCACGCCGGCGGGGGGGAACTGGGCGAAGTCCTTCTCCCACGCGGGTGTGAGACCGCCGGGCGGGAGCCCGATCACGGTGCGGCGGGCGATGATCCGTTGGGCATCCATGCGCGATCACGGTGTCGGAGCGCGCCCGGCGTGTCAACGCGCTGTGAGATGTGCGGGTTCGGGTACTGGCGCCGCCCCGCCCGTCGCGGCATTGCGTGCGGTCGTGCAAAACGCGAGTTGGGAGCGCATCCGCGCCGGGGTAAACTCGTCCAACCACGCGACCCTTCCCCATCCCACCCGTCCCACCTGGTCCGACCTCCCGGAGGTTCCGCTGATCGTTCGTCCCTCCCGCCGCGCACTGGCCGTCTCGCTGCTCGCGGGGCTCGTCGCCGTGGCTTCGGCTGCCGCCGCCGGGGCGACCGCCCGTAGTGCGGCCACGCCGCGCGTGCCCGGCGCAGGCAC
>DATDEX010000398.1:0-2034 GCA_036522895.1 Candidatus Eiseniibacteriota bacterium | reverse complement strand
CGGCGCCCCGGTGCTGCGCGGCCGCGTGCGCGACGGCGCGGGCCCGGCGACGCTCGACGTCGCGGTCGGGGCGCGGCACGAGTTCTTCCTGTTCGGCTGCGCCTGGGCGCTGCTCACGGTGCTGGGGGGCGGCTACCAGCTCCTGCTCCAGTGCCGCCGCGTGCTCGCCGGCGAGGCCGGGTGGAGCGCGGTGCTCGAGGTGCTGCCGGGGATCGCGCTCATGGCCGCGCTCGTGCTCACCGGCGTCTGGCTCTGGCGCCGCCGCGAGCGCCCGCAGGCGCACGCGCTCATCGAGGAGCTCCGGCGCCGGCTCGCCGCCGCCGATCCCACCACGGGCCCGCTCACGCCAGCCCCCATCACCTGAGGATCCCCGACCGCCATGCCCCGTTCCTCCGTCTTGATCCTCGACTTCGGGAGCCAGTACACGCAGTTGATCGCGCGCCGCGTGCGCGAGCTGGGCGTCTACTCCGAGATCGTGGCCGGGCCCACGCCGCTCGCCGAGATCCGGGCGCGGAAGCCCGCCGCGCTCATCCTCTCGGGCTCGCCCGCGAGCGGTTACCGCGCGGAGGCCCCGATGCCGGACCGGGGGATCTACGGGCTCGAGCTCCCGCTCCTCGGGATCTGCTACGGGTTCCAGGTCACGGCGCAGCTCATGGGCGGCACCGTCGCGCTCGCGGATCGCCGCGAGTACGGCGCGGCCACGTTCGTCCAGGACGGCCGCTCACCGCTCTTCACCGGGGTACCCAAGCGGTTCAAGGCCTGGATGAGCCACGGCGACGAGGTGACGTCACTTCCGCCCGACTGGGTGAGGGTGGCGCACACGGGCAACAGCGCGTTCGCCGCCGCGCGCCACAAGCGCCTTCCGTACCACCTGATCCAATTCCATCCCGAGGTCGCGCACTCGCCGTACGGGAAGCAGGTGCTGTCGAACTTCCTCTTCCGGGTCGCGAAGCTCGCGCCCGGCTGGTCCATGAAGGACTTCCTCGCGACCGCGGTGAAGGAGATCCGCGCCCGGGTGGGGAAGGGCCAGGTGCTGTGCGGGCTCTCGGGCGGCGTCGACTCCACCGTGGCCGCGACGCTCATCCACCGCGCGATCGGCGACCGGCTGGTGTGCGTGCTCGTGGACCACGGGCTGCTGCGGCTCGACGAAGCGGCGCAGGTCGAGCGCGAGCTGGGCGCGCGGCGGCACCTGAACCTGCGCGTCGTGGACGCGCGCGAGCGGTTCCTCCGCCGGCTCGAAGGCGTGGCCGATCCCGAGCGCAAGCGCCGGATCATCGGCGAGGAGTTCGTGGCCGTGTTCGAGGAGGAGGCCCAGCGCCTGGGGCCGGTGGACTTCCTCGCCCAGGGCACGCTCTATCCCGACGTCATCGAGTCGGCGTCCGCCGGGTTCGGGTCACAGGTGATCAAGACCCATCATAATGTGGGGGGCCTTCCCGAGCGGATGCGCCTCCAGCTCGTCGAGCCGTTGAAGACGCTGTTCAAGGACGAGGTGCGCATGCTCGGGCGCGAGCTCGGGCTCCCGCCCGCGCTCGTCGACCGCCACCCGTTCCCCGGCCCCGGCCTGGCCGTGCGCATCCTGGGCCCGGTGCGCGCGGACGACCTCGAGCTGCTGCGCCACGCCGACGCGATCTTCATCGAGGAGCTGCGCCGGGCCCGCTGGTACGACCGCACGTGGCAGGCGTTCGCCGTGCTGCTGCCGGTCTCGACGGTGGGGGTGAAGGGCGACGAACGCTCCTATGAGCGGGTCGTGGCGCTGCGCGCGGTCAACTCGGTGGACGGCATGACCGCCGACTGGACCCGGCTTCCGCACGCGCTTCTCGCGCGCACGGCGAGTCGGATCGCGAACGAGGTGCGCGGCGTGAATCGCGTCGTCTACGACGTCACGAGCAAGCCGCCGGCGACGATCGAATGGGAATGAGACGGGCGGGGAGCGCGCTGGCGATCGTGGTCGCGCTGGGCTGCGCGACGGCGCCGCGCGCGGCGTCCCCGCGGCTCGTGCCGGAGAGCGCGGGGGTGCGCTGGTACGGCGCGTCG
>DATDEX010000397.1:0-20945 GCA_036522895.1 Candidatus Eiseniibacteriota bacterium | reverse complement strand
CTCGCCGAGCGCGCGGCCTCGCTCCTCGGCGCGGCCTACCTGTGGGGCGGACGAACCCCCGCCGGCTACGACTGCTCGGCGTTCGTTCAGCAGGTGCTGCTCGAGCAGGGGATCCAGATGCCGCGCGATGCCCGAGACCAGTGCCGCTGCTCGCGCAGGCTCGCGGAGGCCGCGGAGCCGCGCCCGGGCGACCTCGCGTTCTTTCGGAGGCCGGGCGAGCCCGCGAGCCACGTCGGCCTGTCGCTCGGCGGCGGCATTTTCGTCCACTGTCGCGGGCGCGTCGCCGTGGCCAGCCTCAACGCCGATAACCCTTTGTGCGATAAGGATCTGCTGCCCCAGTTCATGGGCTGGTATCGGCCGATCCGGGGAGCGGGCGGGCGTGCCGATTAATGATTATCTATTCTCATTTCATGGGCGACTATCGGCTTGACACCCCGGCCGCACCGTCCCTAACTTTCCGCCCGGACGTGCGCCAGGGTCCTTCCGGATGAAGGAGTTACAACCTGGCTAGTTCCTCGGTGGCTCCTTCGCACGGAAGTGAAGGGGCTTTTCGCATGTCCGTGCCGCACCCGATCGCGAAAGGAGGTGGGCTTCGAATCCACGTTGTAGGCCAGCGGGCCACGTCCCTGCCGCTGGTGCATCGAGGCATCGTCGCTCAACCGACTTCTCGCAAGGAGGCTTCACCCATATGCATAAGCGCATGAGCCGCATTCTTGCTGCACTCTCACTGCTGACCGTGATGCCGGCCCTGGCCCTCGCCTCGCCGTCGCGTGTGCAGGCCATGAACGTGCCCGGCGACTTCATCAAGGACTACACGGGCATCTACACCTACCTCTCGGGTGTGGGTTCCGTCGGAAACTTGGTCTATGCCGAGCCTGCCGGCTCCGGCTCGAACTCCAACAACCAGGCGATGGGCGCCGTGCTCGGCAACCTCTGGGAAGGCCATCTGGGCACCTGGGGCGTGAACCTGCGCCGCATCGCGCCCACGCTCGGCAGCCCGCTGTTCGGCGACCCGGTCACCACGTCGGCGTTCTTCAACGACCCCAACGTCACGGGCGAGGCGTTCGACGTCCTGTGGGGCCACAAGATGGGCAACGGCAGCCTCGGGCTGCGCGTCAACCGCTCGTTCATTTCGAATGAGGTGACGGGTGGCACGGCGGAGGGCAATGGCAACGGCCAGCGCAACATCTGGGGCGTCGGCGGCGGCTATGGCTTCTCGATGAACTCCAACACGGACGTCGAGCTGTCGGGCCTGTTCCAGAATCGCAGCTTCAAGGGCTCGAGCTTCGGCACGCCCGACGCGGCGGCCGACGACGGCGGCGGCACGTTCCAGTTCGCCGGCCGTGCGTTCATGAAGGCCGGGGGCAACCTGGTGCTGATCCCGGTGGCCAAGGCGTACTCGTTCGACCTGTCGTCCGTGGATGCCGCCGCCGTGAAGACGGATGCGAAGCTCAGCGGCTGGCAGTTCGGCCTGTCCGGTGACTGGTCGATCGGCTCGGACGACCTGTTCATCCTCGGCGCCCAGTTCGTGGGCAACAAGCTCGAGAACCAGGTCGGCGCCGCCGCGAAGTCGGAGGCGCGCGAGACCTACTATCCGAACGTGTTCATGGGTCTCGAGACGCACGTGAACTCGTGGCTGGCGTTGCGGTTCGGCGCCCAGAACGCGATGATGTACTCGCTCAAGACCGAGACGGGCTCCCCGGTGGTGACCGTGACGCAGAAGCTCCACCAGTTCACGTTCAACATGGGCGCGGGCGTCAAGGTGGGCTCGCTGGCGTTCGACGCGACGCTCACGCCGCAGTACTGGACCAACCCGGTCGGCGCGACGTTCAACAACGGGCTGGGTGCGAACCCGTTCCCGCGCGTGTCGGCGACGTACTCGTTCTAATCCGTTAGCAGATCCGCTGTCGCTGGGCCCGGGGGCGCTGATCGTGGCGCCCCCGGTTTCTTTTCCAGAGGCCTGAATTCTCTTTAGGGAGAATTGGGGATGGCAGGTTCACCACCTGGTCCTTCGCATCCTGGCGCGCGCGCGTCACCGCGCTCCTTCCGCCCCCGACAAACCTCCGCTTTCGCCCGACAGGCGTTGACATTTGTCGAGATCCGGACCTAGTTTCACCGCAACGGCATCACCCAGAACGGCCTCAAAACGCCATGGAAGGGCGTTCCCCTACCTGACCCACCGGGGAACTGGAGGTACGTCATGATGCACCGCGGAACACCCCCGCTGTCGATGAATCCCCACCTGTCACATCCCCCCTTGCCCGGGTCCGGTCGCGCTCCGCTCACTCCCGATTCATCCCCGGGACGTGGGCGGTTTTCGTATTACCTGAAAGGAGAGACCACCATGTCCCGCTCAGTCCAGTGGGCGCGCAGGCTGACCGCGGTCGCGGTCGCCCTGGTGCTCGCCGTGCCGGCGCTCGCCGGCACGACTGGGAAGCTCACCGGCCGCGTCACGGACGAGAAGAAGCAGCCACTGCCCGGCGTCAACGTGCGCATCGAGGGGCAGCGTCTCGGGGGGATCACGGACGATCAGGGCGAGTACTTCATCATCGGCATCCCCGCCGGCCGCTACTCCGTGCGCATGAATCTCATCGGCTACGCCAACTACCTGGCCCAGAACGTCGAGATCACGCCCGACTTCTCGACCACGGTGGATGCCGTGCTGCGCACCGAGGCCGTGCAGATGAACGAGGTCGTGGTCAATTCGGAACGGCCGCTCCTGCAGAAGGATGCGACGGGGACGACGCGGTTCATCAGCGCGACCGAGATCGAGAAGCTGCCCACGCGCGGCTACCGTGACGCCGCCGCGCAGCAGACCGGCGTCGTGAACTTCCGCCGCCAGATCGACAACGAGTCGCAGAACGGCAACACCCTAATCATCCGCGGCGGCCGCCCCAACGAGACCGCCTACTTCGTGGACGGCTTCTCGCAGCAGGATCCGCTCACGGGGACCTCGAGCACGTCGATCAGCAACAGCGCGATCGAGGAGGTCGTGGTGATGACCGGCGGGTTCAATCCCGAGTACGGCCGGATCATGTCGGGTGCGGTGAACGTGGTGACCCGCGAGGGCGCGGAAAAGTACTTCGGCGCCGTGGAAGCCGTCTCGGACGCACTGGCCGGCTCGTGGGTGGGGGCGAACAAGACGGATTACAACGTCTACGACCTTTCGCTCGGCGGCCCGCTCTGGCCGGGCAAGCAGAACATGACGTTCTACACCTCCGGCGAGCGCCGCTGGCAGGCGGACCGCAATCCCTCCTCCATGCGCGACAACCTGCGCGCGTTCCTGTCCAGCATCGGCCAGAACCCCGACATCAAGCCGAACAACTCGACCGGGGGCTACACGTTCCAGGGCAAGCTGGGCTGGCAGCTGAACGACAAGATGTCGCTCAAGGTGGGCGGCCTCGGCTCGGAGGACAACTGGCGCGAGTACAACCACGCCTACCTGCTGAACCTGGCGCACTCGCCGCGCTACCTCGACCGCAACGTGTCCTACACGTCCACGTTCAACCACACCCTGAGCCAGAAGACGTTCTACACGGTGGGCGTGAACTACTTCGAGACGCTGCGCAAGCGCGGTGACGGCGTGGAGTTCGACAACCTCGAGCGGTACTACATCGGCCGCAACCCGACGTTCGACCCGGACATCCCGCTGTTCTTCCGCAAAGGGCACATCTTCAACAACTACCTGCAGCGGAAGTCTTCGTACTACGGCCTCCAGGCGAACATGACCTCGCAGGTCAACCGCTACCACCAGCTCAAGTTCGGCGGCGACTTCCAGCGCCACACGCTCCGCTACCTGCAGGACTTCCGCCCGACGCAGCTTGGCGGGGACAGCCCGAACCTGCTCGACTTCGACGCCTACGGCTACACGCTGCGCCCGCACTTCAACAGCAGCGGCATCGTCGACAAGGTCGACCTGGTCGAGCTGAAGGACGGCGACAAGGACGGCCCGAAGCATCCCAAGACCTGGTCGACGTTCGTGCAGGACAAGTTCGAGCGCGGCGGCGTCATCCTGAACGGCGGGCTCCGCTACGACTACATCAACGTCGACACGCCCGCGCTGCGCAACGACGTGGCGCCGCTCGAGGGCGGCCCGTTCCGCGATTCGCTCGACACGCAGGATCTGGTCGCGAATCGCACGTACACGCGCATCTCGCCGCGCCTCGGGGTGTCGTTCCCCGTGGACGAGCGCACGCAGCTGCGCTTCAACTACGGGCAGTTCTACCAGCAGCCGAATCTCCAAGATCTCTACGTCTCGTACCGGTTCCTCCAGTACAAGCTGCAGACCGGCGGCTACTTCGTCGGATTCGGCAACCCGAACCTGAAGCCCGAGCGCACGATCGCCTACGAGGTGAGCTTCGCGCGGCAGATCGGGGACCGCTCGCGGCTCGACGTCACGGCCTACTACAAGGACGTGAAGGACCTGGTCGAGATCACCACGATCCCGGCCGGCTCCGGCGTGCTGTCGAAGAGCTTCACGTCGTTCAGGAACCGCGACTTCGCCACGATCAAGGGGGTCGACGTCGGCTACCTCCTGCGGAAGACGAATCACCTCTCGGGCAGCCTGAACTACAGCTTCTCGTTCGCGAACGGCACCGGCTCCGTGTCCGGCACGCAGGGCAACATCGCGTGGACGGGGAGCGAGCCGCCGCGCCAGACGGCGCCGCTCGATTTCGACCAGCGCCACAAGCTGTCGTTCAACGTGGACTGGTCGTTCGAGAAGGGGGAGGGCCCGACCTGGAACGGCTGGAAGCCGCTCGAGAACATCACCGTGAACGCGCTGTACAACATCGGCAGCGGCACGCCGTACACGCCCACGACCGTGTTCAACGAGCTGACGCTCGCGAACGTCTCTTCGCAGCCTTCCGGACCGCTCAACTCGCGGTACGGTCCGTGGACGCAGACGCTCGACCTCAAGGCCTCGCGCGGTTTCAACGTCATGCGCACGAAGTTCGAGGCCTTCCTCTGGGTGCTGAACGTGATGGACACGAAGAACCCGGTCACGGTGTTCAGCTCGAGCGGCTCCCCCGACGCCACCGGCTGGCTCAACACGAACGACGGCCAGGCCTACCTGGACAACGCGGCCTCGAAGGGCAAGGACGGCCTCGGCCGTTACCGCCTGGCGGAGGCCGACCCGAACCTCTTTGCGAATCCGCGACTCGTCCGCTTCGGTGTGCGCACCAGCTTCTAAGCCGCGTCCCAGACGCGAGGAGGATGACAGGATGAACATCCGGAGCAAGGTCGTGGGCCTGCTCGCGGCAGCGCTCGCCCTGACGCTCGGCGTCGGGGTGGCGCAGGCCGCGAAGCCCGTGCGGTCGGCGACCCGTCCGTTCGGCACCGCCCGGCCATTCGCCGTGCGCACGTCGGAGAACGATCGGCGTATCGACGTGAACAACCTGAACATGTTCGTGTCGAACTACGGCGCGTTCGCCTACGACACCGCGGGCAATTACAACGGCGGGCTGTTCTTTCCCAATCACACGCCGAAGACGGCCATCTTCGCCGCGGGGTTGTGGATCGGCGCGAAGGTGGGGCCGGATTACCGGGCCACGGTCGCCGAGTACGACCAGGAGTATCGGCCGGGCCGGATCCTCTCGAGCAGCCCGGTCACGACGGACGATCCCGGGGATCCGGCGCTCGTCGTCTACAAGGTGAACCGCTTCCGGGGCTCGCCCTCGGACACGGCGCACGTCGACAACCCGAATCCCGCCGACGTCGCGTTCGCGCGCGGCGAGGACCTGCTCGTCCACCATTCGTGGAGCGAGTACATGGCGGGCGCGGTGCCGTTCGGCGCGCCGTGGAAGCTCTGGCGGCTCGACAACACCGCGACGCCGGCGCCCGGCGACTCGGTGGACGTCCCGGGGCCGGACCTGCTCGGGGACCAGATGTGCTGGTGCGTCTACAACGATGCGCTGCAGGCGGCCCACTCGAACGAGGCCGGAAGCACCGACCCGCTGGACGTCCAGGTCGTGCAGACCACGTTCGCGTTCGACCGCCTCGGGGCGCTCGGCAACACGATCTTCATCAAGTACGTGATCTCGAACCGGGGGCCCCAGACGCTCGACAGCGTGTTCGTGGCGCAGTGGTCGGACCCCGACCTCGGCGGGTTCACGGACGACGTCGTGGGCTGCGACACGCTGCCCGACAAGACGGGGAAGAGCCGGTCGCTCGGCTACGTCTACAACGGCACGAACAACGACGAGGTCTACGGCTCGACCCCGCCCGCGCTCGGCTTCGACTTCCTGAAAGGTCCGATCTCCGGACCCGACACGCTCGGGCTCACGAGCTTCGCCAAGTACATCAACGGCACGGACCCGGTCTCCTCGATCGAGACCTACAACTGGATGCGAGGGTTCACGACCGACGCCAACAACAATCCCGACCCGATCGTGGATCCGTTCGGCCACGTGACCAAGTTCATGGTCGCGGGCGATCCCATCGTGAAGGCCGCGCTGGGCAACGCCGACGTCGTGAACTGGGTGGACTCGAGCCCGGCGGACCGGCGCTTCTTCCTCTCGTCCGGACCGTTCACGATGGCGCCGGGCGATTCGCAGGAGGTGATCGTCGCGATCGTCGTGGGTCAGTGCGGCGATCGGCTGCGCTCGCTCCAGCACCTGAAGTTCGTGGACGACGCCGCGCAGGAGGCGTTCAACTTGGGGTTCGACATTCCGCCGCCGCCGCGCTCGCCGGTCGTGACCGGCGCGAGCGGGCACGGCGTGGTGAACCTGACCTGGGATCGCTCGGGTGAGTCCGACGCGCAGCCCCCGGGATACACGTTCGAGGGTTACAACGTGTACCAGGGCTCCACGATCGCCGGGCCGTGGCGGTTCATCACCGCGTTCGACGCGCAGAACGGCATCCGCGAGGTGGACGGGCTGCGCTTCGACGACAGCAACTGCGAGATCCTGCCGCTCGCGCCGCTCGCGCACGGCACGGACTTCGGCCTCGGCTCCAGTTACTCGACCTCGCAGGACTTCGTGAACGGCACCTCGGTCAAGGACGGGACGGACTATTACTACGCCGTCACGGCCTACGCGGTGAACCCGAGCGCGGTGCCGGCCGTGCGCGTGCTCGAGTCCTCGCTCAAGGCGACGGTGGTGCGCCCGCAGCGCGCCGCATCGACGGTGACCGCCGGCCAGGTGCGGCCGGTGCCGAACCCCTACTACGCGCACTCGGCGTACGAGCTCACGCAGTTCGCGCGGCGGATCCGGTTCCTGAACGTTCCGCCGCAGGCCACGATCCGCATCTACAACCTCGCGGGCCAGTTGATCCGGACGCTCGAGAAGAACGACCCGTCCACGTCGGTCCTCGAGTGGGATATCCACACCGACAACGGCCTGCCGGTCGGAAGCGGGGTGTACGTGTACCACGTCAAGACCCCGGGCGGCGACAGCGTCGGCCGCCTGGTCGTGCTCATGGAAAAAGAACGGCTCAACAACTTCTGAGAGGGCGAAAGACCATGACCGTGCACAAGAGCAGGATGGGAGACCGCGCGATGAACCGTCTCGCGATCCGCGCGCTCGGTCTGTCGGCCCTCCTGGTGCTGGCGGTGACCAGCGCCTGGGCCGGTTCAGACGGACGCAAGGGCACGAACGGTGCCCTGGAGCTGCAGATCCCCGTGGGCGCGCGGGGGACGGCGCTGGGCGCGCCGTCGTCGAGCGACGTGACCGGGGCCGAGGCCACGTTCTGGAACCCGGCGGGGCTCGCGACGCTGGAGGGCACCGAAGCGCTGTTCACGCACACGAGCTACTTCGCCGACATGAAGGTCAACTTCGCCGCCGCGGCATTCAAGGCGGGGGGCTTTGGCTCGCTGGGCCTGAGCGCCAAGGTCCTGTCGGTGGGCGACGTGGTCGTGACGACGGAGCAGGCTCCGGACGGGACGGGCGAGATCCTGCGCCCGACGTTCTCGGTGCTGGGGCTGACCTGGGCCCGCGAGTTCACCGACCGCGTGAACTTCGGGGGCACCGCCAACTTCGTGAACGAGAACATTGCCAGCGTCTCGGCGAACGGGCTCGCGTTCGATTTCGGCGTCCAGTACAAGACCGGCTGGCGGGGACTCCAGTTCGGGATGACCATGAAGAACTTCGGCAATTCGATGGCGTTCAACGGCCAGAACCTCGAGTTCCCGTCGTTGCCGCCAGGCTCGGAACCCGGGGCCGCGAACCGTGTCGTGCGTCTCACGACCGCCACGTTCGAGATGCCGTCGTACTTCACGCTCGCCGGTACGTACGACGCGTGGCGGCAGGGCAACTCGGCGCTCAAGCTCATGGGCGCGTTCCAGAACAACAACTTCGTGGGAGACAACCTCGCGACCGCGGCGGAATGGAGCTACAAGGCGAACTACGCGCTCCGCGGTTCGTGGTTCGGCACCATGACGACGTCCACCGACGCCGCGAGCGGCAACGACAAGCTGACGTTCGACTCCGGTGACGACCTCTACCAGGGCTTCGCGCTCGGCGGCTCGGCGATGGTGAAGTCGGGCGCGGCGACGATGGGTCTGGACGTGGCGTGGCGACCGGCCCGCGAGTTCTTCAACGACATCTACGAGGTGGCGCTGCGGCTCAAGTTCTAGCCACGCTCCCCGCAAACCGGAGGGCCCGGGGTGACCACCCCGGGCCCTCGTCATGTCCCCGGGGCGCGTGCCCCGGAGCCTTCCTGCAGCCCCGCGCGGGGCCGCTCAGGCGTACATGCCGCGCAGCTCGTGCACGCGCAGCACGCGCTGGATCGCCACCATGTACGCGGCGATCCGCAGCGACACCTTCGCGCCCTCCTTGGCCCCGGCGTCGGTCCGGGTCTTCATCGCGATCACGTCGCCGAACGCCTTGACCATTTTCTCGCGCAGGCGGGCGTTCACCTCGGCCTCCTGCCAGTAGAAGCCCATCCGGTTCTGGACCCACTCGAAGTAGCTCACGGTGACGCCGCCCGAGTTGCAGAGGATGTCGGGGATCACGTGGATGCCCCGGGCTTCGAGCAGCTTGTCGGCGTCGGGCGTCGTGGGGCCGTTCGCCCCCTCGCCGATGAGCTTCGCCTTGACGCGTCCGGCGTTGTCGCTCGTGATCTGGTTCTCCAGCGCGGCCGGCACCAGGATGTCGCAGTCGTACTCGACGATCGAGCTCGTGAGCGGCTTGCCGCCCGGGAACCCCGCCACGCCTTTCCGGTTCTGCGCCACGTACTGGAGCAGCGCGGACACGTCGAGGCCGGCGTCGTTCGCGACGGCGCCCGTCACGTCCGAGGCCGCCACGATTTTCGCACCGCACTCGCGCGCGAGCAGCTCGGCCGCCACGCCGCCCACGTTGCCGAAGCCCTGGACCGCCACGCGGGCGCCGGCGAGCGGCATGTTCAGGTGCTTGCACATCTGCTCGATGCAGATCATCACGCCGCGCCCGGTCGCCTCGCGGCGGCCGGCCGAGCCACCCACCTCGATCGGCTTGCCGGTCACCACGGCCAGCTCGGTGCGGCGCTCGTGCATCGAGTAGGTGTCCACGATCCACGCCATCTCGCGCTCGCCCGTGTTCACGTCGGGCGCGGGCACGTCGCTCTCGGGGCCGAACAGGTCGGAGAGATCGGCGGCGTAGCGGCGGGTGAGGCGCTCGAGCTCGCCCCGGGAGAGCGCGCGCGGGTCCACCTTGATGCCGCCCTTGCCGCCCCCGAACGGGATGTCGGCAACCGCGCACTTCCAGGTCATCCACGAGGCGAGCGCCGAGACCTCTTCGAGCGACACGTCGGGGTGGAAGCGGATCCCGCCCTTCGCGGGCCCGCGCGCGATGTTGTGCTGGACGCGGAAGCCCTCGAACATGCGGATGCTGCCGTCGTCCATCATCACGGGGAGCCACTGGATCGTGGCGCGGCGGGGGCGCTTGAGCATGTTCATGACGCCCGGGTCGAGCTTGAGCCGCGCGGCGGCTTCGTCGAATTGCCGCTCGGCGTTTTCGAGCGGGTTGAGCTGGCTGTTGACGGCGACCGCCATGGGAGCCTCCACGCGCCGGGGCGGCGCGCGATGATCGTGGGAATCCCCTGCCCGGTTGGCAGGGGCGGGCTGCGGAAACAGGGCGCGAAACACGCGTCGCCCAAGAATATAGGGGCGCCCGGAACACGCGCACAAGCTCGCCGGCGGCGAGGGCGCGCGGGCGCGCGGCCGGATTCGGAGAGGCTCGAATCCCGCTCGGGCGGTGCGCCCGCCACGGGGTCAGCGGGTCTGGTATCGAGCCTTGAACTGCGCCATGGTCTCCCGAATGACCAGCTGCGCGGCAGCCGGCCGCGCACGCCCGGCGACGAGGTTGTTCCCGGACAGCGTCTCGTCGTCCCAGCGATCGATCCACCAGCGGAGCGGATCGGGTTTGAGCCCCGTATCCCCCGGGATCTTGGCGACGTCCCCGCGCGTCAGGTAGAAGAGGGCGTAACCCGTCACGTCGACCTCGTTGTCGGAGTCGATCTTCACCCTGAGATTCACGCTCGTGCGAATGGTCTTGTGCAGGTTGAAGTCCTCCTTGCCGGGGCGCGTGTCGGGGAACGCGTGGAGGTTGGGGTCGAAGTCGAGCGAGATCTTCTCCGCCGGCGGCCGCTCGGCGCTCCCGATGAACATGTTCTGCGCGGTCTCGACCTCGTCGTTCCGGCGGGTGAGGATCTGGCGCGGGGCGTTTCCGGCCGAGTCCGTCTCGAACGACTGGAACGTGAAGTCGTCGGTGAAGAGCTCCCGGTATTCCTGGACGCCGCGATTCACCCAGCACCACTGGAACAGCTTGACCGCATTCTGCGCGGTCGTGGGTGAGGGTGCCGCACTGACGACGCGCTGGGCGGAGAGGATGACGGGCGAAAAGGGATTGAAGCAGCCGGCCGTCACGAGCGCGGTGGCCAGCGCGGCGAGGGGCGGGATGATGCGTCGCATGGGTGATCTCCTCGGGGCCGTCATCGAACGACCGACTCCATTCGCCACCAGCTCATCGTCTGCTTGTCCGACGACGGGTTGGCTCCGACCGTGGGATCGTGGCGATCGTTCCAGCGATAGATCGACCAGCGCGAGCCCACGGGATTGCGCTGAAAAGCGAGATCGCAGAAGCCGATCGCGATCGTGTCACTGACGCTTCCTTCCGTGGCGATCAGGATGTACTGGCGGTGGAACTGCGCGGTGTCGCCTGAAGTCCCGTCGTCGTTCTGGGAGACGTCGGGTTTCCATTCGAAAGCGTACTCCGCCTGGGGGCGGAAGCCGAATATCTTCGGGAGCAGGCGGCTCTCCAGATCGATGGTCCAGGGCTCCTGTGCCTTTTGCGGGTTGTTGGCGGCCTCCCAGATCTGCTGGACGGCGGGGTCGTAGAACGCCCGGTAGGCGCGATCGCCCAGCTTCGTCGACTCGGCGAACGCGTGCACCCAGGCGTTCTGCCCGGCCACGGACTTGCTCTCCATCGCGAGCACCATCGTCTCCAGCGCGGTCTCGGGGTCGTGGAAATCCTCCGAAATACCGGACCCACTGCCCGCCTCCGGGTCGGCGGGTTTGAAGGGGTTTACGCAACCGAGCGGCAGCGCGATCGCCAGGAGGAACGCGAACCGGCCGGCGCGGACGATGGGGTTCACGCTCAGAGCTCCCAGGACAGCTGGAGCTGTCCCTGCCAGTAGTCGGTGTTCGTGAGCGGGGAGTGCTGCGGCAGGCCGTTCAGGAACGTGGTGGAACGATCGGAGGAGAAATTGCGGTTGACGATGCCGGTCAGGTGGCCCTTCCGGGCGATCGCCAGGTTCAAGTTCGTGCCGCCGGTGAAGTTGAGGTGGCGGTTGCGCCGCGTCGGCACCTCGACGCCGTTGCTCGTCCCGGTCCGATCGCTGGCCAGGTACTCGGGCGTGATCGTGAACGACACCGCGGGCGAGGGCGACCAGGTTACCGGGGCGCGCAGCGTGTAATCCAGGCTCTGCTCCGACGGGAGCAGCACGCCGGAGCCATCCGGGAGCGTGCGCCAGTCGCCGCGCGGCTGCTGGCGGGCGTTGTGGATCACGTTGAGCGTGAGCCGCGGGGTGAGCACCGCGGCCAGCGTCGTGACCGAGTTGTAGTTGAGCGTGAGGTCGTTCCGTTCGCTCGCGAACGGGAAGAACTCGTAGTCGGACTGGATCGTATTCGTCTGCGATGCGGTGAGCCCGCGCAGCATGCGGTAGCTCCACCGCCACTCGGCGCGATAGGAGCGCGTGTCGGTGTTGTTCGACGTCGAGACCGCCGGCAGGTTGATGAGCCGGCTGAGCGACACCTCGAGGGCGACCCCGGTGTTCAACTTCTCGGACTGGTTGTAGAGCGTCTGGAGCCGATACGACTGCTGGTAGCTGTCACGCGGTGTCGGGAGCGAAGCGGAGTCCGCGGTGGCGCGGGAGCGGAGTCGCGACAGCGACACGTTGGTCGAGAGCTGGGCGGTGAGCTTGCGACCGAACGGCCGCGAGAGCTGGGCGGAAGCGAGGTGATTGTCCTCGTTCTGGACGTAGCCGAACGCGCGATTGCGGCGGGGGTAGCGCGAGTCGCCGATCAGGTCGGAGTAGTTCCCGTCGAGCGCCCACGGCCCCTGCGCCCAGCGCCCCTCCGCGCGCACGCCCTTGTCCGTCCGCGAGCCCTGCAACGTGTTGTTGAGCCCGGTGTTCCCGCTCAGGTTCAGGTAGCGATCGTTGGAGCGCCGCAGTCGCAGCGTGGCGTCGATCGAGTTTCCGGACGTGAGCAGCCGTTGCACGGTGTCGGCGCTGGTCGGGGTCTCCACCCGGGTGTTGCGCATGGAGTAGTTGAGGTTCAGCCCCACGGGCGCGGACTCGAACAGCAGCAGCGCCCCGCGCAGGTTCCCGGAGTAGTCGCTCGTCCGCAGCGTGACGAGCGAAGTGGGCGTCCGGGTGCGCGACAGGTTGCCGTTCACGCCGCCATTCAAGTCGTGCGAGAGCCACTTGCCGCTCTGCAGCCGGAGACGGCCGTTGAAATCAGCCGAGAGCCCGCGCTTGATCTGCGAGGAGTTCTTGAGATCGAGGTAACCGCCGAACAGGTTGAGCTCGGAGGTCAGGTCCTGGACCGGGTTCTGGCGCGAGCGTGACGAGAGCTGGAACTCACTCTTCCTCTCGCCCACGTTGTTCGAGGCGCCCTGGTCCGTGTTGTCGAATCCGGAGAGCACGGCCCGGCCGCCGATCGAGAGATCGGGGTTGAGCCGCCAATTCAGCTCGGAGGTGGACCCCCGCGTCTGCTGCAGGCTCAGCCGGCCGCCGCCGGTCTGGCGGTCCATGCTGATGTCCGTGTTGTTGCGCAGGAGGATCGCACCTCGCGAGACGGTGTAGTCGGAGCCGTTCGTCCACGTCGTGCTGGTCCTGCCGAAGTTGTACCCGCTCGTATACCGGAACGTGGACGCGGCGGCCCCCCCGTTCGCGGTGAGCGGATTCAAACCCTCACGGAAGATCACGTCGCCCACGGAGTCCACCGGAACGCCCATCGAATCGGCCATCGCGAGGAGCCGTCGGATCGGCAGCCGGAACCGGATCACCTGGGCGCGCAGCGTGTCGGGGAGCATGTGGAGGCTGTCGGCGGTCTCGAACAGCCGGTCGAAGTGGAGGTCGAGCGTGTCGCGGAGCAGCGTCGTGTCGGCGAACGCGAAACGCGCGGAACCGCCCGACTGGGCCCGGCAGGGCAGGGCTGTGGCGGCCAGACAGGCCAGCACGAACAGCAGATTCAGGGCGAGACGGCGGATGGGCGTCATTCCGTGCAGGCGCGAGGCTCCGGGACCGGGGACCGTGGCGGACTCCCACGGCGGCCCGGGCTGGGCGGGAGACCCACTGTTACATGATGCCATACACCAGCCCGCGGCCGTGCGTGGCAAAAAGCCACCCGGTGCTGGGCAGTTACGGTGCGGCTCCCGGCATGATCGGCAGGGTTGGGAATGGGCGCGAGGGGGGACCGAGGAGCGGTCCGCACGACCGGGGACCGGACCCACGGGACCGGACTCTGACCCGCGGTTCACCCGCACCAAACCCGGGGTCGATCCGCTAAGCTATTGCGGACAAGCGAGATGGCGGATCGCCCGTTCCCCGTGCGGAGCGCGCGGAGTTTGCCGCCCGGCGAGCGCGGGTGCTAGCGTCCGCCCCCTTCCGTGGGCATGGACGCCGGTTCGGGGATTCCGGTGCCGATTTTGCATGGGCGTCCCCGGTCGACTGTCTCCCTTCAACCTACAGCGCACGAGGCAAGGATGTTTCTCGATAGCCTGATGGGGTTCTTCTCCACCGATGTGGCCATGGACCTGGGCACGGCGAACACGCTCGTCTGGGTGAAGGGCCGCGGGATCGTCTTGAACGAGCCGTCGGTGGTCGCCGTGGAGAAGAGCACGAACCGCGTTCTCGCCGTGGGCAGCGAGGCCAAGCTCATGCTCGGCCGCACGCCAGACGAGATCAACGCGGTCCGGCCGCTCAAGGACGGCGTCATTGCCGACTTTCAGGTCACCGAGCACCTGCTCCGCGAGTTCGTCCAGCGCGTGCAGAAGCACAAGTTCCTGGTCCGCCCGCGGATCATCATCTGCGTGCCGTCCGGCATCACCGAGGTGGAGAAGCGCGCCGTGATCGACTCCGCCGTGCGCGCGGGCTGCCGCGAGGTGTTGCTCGTGCCCGAGCCCATCGCGGCCGCGATCGGCGTCGACCTGCCCGTGGACACGCCGACCGGCAACATGGTCGTGGACATCGGCGGCGGCACCACCGAGATCGCGGTCATCGCCTTGAACGGCATCGTCACCAAGACGAGCATCCGCACGGGCGGCGACGAGATGGACGAGGCGATCATGAATTACGCCAAGAAGGCGTACAACATGCTCATCGGCGAGCAGACCGCCGAGCGGATCAAGATCGAGATCGGCTCGGCGTTCCCGCTCCCCGAGGAGATGGACATGGAGATCAAGGGCCGCGACCTCGTGCGCGGGATCCCGCGCACGCTGCGCGTCTCCAGCGTCGAGATCCGCGAGGCGCTCCAGGAGCCGGTGGGCCAGATCGTCAACGCGCTGCGCGAGTCGCTCGAGCGCACGCCGCCGGAGCTGGCCGCCGACATCGTCGATCGCGGTATCTACATGACGGGGGGCGGCGCGCTGCTTCGCGGCCTCGACCTCCTCATGCGCGAGGTCACGAACCTCAACATCCGCGTGGCGCAGGATCCGCTCACCTGCGTCGTGCGCGGTGCGGGCAAGATCCTCGAGAAGCTCGAGGACTACGAGAAGGTGATCCTGAGCGGCCACCGGGACTGAGTCGTGGCGAACATCCTGCCTCCGGCCGAGCGCCGCAGCGTCGTCCTCGTGACCACGTATGCGGCGCTCTCGCTTCTGCTGCTCGTGGTGGGCGAGCGCATCCCGGCCGGCTGGCTGCGCGGCGCCGGCGCGGTGGTGTTCGCCCCGTTCGACAGCGCGGCCGGGGCGCTCGACCGGCTGTCGACGTCGTGGAGCGAGAACACCGGGCTGCACGAGAAGATCGCCCGGCTCGAGGTGGAGAACGCACGGCTGCGACTCATGGCCGCGGAGACCCCGCGGCTGCGGGCGCAGCTCGGGCTGCCGGCCTGGCGCGGGCTCAGCTTGAAGCCGGTCGAGGTGCTGGCGCTCGGGGGAGGGGAGCCGATGCCGGACGCGGCCACGCTCTCGGCGGGGATGAACGAGGGCGTGCAGGTGGGGGACGCGGTGCTCACGAGCGACGGATTGATCGGCCGCGTCACCGAGAGCTGGCCCGATCTGTCGCGCGCGACGCTGCTCACCGACCCCAACCAGGCCGTCGCCTGCGAGGTGGAGACGACCGGCGTGAACGGCATCCTCCGCTTCGTGCCCGCGCCGCGCCCGCGCCTGCTCCTGTCGGCGGTCGCGATCGCCGACACCGTGCGCGTGGGCGAGGCGGTGGTGACGTCCGACCTGTCGCTCCGCTTCCCGCGCGGCCTCCCGGTCGGCACCGTGAGCCGCATCGATCGCGATCCCACCGGACTCATGCAGGAGATCGAGATCACCCCGGCGGCGCGCCTCGCGCGGCTGCGGCACGCATTCGTGGCCCCCGGCCCGCGGCCGCCGTCCGACGGCATCCCGCGCCCCAAGCTCCAGTTCGAGCCGTCGCACATCCGGGGCGACAAGCCGCCCGAATCGCGCTCGGCGACGGCGGCGCACGCGGCGGCGCGGGATTCGAGCGGGAGAGCGCGATGAGAGGGATCGGGATGTTCCTGTTCGCCGCGGTCGTGGCGCTCCTCATGCGCACGACGCTGCTCGCCGGCCTCGCCGCGCGCGGCGTGGTCGTGGACGTGCTCGTGCTCGCGACCGTGGCCTGGTCGCTCCGGCATCGCGACGGCTGGGGCGCCACGTTCGGATTCGTGCTGGGCCTCGCGGCCGACCTCGACGCCTCGCACTGGATCGGGCGCCACGCGCTGGCGCTCTCGCTCCTCGGCTACGGCGTGGGCCGGCTCTCGACCACGCTCGTCAAGGACAGCTCGCTCACCCAACTCGTGCTCTTCGCCGCCGCCACCGCGCTCCACCAGATCTGGATCGCCGCGTTCGACGCGAGCGGCGGCGTCGCCGACCTGGGCTGGCTCGCCGGCCGCGTCCTGCTCGCCACCGTGACCACCGCGCCGCTCGGCGTGATCCTGCTCCTCCTGCCGCGGCTCTTCTCGCGCCGCTCGAGCTACGGAAATGCCTCCGGGTCCTCCACTTCGGGATAGGGACGAGCGCTTCGGCATCCTGGCCGGGCTCGCGATCGCGGGCTTCGGCCTGGTCGTGCTGGGGTTGCTCCGGCTGCAGGTGCTCCAGCACGACGAGCTGTCGCGCCTCTCGGAGCAGAACCGGATCCGCCTCGACGTCATCCGCGCTCCCCGCGGCGCGATCCGCGATCGCAGCGGCCGCATCCTCGCGGACAACCAGCCGAGCTTCGACGTCGTGTTCCGCCCGGCGCCCATCGAGAGCACGTTGCGCGTGCGCGCGGTCGTCCACTCGGACTGGCTCGCGCGCGTGACCGGCGCGATCGACGGGGACACGCTCGAGGTCCTGCGCAAGGTGCAGGAGGCGAACCGCACGGGGCAGACCGCGATCCTGCGCAGGGCCGCGCCGTACGCGGTGATGGCGGCGGTCGAGGAGTCGCGCTCGGAGCTCCCGGGCCTCGACGTGCAGGTGGCGCCGATCCGCCGCTACCCGCAGGGTCCGCTCGCGGCACAGCTCCTCGGCTACGCCGGCGAGATCAACGAGCACGAGCTCACCGACCGCGCGGACAAGGGCTACAAGCTCGGTGACCTGATCGGGAAGACGGGCGTGGAGGCGCGCTACGAGGAGGCGCTGCGCGGCGAGGACGGGGCCGAGTTCGTGGTGGTGAACGCGATGGGCAAGCGCGTCACCACGCTCGAGGAGGGCCCGCCGCGCCTGCCCGTGCCGGGGCGGGACGTCACGCTCACGCTCGACCTCGACATGCAGCTGGCCCTCGAGGAGGCCATGCAGCACGTCGAGCGCGGCGCCGCGGTGGTGCTGGATCCCCGCGACGGCAGCGTCCTCGCGATGGTGAGCAAGCCGGTGTTCGATCCCAACGAGTTCTCGCGCGGGATCTCGTTCCAGCGCTGGAAGGACCTGAACGGGAACGGCGCGTTCCCGCTCCTGAACCGCGCGATCCAGAGCGCCTATCCGCCCGGCTCGACGTTCAAGATCGTGAGCATGCTGGCGGGGCTGCGCACCGGCGCCGTGACGCCCGACTCGCACCAGCCCACGTCCTGCAACGGCGCCTACTGGTTCGGCGGGCGCCGCTTCGGCTGCTGGGAGCACGGCGGGCACGGCAGCCTGGATCTCATCAGCGCGCTCCAGCACTCCTGCGACGTGTACTTCTACCAGCTCGGGCTCCACCTCGGGCTCGAGCCGCTCTCGCAGACCGCGCTCGCGCTGGGGCTAGGCGACCGCACCGGCATCGACCTGCCCGCGGAGGCGCGCGGTCTGGTGCCCACGCCCGCCTACTACAACCGGCACTTCCACACCGGCCACTGGCCGCGCGGCGCGCTCCTGAACCTCGGCATCGGCCAGGGCGAGCTGCTCGTCACGCCGCTCCAGCTCGCGACCATGACCGCGATCGTGGCGAACGGCGGCCACGCCGTGCGCCCGCACGTCGTCCGCGAGGTGCAGGGCGACGCGAACTTCAAGATCGGCCCCGCGGTCGAAACCGGTCTGGTCACGACGGCCGAGAACTGGGACGCGGTGCACCTGGCGATGCGCAAGGTGACCGAGCCGGGGGGTACCGCGAACGCCTCCCGCGTGCCCGGCATGAACATCGGGGGCAAGACGGGCACGGCGCAGAACCCGCACGGCAAGGACCACGCGCTGTTCGTGTGCTTCGCGCCGCTCGAGACGCCGGTGCTCGCCATGGCGATCGTGTCGGAGAACAGCGGGCACGGCAGCGCGGTGGCGGCGCCGATCGCCGGCTACGTGCTCCGGAAGCGGTTCCTGCCCGACACCACCGCCGCGATCCGGCCGCCGGCCCTCACCGCGCCGGCCGACACGGTCACCGACTGACATGCGCTTCCGCCTGCCCCCGCTCGACTGGCCGCTCGCGTTCGCCACGCTGGGGTTGATCGGCATCGGGCTCGCGACCGTCTACAGCGCCACCTCGGTGCCCGGCGCGCACGAGGGCCTGTGGGTGAAGCAGCTGCTCTGGTTCGGCGTGGCGGTGGGCTTCGCCTGGCTCGTGGCCGCGGTTCACTACCGGCTCTACGACTCCATCTCGTGGCCGCTCTACGGCATCTCGCTGCTCGGGCTCCTGGCGGTGTTCGTCATCGGTGTCGAGCGCCTGGGCGCCAAGCGCTGGATCGAGCTCGGACCGCTCCAGTTCCAGCCCTCGGAGATCGCCAAGCTCGCCACGATCTTCGTGCTCGCGCGCTTCTTCGACCACGCGCGGCTCGACCTGCGGAAGCTCCGCTGGTGGGTGCCGCCGCTGTTCATCGCGCTCGTGCCGTTCGTGCTCGTGGCCAAGGAGCCCGACCTCGGCACCGCGTCGAGCTTTCCCGCCATGCTCATCGCCATGTACTTCTGGGCCGGCATGCCGGCCGGGCAGCTGCTGCTCGGGCTCTCGCCGATCCTCAACGTCATGCTGTTCTTCCTCACCGGCAGCGTGTGGTGGTTCGTGGGCCTCTTCGCGGGGATGCTCGCGTTCGCCCGGCCGCGCGTCGTCGTGCTCATCGCGATGGTGGCCCTGAACGGGGCGGTGGCGGTGACGCTCCCCAAGATGTGGAGCCACCTGCACGACTACCAGAAGCGGCGCATCGAGACGTTCCTGAACCCGGAGCAGGACCCGAGCGGCTCGGGCTACCAGGTCATCCAGTCCAAGATCGCGATCGGCTCCGGCGGCCTGCTCGGCAAGGGCTACCTCAAGGGTTCGCAGAAGGCGCTGGCGTTCCTGCCGATGCGGCACACCGACTTCATCTATTCGGTCGTGGGGGAGGAGCTGGGGCTGCTCGGCTCGTTGACCGTCGTGCTGCTCTACGGCATCGTCGTGTTCCGGGGCTACCGGCTCGCCTCGATCGCCCGCGATGGCTTCGCCGGACTCATGGCCGTGGGCATCACCACGGCGCTGTTCTTCCACATCATGGTCAACATGCTCATGACCATCGGATGGGCCCCCGTCACGGGCGTGCCGCTGCCGTTCCTGTCCTATGGCGGCACCGCGCTCATCGTGAACTGCATCCAGATCGGGCTGCTCCAGAACGTGGCGCTGCGTCGCCGGGAGTACTGAGTGCACCCAGAGTTGCTGCACGTCGGGTTCGTCCACCTGCGCAGCTACGGGCTCATGATGGCTGTGGCGTTCGTCGTCGGGACCTTCCTCGCGCTTCGCGAGGCGCGCCGGCTGGGTCTCGACGAGGACCGCGTCGTGAACGTGATCCTGGTGACGCTCATCGCGTCGGTGTTCGGTGCGCGCATGCTCTACGTGCTCGAGCACCTGCCGGAGTTCCGGCGGGAGTGGACCAGCGTCCTGGCGCTCTGGCAGGGCGGGCTCACGCTCTACGGCGGCATCGTCGCGGGCACGTTCGCGGGGCTCGTGGCGGCGAAGCGGATGCGGCTTCCGATCTGGATCACCGCGGACGCGCTCACGCCGTCGCTCGCGCTCGGCACGATGTTCGGGCGGATCGGCTGCTTCCTGAACGGCTGCTGTTACGGCCGGCCGACGCGGCTCCCGTGGGGCGTGGTGTTCCCCCGCGACTCGTTCGCCTACCTCGAGTACGGCGACCAGCCCGTGCACCCCTCGCAGCTCTACAACGCGCTCGTAGGTCTCGCGCTGTTCGCGCTCTTCCAGTCGCTGCGCCGCCGCTTCCGCGTGCCGGGCGTGATGTTCTGGTCGTTCATCGGGCTCTTCGCGCTCGTGCGGATCCCGATCGATCTCACCCGCACCTACGAGACCGAAGCGGTGCTCATGCGGGTCGGGACGCTGGACGTGACCGAGAGCCAGCTGATGAGCGCGGGGTTGATCCTGTTCGCCGTGCTCATGGTCCTGCGCCTGCGCCGGAACGCCCCGCGCGAGACCACGCCCGCCCCCGCACTGCCGTGACCGCCAGGGTGCGGCTCGCGGTGCTGGGCGATCCGCTCCGCTACACGCGCTCGCCGGACCTCCACCGCGCCGGCGCGGCCGCGCTGGGGCTCGACTGCGAGTCGCACGCCGTGCGCACGCCGCTCGCGGCGCTCGGCGAGACGCTCGCGCGCCTCGCCGCGGAGGGCTACACGGGCTGCAACCTCACGATGCCGTTGAAGGAGGCGGCGCTCGCCTGCGTGCGCGAGACGACCCCGACCGCGCGGCGGGCGCGCTCGATCAACACGGTCACGTTCCTCGCCGCGGGCAGCTCGGGCGACACCACGGACGGCGTGGGCTTCGTGGAGCTCCTGGCCGCGTTGGACCGCGACGCGCGCCGGGCGCGCATCGTGCTGCTCGGGGCGGGGGGCGCGGCGCGGAGCCTGGCGCTCGCGGCCAGGAGCTCCACGAAGCCCACG